>DASUGM010000069.1:0-11390 GCA_036274055.1 Vicinamibacterales bacterium | reverse complement strand
GGTACCCGACGTACCCCGCGTACCCGAAGTACCCGAAGTACCCCGAAGTGGTGATTCAATTCCCGCCGAGATGTTTCTTGAGAAACTTGTCCATCCTCTCGAAGGTGTAAATCCAACGCGAGTGAAGTAACGACTCGTGGGTGTCGTCGGGAAACACGATCAGCTCGTACTCGACGTTTCTGGCCCGCAGCAGTTGCACCAGGCCGGTCGTCTGCTGGAACGCCACGTTGCGGTCGTCGTCGCCGTGGACGAGGAGGACCGGCGACTTCCAGCCGTCGATCGCCGAAATCACCGACGACTGATATGACACGTCGCCCGGCTCGAGCGAGCTGCCCCAGAGGTGCACGCCGGCCAGATCGACGCCGGCCGAGAAGATGTCGGAATTGCGCGCCAGCGCCTGCCCGGTGAGCACGCCGCCGTACGATAAACCCCAGATCCCGATCCGTTTGGTGTCGACGTTCGGATGCTGCTGCAGGTATTTGCCCGCGATCAGCACGTCCTGGTATTCCGCGTTGCCGCGGCCGGCGGTGTTCGGCGCCTGACGGAACGATCGGCCGTAGCCGATGCCGCTGCGGTAGTTCACCGACATCACGACGTAGCCCTGGCTCGCGAGCCACTGATTGATCGCGTAGGCCATGTGGTAGAAGTGCATGTAGTGGTAGCCGAGCAGCATCTGCCGCACCGGCCCGCCATGCACGAAGATCATCGCCGGACGCTTCTCGCCGTCGCGCAGGTTGGCCGGCAGGAAGATCTGATTGTGGACTTCGAGGCCGTCCGGCGCCTTCAGTGTGATGTTCTCCGGCACGACCTGCTGATACAACGGAAACGTCCGCGGTAACGTCGGATACACCAGTTCCTGCGCGCCGCCTTTCGCCGGAAACAAGCCCACCGACTGCGGCCGTTTCGCATCGGCGGTCAGCGCGGCGATCCGCAGGCCAGTCGACAACACCACCGGAGACGTCTCGATGCCGGGGCCGGTCGTCACCTGCCGCGGCGCGCCGCCCGCGGTCGGCACCGCCCAGATGTGGCGCCGGTCGATGTCCCTGGCATTGGTGGAGTAGTAGATTGTCCGGCCGTCGGGCGCGACCGCGATCGACGTCGCGTCCTCGATCAATCCGTCGGTCGTGATCAAGTTGATCGGATCTTTCGACGACCCGTCGACCGCGACCGCGAACCAGCGATCCCAATCGTCGTCGGGGACGATGTGCGGGAAGATCACGTGCGCGCCGGCCCACTGAATGGTGGCGATGTTGGTGAAGGTCTTTTCGTCGACGGCGTTGTGCCAGAACTCGCGGCCGTCAGCGGAACCGGCGACGTCAGCGATCATCAGCGCCAGCGTGTAGCCGCCGCGCAGCGTCGCCCGCATCAGCCCGGGGACTTCAGGCCGCGGAGTTTCCCGAGGCGGTTCGGGCTGCACGGGAACTGCCGGCGGCGGCGCGGGCTGATTGCCGCGTCCCGGCTGGTTGCCGCGGCCCGGATTGTTGCCGCGCCCTTGTTGCTGCTGTTGCTGCTGATTGCCGCGCTGATTCTGAGGCGGTGGCTGATTGCCGCGCGCGGTTGGCGGCGCCGCGGCCGGTGGAGTCTGCGCCGCGGGTGCTGCGGTCGCCGCTGGTGTTGTCGTCGTTGCCGCCGGCTGGCCTTCGCGTCCGCCGCCGCGACCGCCTCGTCCGGTGCCGCCGTTCGGGTTGTACGCCGGCCCGTTGGGCAGGCCGAGACTGCCGGTACCTTGCTGCGCCTGCTGACCGAACGGCAGTCCAGGACGACGAATGAACGCGACCCGCTTGCTGTCGGGCGACCACGTCGGGCTGGTGTCGCGATCGACACTCGGCGACAGGAATTTCACCGTTCTCGCGGTGACGTCGTAGACGCCGATGAAGCTGTGATCGACGCGGTTGCTGACGAACGCGATCTTCGAGCCATCGGGCGACCAGCGCGGACCGTTGTTGGTGCCCCACGCTTTGATCAGCGGCTCTTCACCGCGGTACATCGGCGAGGACTGAACGCCCGTGCCGAGCTTCGCGCAGAAGATTTGACCGTCACGCACGAACAGCACGGCGCTGCCGTCCGGGGCGAGTTCGGGATTGCCGCCCTCGGCGACGCGCCACGCCGCGCCAACACGCGTCGCACCCGCGGCCGGCCGCGGCGTTGTCGTCGTAGTCGCGGCGCCTGCGCCGGCCGCGCGTCCCGCGGCTGCCGGCGCGCCGGTGCGCACTGCCCAGATCGCGCGCTCGGCGCCCGACGGATTCCCGGTCGGGTTGGCGACCCAGCCCTCGCGATTCGGCGCCGTACCGCGGACGAACACCGCGATCGCTCCGTCATCAGACAGCGCAAGGTCAGAGATTTCGGTGCCGTCGTCGTCGAGGAACGACGTCAGTCGTACGGGCACGAAGCCTGGCGCGACCGCCGTATACACGTTGCGCTTGCCTTCCTCGTAGGCGAGCCACGCAATCCGGTCGGTCTTCTTCGCCGACACCAGATCGAACGGATAGCCCGGGCTGAGGAAGTCCGCCGGCGTCGGCGGCTTCTGCGCGCCCACCTGCGGCGCTGACAGGACGAGTCCGACGGCAAGCGCGACGGCAGCAAGCGAGCGTGAGGTCTTCATGGGCGCCATTGTGGAAACGATTATCGGAGCGGTCAAGCGACAATCTCGCGGCTGGAATCGCGCGCTCGACGTCGCCGCGTTCAAGTAGTATCTCGGCGGATGGACATCCCGGACGATCGACGCTGGGCTCGACCGGTGTTCATCCTGCTGCTCGCGCTGGCCGTCCTCAAGGGCCTGCGCATGCCGAGCCGGTGGGCGATCACGCAGTACCTCTTCACCTACGAACACGGCTTCATCCGGCGCGGCTTGTGGGGCGAACTGCTTCACCGCGTCTTTGGCACCTGGACGTACTACTATCTCTTTCTCGCCGCGATCGGTCTCGTATTGCTTGCGCTGCTCATCGCCGTTGTCGTCCGGCTGTCGCAGCGGCTCGACGGCGCCGAAGGTACCGCGGCGCTGCTGGCGATCGGCGCCTCGCCGGCGATTTCGTTCGTGACGCACCTCGCCGGCTATCTCGAGCAGCTCGTATATCTCGCCGTCCTCGGCGTCTTCGCGCTGCGCCGGCGGCCGGCGCTCCAGACCATCGCCGCCGCGGCTGTCGCGGTGCTGACCCCGCTGGTGCACGAAGCCGCGATCTTCTGGATCGGTCCGCTGCTCGGCCTGGCGCTGCTGCGCGGACGCGACGACGACCGGCAGCCAGCGACGACGCGCGAATTGCTGGTGGTGACCGCCGCCATTCTGGTGGTCTTTGCGGCGTCGACGTCGGTCGCCAGCGTCTTCGGCGGCGCGTCCCCGGTCCTGGCCGACACGATTCGCGTCGAAGGCACGGGCCATCTCGACATCCGTCCTCGCCAGGACGCTTTCGGCGTGCTGTCCACCGCGCCGGATCCGGCAGCTGACATGCGGTCGCGGTGGGCCTCGATGGACACGCTGCTCGATCTGTTCTGGTCGGTTCTGATTTTCGCGCCGGGCACCCTGTTTCTGACCTGGCTCGCCGTCGGCCGAGTGCGCGGCGGAGTCAACGACGGCCTGGCGTCGCATCTGGCCGCCGCGCTGGTCGTCGCCGCCGCGCTGAGCCCGCTTTTGTTGCACGCGGTCGGATGGGATTTACACCGCTGGAACGCTCTTAGCGCGTTCAACGCGGTGCTGGCGGCACTCCTGGTCTTCGGCACATCGACCGTCGCGCGCGGCTCGATGCTGTTTCGGCCGACGCTGCTCGCCGTCACGCTCTCGGTGGCCATCTGGGGCACGGCCGCCGATCTGATCCTGTTCGACGCCTACGGCGCCAATCACCCTCCGTTCACGTCGCAAATCATGTTCTTGTACGAATCGGCGACCACCGGCGGGTGGTCGATCTGGATTCCGGATCAGTAGAATAGGCCACCTCTTTTTTCCTTTTCCCCAGAAAGGACGCGACACCATGGGCTCTTCCGCGCTGCAGGACGCCACCCGAAGCATCATCGAGTGGGGCAAGACCGTCGGCACTTCGACGACGCCCCGGCCGAAGGCCACCGAGATCTTCGGCTCGCTCACGTTCAACGACGACGTGCAGCGCCGGCGGCTGCCGCGTGACGTCTACAAGGCGCTGCGCCGCGCGGTCAGCCACGGCGAGCCGCTCGATGCGTCGGCGGCGAGCATCATTGCCTCGGCGATGCGCGACTGGGCGCTCGAGCACGGCGCGACCCACTACACCCACTGGTTCCAGCCGCTCACCGGGATCACCGCGGAGAAGCACGACTCGTTCATCGTGCCGACGTCCGAGGGACGCGCGGTCGCCGAGTTCAGCGGCAAGGAGCTGATCCAGGGCGAGCCTGACGCGTCGAGTTTTCCGTCGGGCGGCATGCGGTCGACGTTCGAGGCGCGCGGCTATACGGCGTGGGACCCGACCAGTCCGCCGTGGCTGCTCGAGGCCCGCAACGGCGCCACGCTCGTGATCCCGACGGCGTTCGTCAGCTGGACCGGCGAGTCGCTCGACAAGAAGACGCCGCTCCTGCGTTCGATTGAAGCGCTGTCGAAGCAGGCGGTGCGCATCCTCAAGCTGTTCGGCTCGCGGGCCGAGCGCGTGATGACCACCTGCGGACCGGAGCAGGAGTACTTCCTGATCGATCGCAGTTTCTATTTCGCGCGGCCGGATCTCATCAATGCCGGGCGCACGCTGTTCGGCGCCCGGCCGCCCAAGGGCCAGGAACTCGAAGATCAGTACTTCGGCGCGATTCCTGACCGCGTCCTGGCGTTCATGCACGACGTCGAGACCGAGCTCTACAAGGTCGGCGTCCCGGTCAAGACGCGCCACAACGAGGTCGCGCCCAGTCAGTACGAACTGGCGCCGATCTTCGAAAGCGCCAACGTCGCCACCGACCACCAGATGATGACGATGGAGACGATGCGGAGGCTGGCGCCGAAATACGGGCTGGCCTGCCTGCTCCACGAAAAGCCGTTTGCCGGCGTCAACGGCAGCGGCAAGCACCTCAACTGGTCGATGAGCGACGACCTCGGCAACAACCTGCTCAACCCGGGCGACACGCCGCACGAGAACATCCAGTTCCTGGTCTTCTGCGCGGCGATGCTGCGCGCCGTCAACAAGTGGCAGGGCCTGCTGCGCTTCTCGATTGCCAGCGCCGGCAACGACCATCGCCTCGGCGCCAACGAAGCGCCGCCGGCGATCATCTCGATCTTCCTCGGCGACATGCTCACCGACATCTTCGAGCAGCTCGAGAAGGGCGGCGCCAAACGAACCAAGTCGGGCGGCATTCTCGACACCGGCGTCGGCGTGCTGCCCAAACTGCCGCGTGATGCCGGCGATCGGAACCGCACCAGCCCGCTGGCGTTCACCGGCAACAAGTTCGAGTTCCGCGCGGTGTCGTCGAACCAGAGCATCGCCTTCCCGAACATCGCGTTGAACGTCGCGATGACCGAGTCGCTCGACTACGTGGCGACGCGTCTCGAAGAGGCGACGAAGGGCCGCGGCAAGGATCGGAAATCACTCGAGCAGGCGGTGAAAGAGCTGCTGACCAGACTGATCAAGGACAACAAGCAGATCATCTTCAACGGCAACGGCTATTCCGACGACTGGCGCAAGGAAGCCGCCAAACGCGGCCTGCTCAACCTGACCAACACCGTCGACGCGCTGCCGCAGCTCAACCGCAGCGACATCATCGCCATCTTCGAGAAATACAAAGTGCTGAGCGCGCGCGAGGTGCGCGCACGCTATGAGATCGCGATCGAGACCTACGTCAAGACCGTCAATGTCGAAGCGCAGCTGATGGTGCTGATCGCGAACCGGTACATCCTGCCGGCGGCGCTGGAGTATCAGAAGAACGTCGCGCAATCCGTGAAGGCGGTGCGCGACGCCGGCGGCTCGACGCGCGAAGCCAAGAAGGTGCTCGATCGCGTGACCAAGCTCGTCGACGATCTCCGCTCGCGCACCGACAAGCTCGCCGACTCACTGGAGCATCACGCCGAGTCCGGCGAAAAGCACGCGAAGTTCATGCGCGACGTCGTCGTGCCGGCGATGAACGCCCTTCGTGACGCCGGCGACCAGCTCGAGCTGCTCGTGCCGCATCAGATCTGGCCGCTGCCGACATACAGAGAGATGCTCTTTATCAAATAGCCACAGGTGCTACTCGTTCCTGAGCCCCTCGACCGGATTGACCCGCGTCGCCCGCCGCGCCTGCGGATGAGCGTGCTGACCTTCTTCAGCACCGCGCATGGCGCACTACGCACGGAGCCGCGAGGCCGAAAGCCGGCCGAAGAATCCCGGTGTCTAACTGCTCTGAGCCGGAAGTCATCTTCGCGCGGGGACGCAGCCAGCCTTCTGGACCTGCTGCCACGGGCCCAGATCCGCCCAACCGCGTCGGGACGGCTTTCGGCTCGTTTCGGGTACTTCAGGTACTTCGGGTACTCGGGGTACGTCGGGTACCAGGAACGTACTGTCGCTGGCCCACTTACTCAACAGGTACAGAGCGCAAACCGTACCTGCTGAGAAAGTAAACGCCGCGAAGCCGCGTTCCTGGTACCCGACGTACCCCGAGTACCCGAAGTACCCGAAGTACTGGACGTAAAGATCTAATTCAATCCCGCCACCCGTCGCCGCAGGTTCTTGACGTGCTCCCAGATTCGATCCTTCTCGTCGCCGTCTTCGTCGGTCCAGACGCGGATCTTCAGGTAGTCCTGCAGGTCGCGCAGCGCTGACGGAAAATCGTCGAGGTGATACGCGAGCAGGCCGCGATCGCGCAGCTCCGAGAGGATCGTCGGATCGACGGTAAGCAGAAGATCGGTGATCGCCAGCGCCTGCGGAAAGAAGCGCTGCTCGACGTAGATGCGCTTGAGGTTGTTGAGCATCCGCGCCAGCATGTGCCGGGTCGAGCACGGCTCGAGCAGCTCGGGATCGAACGGCACTTCGTCACCGACGTGGCGCGCCAGCAACGCGCGCCTTGCCGTGTCGTCGACCTCGGCGCCGCCGTCGAACGGATCGAGGACCACCGCGGGTTCGCCGCCGCCTTCGACGCGCATCAGGAAGTGCCCCGGGAAAGCGACGCCGCGCACGTCGAGACCGGCGCGCCGCGCCACCTCCATGTAGACGAGCGCCAGCGAAATCGGAATCCCGAGCCGGCGCGTCAGCACCACGTTGAGCAGGCTGTTGCGGACGTCGTCGTACTGCGCGCGGTTGCCGGCGAAGCGCTCTTCGTCGAACAGCAGCTGATTGATCGCGCCGATGCGCGCGCGAATCGGCCGGTCGCCGAGCGTCTCGAACCGATCGGCGGCGCGGCGGCCGAGTTCGGCGAGCGTCTCTAGCGGGCGCTCGACTTCGAGGTGCGGGTATTCGAGGCGAGCGATGACGAGCGCGGCGCGCGGCAGGTCGAGCGGCTCGCGATCGAGGACCCGGCGCAGGTCGGCGGTCAACCGGGAGTCGGCCTTCATATGCCGGGCCTCGATCCGAGGGCCGGTGCGCCGAGAATGCGCTCGATCAGATCGACCGTCAACTCGTCGAGCGAGTCGATCACGGCATCTGGTCCGCCAAGCGAGGCGGCCGCGTAGTTGGTGGTCACGCCAATCGTCCGCAGCCCGGCCTCGCGTGCGGACGCGATTCCCCAGCGTGAATCCTCGATGGCGACGGCTTCGCGCGGCGGCACGCCCAGCAACGTCACCGCTTTCTCGTACGGATCAGGCGACGGCTTGCCGTGCTCGACGTCATCGATGCCGACGATGACCGGAAAGACGCCGGCGAGACCGCCAGTGCGGAGAATCGCGACGATGTCGGCGTGCTGGGCGCCGGACGCGATCGCAATTTGAAATCGCTCGCGGACTCGGCCGACGCAGGCGCGCGTGCCCGGATAGAGGGCGTCCCCGCCGGCGAGCCGCTCGTGAAATCGACCGAACTTTTCGTCGACGATGGCCTTGATGCCGTCGTCGTCGATGGCGATGCCGTTGTCGGCGGCAAACCGCTTGAGCAGTTCGGCATCGTCGTAGCCAAGGTATTCCGCGAAGTAGTCGGCCTCGTTCAGCGACCAGCCGCGATCGCGGTAGACGTCCTGCGTGACGGCCAGGTGCACGCGCTCGGTGTCGGCAAGCACGCCGTCGAAGTCGAAGACGACGGCCGGCATCAGCGCAGCTTTTCTCCGGCGCGGATCGCGATCGGGAGGCGATTCTCCGGCGGCGGGACCGGACAGATGTAACTGATGTTGTAGACGCAGGTCGGATGGTAGGCGCGGTTGAAATCGAGATCGTAGAGACCGGTCGGCGTGCGATCGAGGTCGAGATAGCGTCCGCCCTTATAGGTTTCCTTGCCGCCGGTCTCGTCGCCGAACGGCACGAACAATCGCTTCATCTCCCGGTCTTCGACGCCGGAGAACGCAGTCAGGGCGAATGTCTGCCCGTCGAGCGTGAACCCGAGCTTGCCGACGCGGCGAAGCGGATCCTTGGTCTTGGCCGACGTCTGCAGCTCGATGACGACCTGCTCGCCCTTCGGATCGGCCTTCAGGTAGGCGGGAACGTGATACCTGGCGTCGATGGGGAAATAGGGCAGTCCAGGGAAGGACGGACGTTCACCCGGAAGCAGCGGCGAGTTCTCGGCGTCGGTGCGGAACATCAAATCCTTCGCGGCGCGCGCCGCCGTGATTTGATCCTCGTACGGCCGCATGTCGGCCGCCGGCTTCGACGGACCGGATTCGCAGGACACAGCCAGGAACAAAGACAGTACGCAGAGTACGCGCAGTACGTCGGGTACGCGGGGACGACGACCCTGCTTCGCCGGCCGACTTTCTGGATTGGTACAAACCAAGGAAGTGGGCCCGGCGAAGCCGCGTTCCAGGTCCCTCGCGTCCCTGACGTACCTCGCGTACCCGACGTACCTACGCAAACACATAAGCTCTTTTCTCCGCCACCGCCTGCCCAATCCGCCGGCGCGCCGCAACCGTGTTCACGGGCTCGACCTTCAGGATCTTCCTCACGGCCGCGAGTGAGGTCTTCATCGCGTCGCCGTCCTGCATCGCCGCGATGGCGACGCGCGCGCTGGCCTCGACGCGCGCGGCGGCGTCATGGGCGATGACCGTCGCCGCGTCGGCGTGCAGCGGCGCCGCCGCCGGCCGGACCCGCGACGCGATGCCGGCCCGCCGTGCCGCGCTGTCGGCGGCGTAGGCGTCGATGAGCATGTCGGTGACGAGCATGAGCACCTCCTGCTGTTCGCCGAGTTTGTCGCCGTAGGTCTGCGCCGCCAGACCGAGCATCAAGAGCGCCGTCTTGCGGGCCGCCGACGCCATCCGCCGCGCCGCCGCGAGCGAATCGGACGCCGGCGACGAGGATGAAGACGGCGGCGCGACCAGCTCGGCCTGCACCTTTTCCGCTGCGCCCTTGAGCGCGAGCGCGCCTTTCATCGCGCGCTTGATCAGCACGCCGGGCACCAGCAGCCGGTTGATCTCGTTGGTGCCTTCGAAGATCCGGTTGACGCGGGCATCACGGAAACGCCGCTCGGCCGGGTACTCGCGCACAAAGCCGTTGCCGCCGAAGATCTGCACTTCTTCGTCGATGACGAAGTCGATCATCTCGCTGCCGGCGACCTTCAGCAGCGACGCCTCGACCGCGAACTCCTCGAGCGCGCGGGCCATTTCAGCGCCGCTGTGGTTACCGCCGGCCGCAGCGTCCGCGATCGCCTGATCGATCAATCCGGTCGTCCGGTAGAGCATGCTTTCTACGCCGTAGAGCCGCAGCGCCATCTCGCCGAGCTTCTGCTGGATCGCGCCGAACGAGGTCAGCGGCTGGCCGAACTGGCGCCGGGCCGCGGCGTAACCCGCGGCCTCGGCCAGCGCCGCCTTTGCGCCGCCACTGCACATCGCCGCCAGCTTGAAGCGGCCGTAGTTGAGGACGTTGAACGCGATTTTCGCGCCCTTGCCGATCTCGCCGAGCAGGTTGTCCGCCGGCACCTGCGCGTCGTTCAGCACCAGCGGCGTCGTCGACGAACCGTGCAGGCCGAGCTTGTGCTCTTCCTTGCCGTGGCTCACCCCGGCGAACCCGCGCTCGACGATGAACGCGGAGAACTGCTCGCCGTCGACTTTCGCAAAGACGATGAACAGATCGGCGAACCCGCCGTTGGTGATCCACATCTTCTCGCCGGACAGCCGCCACGATCCGTCGGACTGCTTCACGGCTTTGGCGCGGGCGCCGAGCGCGTCCGATCCTGATCCCGACTCGCTCAGGCAGTAGGCGCCGATCAATTCACCGCTGGCGATGCGCGGCAGATACTTCTGCTGCTGCGCGTCGCTGCCGAAGCAGAGCAGCGGGATCGTCACCAGCCCGGATTGCGCGCCGAATGTCGTCGCAAAGGAAGCGGCGGGGCCGATCGCTTCGCCGACGACGATCGCGGCGGCCTTGTCGAGGCCGACGCCGCCGACTGATTCGGGCAGGTCGGTGCCGATCAGTCCGAGCGCGCCGGCCCGTTCGATCAGTGTGCGCGACGTCGCCCAGTCCTTCTGCTCGAGCGCGTCGAGCGCCGGTGTCACTTCCTGTGCGACGAACTCGGCCGCCGTCTGCGCGACCAGACGGTGGTCCTCGCTCAGCGTCTCCGGCGTCAGGATGTCGGCGGACACGTCGGCGACCAGCCATTCGGCCCCGCGCCCTCGCAATTCACTCAATCGTGTTCCCCTGCCAATCGTAATCATGGCGCGGTTTGCCCCGCGGCGATGCGATCACTCGAAATCTCCCAGCAGCGCCTCGAGCGCGTCGCCGACCTCCGCCGTCTTGCCGTCGAACAGATGCGTGGCGCCGTCGATGACGACGAGCTCCTTCGGCTCTTCGAGCTTTGAGTAGAACGCCCACATGTCTTTGAGCGGGCACAACGTGTCGAGGTCACCCTGGACAAAAAACTTCGGTTTGGTGGACGTCAGCGTGTGCTCGAACGAGTAGCCTTCACGGGTCACGGGCGGCGCGATCCCGATCAGCGCCGACACCCGCGCGTCCTGGGCGCCGGCCTCGAGCGCGATCCACGAACCGAACGAAAACCCCGCCGCCCACAGCGGCGCGTTCGGATAGCGCGCCGCCATCCAGTCGAGCGCGGCGTTGAAGTCGGCCGACTCGCCCGCGCCGGCGTCGAATTCGCCGGCACTCGAGCCGACGCCGCGGAAGTTGAAGCGCAGCACCGCGCAGCCGAGCCGGACCAGCCCCTTCGAGCCCTGAAACACGGCCTTGGTGTGCATCGTGCCGCCCTGCTGCGGATGCGGATGCGCAAACACGACCGCGGCGCGGATGCTTTCAGTGGCTGGCTCGTCGAGCAACGCTTCGAGAGGGCCGGCGGGACCGTCGAGTGTGAAGTGCATAAAGGAGGTCGGGTGACCTTTATGCACGAACTGCATAAAGG
>DASUGM010000068.1:0-4001 GCA_036274055.1 Vicinamibacterales bacterium | reverse complement strand
GTTGCGCCGGGGCGGGGACGACGTGCTCGGCGTGGCCGCGACGACCGCCACTGCCGGGATCATCGTCGGCGTGGTGACCTTGACCGGCCTCGGCCTGAAACTCGCCGGTGTGATCGTCACGCTCGCCGGGGGGACGTTGTGGCTGACGGTGATCTATTCGGCGATTGCGGTGTGGGTGCTCGGGCTCGCCGTGCCGGTGACTGCCTCCTACATCATCGCGGCCGTCATGGTCGCGCCGGCGCTGGTGCAATCCGGCGTGCCGGACTTCGCGGCGCACATGTTCATCTTCTATTACGCGGTGCTGTCGGAGGTTAGCCCGCCGACGGCGCTGTCACCGTTCGCCGCGGCCGCGCTCACCGGCGGCAGGCCGTTCCGGACGATGCTGCTGACGTGGAAGTACTCGTTGCCGGCCTTCGTCGTGCCGCTGGCGTTCACGATGGATCCGCGTGGATTGGGCCTGCTGCTGCAATCCGGATGGGTCGACGTCGTGACGTCGAGCCTGACCGCGGCGCTCGGAGTGGCGGCGTTCGCGGTGGCGTGCACGCGCCGCAGCGGCGGATCACGGGACCTCGTCGTCCGCGGACTGGCCGGCGTTGGCGGCGCCCTGCTGCTGCACCCGGCGGTCGCGGCCGATGCCGCCGGCGTGGTGATCGCCGGGCTGGCGCTGGTCCTTTCGCAACGGCGCTGAACCGATCGCCTACGACGACCGCCGATCGGACGTTTACGCGCGGCAAATGCCGGGTTTTCCACCACATCGCGGCGAATCGCGGCAGTAATTTCTGTTATCGTTAGCGCCTCTCCGGAGGATCAGGGATGTCCATGAAACAACCACGTTTTGTTCTCGCGCTCGGGCTCGCCGCGGCGCTGGCGTTGTTCGCGCCGGCGGCTCAGATGCGCATCGACGCGCAGGCGCAGTCGGCCGCCCCGAAGGTCACGTCGCCGAAAGAGGAATGGGGCCACAACATCGGCGACGACTACTTCCTCGCCAATTACGACCAGCTGGTCGCGTACTGGAAGAAGCTCGACAAGGAGTCGCCGCGGCTGGTCTACCAGGAGATCGGCATGACCGCGATGAAGCGGCCGCAGCCGATGGCGATCGTCTCGGCGCCGGAAAACCTCGCCAAGCTCGAGCGCTACAAGGAAATTTCGCGCCGGCTCTCGCTCGCCGAAGGCCTGACCGACGACCAGGCGCGCGCGCTGGCGAAGGAAGGCAAGTCGATCGTCTGGATCGACGGCGGGCTGCACGCGAGCGAAGTGCTCGGTGCGCAGCAGCTGATGGAGATGGTCTACCAGATGGTCTCGCGCAACGACGAAGAGACGCAGCGTTTCCTGAACGACTGCATCATTCTTTTCGTGCTCGCGAATCCTGACGGACTCGACCTCGTCGCCAACGCCTACATGAAGCACACGGGCACGTCGGGCGGCCACCCCGGGCTCTACAACTACTACGCCGGCCACGACGACAACCGCGACTCGTACATGAACGCCCTGCCGGAAACGACCAACATGAGCAACCAGATGTACCGCGTCTGGTTCCCGCAGATCATGTACAACCATCACCAGACCGGTCCGGCCGGCGCGGTGATGTTCGCGCCGCCGTTCCGCGATCCGTTCAACTACAACTTCCACCCGGGCATCGCCGCCGCGACCGATCTGATCGGCGCGATCATGCAGACGAAGTTCATCGAAGAGAACAAGCCCGGCGTCGTCAGCAAGAAGGGCTCGAGCTACTCGACGTGGTGGAACGGCGGCCTGCGGACCACGGCCTATTTCCACAACCAGATTGGCATCCTCACCGAGACGATTGGCAGTCCGACGCCGGGGGCGATCCAGTTCAACCCGCGCATGTCGGTGCCCGAGAGCAGCTGGTACTACCCGATTCAGCCGCAGCAGGTGTGGCACTTCCGGCAGTCGATTGATTACTCGGTGACCGCGAATCGCGCCGTGCTCGAGTTCGCGTCGCGCTACAAGGAAACCAATCTCTACCGCATCTACAAGATGGGCAAGGACATGATCCAGTGGGGCAGCGAAGACCACTGGACGATCACGCCGCATGAACTCAACAAGGTCACGGCCGACACCTGCGGCGCCGCGGCTGGCGGCGGCCGCGCCGGCGGCGGTGGCGCCGGTGGCGGTGGCGGCGGCGGACGCGGCGGTGGCGGCGGTTGTCCGCAGCTCTACGCGGCGCTGACGTCGAAGGAGCTGCGCAATCCGCGTGGCTTCATCATGCCGTCGAGCTCGCCGGACTTCGGCACCTCGGTGCGTTTCGTCAACGCGCTGATCAAGTCGGGTATCGCGGTCCACCGCGCGACCGCGGCGTTCACCGTCAACGGCAAGCAGTACCCGGCGAATTCGCTGATCGTGAAATCCAATCAGGCGTTTCGGCCCCACGTGCTCGACATGTTCGAGCCGCAGGATCATCCGGATGACATCGCGTATCCGGGTGCGGTGCCGACCAGGCCGTACGACGTGGCCGGCTGGACGCTGGCGATGCAGATGGGCGTGCAGTACGACCGCATTCTCGACGGCTTCGACGGGCCGTTCGAAAAGCTCACCGACCTCGCCAAGCCGCCGGCCGGGACGATCAAGGGCGGGCCGCAGGCGATTGCCGGCTACTACTTCGATCACAAGTCGAACGACAGCTTCATCGTTCTCAACCGGCTGCTCGCGGCCAACGAAGACGTCTCGTGGCTGTTCAACGGCCCGATGGGCTACGGCACCTTCTACGTCGCCGCGAAGCCGACGACGCGCGCGATCCTGCAGAAGGCGGCGACGGATCTCGGCGTCAGCTTCGAGAGCACCGCGACCGCGCCGACTGGCACCATGAGCAAGCTCAAGGCGCCGCGCATCGGTCTGTTCGACACCTACAGCGGCGGCATGCCGGCCGGCTGGACCAAGCTGATGCTCGAGAACTTCGAGCACAAGTACGAGGTCGTCTATCCGCCGATGCTCGACGCCGGCAATCTGCGCGCGAAGTACGACGTGCTGATCTTCAACGACACCGGCTTGAGCGCTGGCGGCGGCGGCCGTGGCGGCGGCGGTGGCGCCGGCGCCGGTGGTGATGCGCCGGCGATGGGCGACGCGACGAATGCGGCCGGGCGCGGCGCGGGAGCGGCCGGCCAGGGCGCGGGCCAGGGTCGCGGCGGCGCCGGCGTCGCCGGCGGCCGCGGTGGTGCCGGTGGCCGCGGCGGCGCGCCGCAAGTCAAGGATCCCGCGGACTTTCGTGGGCCGTTCGTCGACTACCCCGAGGAATTCACGAAGCGCCGCGGCAACGTCACGCCGGCGACGCTCGCGAAGATCCAGGAGTTCGTCCAGCAGGGCGGCACGGTGATCGCGCTGGGCGGCGCCGCCAATGGCGCCGTGCAGATGTTCAAGCTGCCGCTCAGCAACCACCTGATGGAAGGCGGGCAGCCGCTCGGGCCGGAGAAGTTCTACGTGCCGGGTTCGGTGCTGCGCGTCGCGGTGGATCCGAAGAACCCGCTGGCGCACGGCTACGGCAGCGAGATGGACATCTTCTACGACAACAACACGACCTGGAAGCTGGACAGCGCCGCCGGCGGTGGCACTGACGTGCGCGCGGTCGCGTGGTTCAACAGTCCGGAGCCGCTGCGATCGGGCTGGGCGTGGGGCCAGAAGTACCTCGACAAGGGCATCGAGATGGTCGAGGCCAACGTCGGCACCGGGCGCGTATTTGCGTTCGGCAACGAGCTGGTGTTCCGCACCCAGCCGCACGGCAGTTACAAGTTCTTCTTCAATGCGATCTACCTGAGCGTCGCTCCGGAGATGAAAGCGGGAGCGGGGCAGTAGAAGACATCCGCGAAAACGGCCCGCTGCCTTCACGGTGGCGGGCCGTTTTTCGTTTGGGTACTTCGGGTACGCGGGGTACGTCGGGTACCAGGAACGAGGCTGCGCCGCGCCTACTTTCTCCACAGGTACGGGCCGCGTCAATCAGCCGGACGCGGGGTGGGTACCTGTTGAGAAAGTCGACCCGGCGCAGCCTC
>DASUGM010000067.1:0-12168 GCA_036274055.1 Vicinamibacterales bacterium | reverse complement strand
CGCGCGAGGATGCGGCCGTCGCCCAGGTCCAGCGGCAGCATCGCCGCGACGCCGCGCGCGCCGAACTCCCCGTCGAGAATCGCG
This sequence comes from Vicinamibacterales bacterium, assembly GCA_036274055.1. GTDB lineage: Bacteria > Acidobacteriota > Vicinamibacteria > Vicinamibacterales > SCN-69-37 > DASUGM01. Next base: position 12,084 of record DASUGM010000067.1, on the reverse strand, counting down.
AGCGCGGCGTGGCGCCGCCGGCTGCCGTCGATCAGGGCCTCCGCGATCGGCGCGGTCGCCGCGCCGATCGCGTAGGGCCCCGGCGGCCACAACCGCTTGACGCTGTCGGAGATGGCCAGCAGCCGATGCGCCGGCACGCGCTCGCTGACGAGCACGCCGTCGGCCATCGCCGTCGACCACGCGATCGTGAACGACGGCGGCCGGCCGACGACGGCGACGTCAACGGTCGAGAGTCCGAGTTCCAGACCGGCGAGCGTGCGCACGGCGCCGGCCGCCGCCGCCGGCGCCGTGCCGACGAGCTTGTCGGCGCGCATCTTCAGTTCGCGCGCGCACGTCTCCATCAACCAGATCTGCTTCGGTCCGGCAAACACGATCGCGGCGGTCGTGCCGGCGCGCGCGAGCTGTCGCATCATCGTCAGCCCGCGGTCGCCCTCCCACTCGCCGCCGTCGACTTCGTCGGCGACGACGATCACATTGGCGCCGGCGGCGGCGAGGGCGTCGCCCATCGCCGTCACCCGGGTGTCGTAGCGCTCGACCGGGCCGGCCTGCATGATGTCCAGGGCTTTGCCGCTGGCGACGCTGACGTTGGCGTCGATGAAGCGGACTTCTCTCACCCGCGCCCGTACCGCCAGCCGTTGCGCGACGGCGGCGCCGATGGGACCAGCGCCAAGTACAGCGACCATGGACATGCGCGCCTATTCTAGACGACGGGCAACAGCGGGTTCCGCGTCGTTCCGGGTTCCGGGTTCGTTCCGTGACTCCGTGTCCCTTCTTATTGCGAACGAACCGGAACCGGGAATGACGCGGAACCCGGAACCCGTTCGAAACGGTGCGGAACCTGCAGAGCTCTAGAATGGAAAGAATGACCCCCCACCTCGCCATCGTCACCGGCGGCACGCGCGGCATCGGCTACGCGATCGCGCACGCCATTCTCGCCGCCGGCGGTCGCGTCATGATCACCGGCCGCGATCAACGCGGCGTCGACGCCGCGGTCAGGACGCTGCAGACATCGGCGGCCGGCGGCGACGCCACCCGCGTCTTCGGCGCGGCCGTGGATGTCCGCGACAAGAACGCCGTCGTGCAGCTGGTCGCGCTCGCGGCGATGAAGCTCGGCGGCGTCAACGTCCTCGTCAACAACGCCGGCGTCGGCGTGTTCACTGACGTCGCGTCGACGACCGACGAGGAGTGGGCGAGCGTCATCGATACCAATCTGACCGGGGTGTTTTACTGCACGCGCGCGGCAATTCCGGAGCTTCGCAAAGCCAGGGGATCCTGGATCATCAACATCGCCAGTCTCGCCGGCCGCAACTATTTTCCCAATGGCGCCGCCTACTGCGCGTCGAAGGCCGGCCTGATTGCCTTCAGCGAGTCGCTGATGCAAGAGGTCCGCTACGACGACATCCGTGTCAGCGTCGTCATGCCGGGCTCGGTGGCGACGGAGTTCAATCACCCGATGCCGGGCGGAAGAGACGACGATTGGAAGCTGACCGGCGACGATGTCGCCGAGGTCGTGATCGATCTCCTCCGCCATCCGGGCCGCAGTCTGCCGAGCCGCGTCGAGATCAGACCCTCGAAACCGAAGAAGGGATAGCGCTGGTGGCGTGGAACGCCTTGCGCGCGACGAGATACCAGATCGCCGCGGGAATCCACAACGACGCGCCGATGACGAGCGCCATCAGCCGCGGCGCGATCCGCCAATGATCGAGCGCGACGCCGGTCAGTGCCGCGATCGCCGACTGCACGATTGACAACGCGACCAGTTCGGCGGCGAATACGCGGCCACGGAACGCATCGGGCACGGCGCGTTGCAGCAGAACGTTGCTCAGCACCCAGAGCATCGACCCGAACGTATGCGCGGCCAGCACGGTTGTCGCCGCGAACCAGATCGACGGCGCAATCGCCAGGGTCGCGTAGCAGACGCCGGCGGCCAGGTACGACGGCCCAATCCACCGCGTCAGCGAGGCGTCGTCGCGCCGAGCCAGCACCATGACGATGAATGATCCGGCCCCGGCGCCGATGCCGCGCGCTGCGTAGAGAATGCCGATGCCGGCGTCGCCGCTGCCGCCGATGCGAAAGACGCGATCGCCGAAGACCGTCAGCAACAGCAACGCTCCGCCGACCACCGCCCATCCCGCCTTGACGATCGCCACCCAGCCAACCGACCGATGCGTGCGCATGTAGCGCAGTCCTTCGACGAGGCCATGCCAGCCGCTGTGCGGCGTCCGGCCCGCGATCGGCGGAACGCGCATGCCGGCGATGAACATCGCGGAGACGAAAAACGACGCCGAGTTCATCACGAACGCGGCGTCGCGTCCGAGCCACGCCGCGATCCCCCCGCCGAGCGAGGCGCCAATCGCGAGCATCGCCGACCAGGTGCCGGTCGAGATCGCATTGGCGGTCATCAACTGCTCGCGCGGCACGATTGCGGGCACCGTCGCCGATCGCGCCGGTTCGAAGAACGCTGATGCCGACACCGCAATTGCCGTGACGACGTAGGCGATCCACACCGTCCCGGACGAACGAACCAGGAGCAGCCCGAGGATCGCCACGCCGCGGACGATGTCGGCGGTGATCAGGATTCGCCGTCGATCGTGGCGATCGACGACGACGCCGGCGCCTGGGCCGACCAGCGCGATCGGCAGCATCTGCACGACCATCAGCGACGCGACCGCGGTCGCCGATCCCGTGAGATCGAAGAGCAGGGCGTAGAGCGCGACGTAGCTGAACCAGTCGCCGAGCTGGCTGACGACCTGCCCGAACCACAGGCGGCGAAAGTCCGGGTTGCCGCGAAGGAGCGAGACGATGTTGCCCAAGTGGCGCAGCCGCCGGCGTCAGTCGGCGACGTCGGTGATCAGCCATTCGATCACGCGCGCGTCGACGTTGCGTCCCGAGAGAATGATGCCGGTGCGGCGGCCGGCGAGGTCGATGCCGCCCCGCAGCAGCGCCGCGACGCCAATCGCGCCGGCGCCTTCGGCGACGAGCCGTTCGCGCAGCAGCAGGTTGCGCATCGCGCGCGCGATCCACACGTCAGGCACGAGTTCGACCAGGTCGACGAGATCGCGAACCACCGGGAACGTCCGCGTGTCCGGCTCCATGTTGCCGGCCAGGCCGTCCGCGAGCGTATCTGCCACCGGCACCGTGACCGGTTTTCCCGCGGCCAGTGCCCCGGTGAACACCGGCGACGCCTCGGCCTCGACGCCGACGATGAGCGCCTGCGGCGCGAGCGCGCGCGCGACGATCGCGGTGCCGGCGAGCAGGCCGCCGCCGCCGAGCGGGACGAGCAGCGCGTCGAGATCCGGCTGCGCCGCAAACATCTCGAGCGCGACCGTGCCGGCACCGGCAATGACATCGGCGTCGTTGTACGGCGAGACGTAGGTGGCGCCGCTCGCCGCCGCATCCCTGCGGCCGAGCAGTTCCGCGTCGTCGTAGGAGCCGGCGTCGATGACTTCGGTCCCGAGCCTTTTCATCCCCTGCCGCTTGGTCTCGGGCGCCGACGCGGGTAGATGAACACGCGCCTGGATGCCGATCCTGGCGGCTGCCAGCGCGATCGCCTGGCCGTGATTGCCGGCCGATGCCGTCACGACCGTCGTCGCCGACGGATTGGTTTCCCTGAGGCGGGCGAGAGCGTTTACCGCGCCGCGAATCTTGTAGGACCCGGTCGGCTGCATCAGCTCGAGTTTCAACCAGACGTCGCCGTTGGCAATTTCCGACAGCCAGTGCGAGTAAATCAGGGGCGTCGGGCCCACGATCCCGGCGATGCGCGCGGCGGCGGCGCGGATGTCGCTGAGCGTCGGGACCATGGAAGAATGATATCCGGTGCGCATCTACACAGCCGCAGCGCCTCCGTTTCTGAAGAACGGCTTCGTCGTCTCGTGCGAAGACACGCAGGAGGCGATCGTGATCGATCCCGGCGACGAAGTCGACGCGCTGATTCGCGAGGTCAAGGCCGAACGATTGGTCGCGAAGGCGATTCTTCTGACCCACGCGCATCTCGATCACGTGACCGGATGTTCGCGTGCGAAGGCGGCGTTCGGTGCACCGATCTGGCTGCACCGGGACGACCTGTTCCTCTACGATGGCGTCGTGCAGCAGGCGCGGCTGTTCGGACTCTCGGCGTCGCCGCAGCCACCGATCGATTTCTTCTACGGCGACGTCCCGGATCCGATCTTCGGCAACTACGTCGTCGACGTGCGCCACACGCCGGGCCATTGTCCGGGCGGCGTCTGTCTGGCGATCGGCCGCAAGCACACGACCGCGCGCGAGTTGTTTGTCGGCGATACCTTGTTCCAGGGATCGATCGGCCGCACCGACCTGACTGGTGGGAATCTGGAGACGCTGCTCCGATCGATTCGCGACGTGCTCTTCAGCTATCCGGACGACGCGGTCGTGCATTCGGGCCATGGCCCGGACACGACCGTCGGCATCGAGCGCCGGACGAATCCGTTCCTGGTGTGATTCTGCAGGAGAATTGAGGAGATGCGCGCGCTGCTGATGGTGGTCGTCGCCTTGAGTCTGATCCGGCCGCAGGCCAACGTCGCGCCATCGGCGGACATCGAGTCGCTGATCAAGCAGGCGCTCGAGGATCGACTGGCCGCCAATGACATCCCGGACGGGATTCTCGTCGGGCGGACGAAAAGGATCCCGATCCTGGAGACGATGCCGCGGACCGGCACGAGACTGACCAGTCGTGCGCTTCCGCAGCGCGAGGGCGCCGAGTTCTATTTGCTCTCGAGCAAGGACGCGCAGGCAGAAGCCGATCGCACCGCGCGGGACGTTCCCTACATCTTCGTCGATCAGCCGTCCATAGACGGGGAGATCGGATCACTCGCGATTGGCGTCGACTTCGTGATGCCGCGCGACAAGAAAGTGGCGAAGTCGTGCTGCTGCACCGGCGTCGGCCAGTTCAAACGCGTCGCCGGCACGTGGACGTTTCTCAAGTGGGTGAGGATGATTTGCCCCTGACGTCCGGGGCTATTTCTTCTGAATCGCGAATTCGACGCGGCCGACGGTGAGCTTGTCGCCTTCGCGCAGTACCTGGCGTTTGACCCGTTCCCCGTTGACGAGGGTGCCGTTCGTACTGCCCAGGTCTTCGACGACCAACTGATCGGACTTGTCCGCGCTCAGGCGGCAGTGGACGCGCGATACCAGGGCCGCATCGACGATGAAATCAGCGCGCGCCGTCCGGCCGACCGTCTTCACCGCGCCGGACGGCAGCCGCAGCGTAATCGGATCTTCACCCTCACTTTGCAGAATCCATCCCGTCATGCACGTGCTCCGTACTCAGTGCTCAGTCCGTCTTGGGTCTTGCGTCTTGGGTCTTGGGTCATTCGGGGGTGCCCAAGTCGATTTTCCTAAACAGGCGCCGTGACAAGATCCCTCACCCGCGGATGAATCACCTCGCCGCCCTGGGTGACCAGAATCTCGCGCGTGATCTCGTCGTCCAGGTTGATGATCAGCCTGGCCGCGCCGGTGGCCTTGCCGTCCGCGCCTTTCTCGCGCTGCACCAGGTGCTGCACGAGCGTGACGACGTTGCGCGCGTACATCTGGCTCGCGTGGTACGGAACCGTCGAGGCGAGATTGGTCGGGCCGAGGATGGTCACGCCGTGCGCGACGACGACCTCGTCCGCCTTCGTCAGTTCGCAATTGCCGCCGCGCTCGGCGGCGAGATCGACAATCACCGAACCGGGCGGCATGGCTTTGACCATCTCGGCCGTGATCAGCACCGGCGACTTCTTGCCGGGAATCGCCGCGGTGGTGATGACGACGTCGGTCGCAGCGACCGTTTTCATCATCATCTCGCGCTGGCGCCGGTAGAACGACTCGTCCTGCGCCTTGGCGTAGCCGCCGGCGTCCTGCGCGTCGCCGGCCTCGAGCGGCATCTCGACGAAGCGGGCGCCGAGGCTCATGATCTGTTCCTTGACCGCGGGCCGCACGTCATACGCCTCGACGCGCGCGCCCAGCCGGCGCGCGCTCGCGATCGCCTGCAGTCCGGCGACGCCGGCGCCAACGATGAACACCCGCGCTGCCGCCACGGTTCCGGCGGCGGTGTTGAGCATCGGAAACATCCGCGGCAGCGTCTCGGCGGCGATCAACACCGCTTTGTAGCCGGCGATCGTCGCCATCGACGAGAGCGCGTCCATGCTCTGCGCGCGCGTGATGCGCGGGACCAGTTCCATCGCCGCGAGGCGGGCGCCGCGCGCCGCCACGGCACGCGCCGCTTCGCCGGCCGTCAGCGGATCGGCGAAGCCGATGACCAGCTGATCGCGCCGCAGCATCGCGACGTCGGCCGCACCGTGCGCGGGATTCGCACCCGGCGCCCGGACCTGAGCGACGATGTCGGCGTCGAAGGCCTCGGCCCGCGTTCCGAGCGCCGCCTGTTGTTCGGCATACATCGCGTCAGTGAAGCCAGCGCTCTCTCCGGCGCCCCGCTCGACGACGACGTCAACGCCGAGTTTGCGCAGCAGCGCGACGACACCCGGCACGATCGCGACGCGGCGCTCGCCGGGAAAGGTTTCCTTGGGGACACCGAGCTTCATTGCGGCGAAATCATAGCGCATTCACGAGCGTCGGCTCCCGCGTGACTGCTACTTCTTGAGGCTGAACGCGTCTTTCAGCCAGCTGGTGACGGCGGCGGTCACCTCGGACGAGATGACGCGGTTGGTCAACGTCGAGTACTCGTCGACGTCGCCGGTCGTGGCCGGGACGAGCAGGTGATTGACCCCCGGAACGATGATCTTGCGCGTATGCGTCGGCGGCGCCTTCTTTCGCGAACGCGCCAGCTCGTCCAGCCGCTCGGCGTAGGCCGGCGGGAACTGCGTGTCGAGCGCGCCTTGAAGGATCAGCACGGGCTGCTCGACCTTCATGATTGCCACGGCCGGATCGAACAGCAGGTAGCTCTTGAACAGCGGCGTGTCGGCCTGTTGCCGAACGTCGGTCGGGACACCCTCCCAGCCTGTACCGCGGATCGTCGCATCGACGACACGCTGCTGCAGCGCGATCTTCTCGGCACGTTCGGCTTCGGGCAGATTCATCCGGGCCAGCAGGCGTTCCTGCTGCTCGATCGTGACGTCGCGGCCGGTTCGTCCGGCGGCTTCGAGAAGCGCAATCGCGCGAACGCGTTTCTCCCGGCTGGCGGCCAGCATGGCGACTGCACCGCCTTCGGCGTGGCTGACAATCGCGATCCGATTCGTGTCGACGTCCTTCCGCTTGCCGAGCCACTTGACGATTTCGATGACGTCGTCGGTGTAGTCGGTCAGCGTCGCATTCTCGGTTCGGCCGCCGCTTTGCCCGGAGCCGCGGCGGTCGTAGCGAACGACCAGATAGCCGGCGTCGGCCAGGGCCCCGGCCAGTTGTCCGAACACCGGAATGCCGAACGACGTCAGGTCACGATCCTGCGGACCGGCGCCGGCCACGAGGATGACCGCTGGCAACTTGCCCGGCGCGGAGCTGGCGGGTTTCGAAACCGTCGCGCCCATGTTGAAGCCGTTGCCCGGCACGAACAGGACCTCGTCGTTCGGACGCGATACCCGCTCTTCCCGCGCCATCACGGTGGCAAGATCTTCACGAATCGCGATCATCGAGGTGGCAGGAACTGCCACCCGCGCCAGCCGATTGCGGCCGTCGACCCAGATGTCGACGGGAAACGGGCCCGCCGGATTCAAGAAGGTGAGATTGATCTCGCGGACTTCGACGGCGGAAGCGGCGAGCGCGATGCGGCGCGGCGTCACGCGATCGACCGTGACCGAGATTTCGCCGTCGGGCGCGACGTACACCGGAATCCGCGTCCCGACCTCTGCCGCGCCGAGACGCAACGCGACGGCTTCGTAGGCGGCAAAGAAATTGTTGGGCAGCACCAGGGCCCGGGGCGACACGGTGTGCGTCACCGACCCGCGCTTGCCCGCCTGCATCATGTCGCTCGTCGCCGTCGTCAGCCCGAAGCTGGTATCGAGCGTGATCAGCTGACCGCGAAGCTGGCCTTCGATCGAGAGGTTCTGCGGCTGCCAGTCGCCGCCGTAACTCAGCTCGAACTTCGTCGTGACCATGTCGGCCGGCGGCAGCAGCCGTCCGACCGCCGAGATCTGCCAGTTGGCGCCCCGCTTGGACACCGTGACCGTTTCGGATCCGATGCGCGCACCCCGCAACAGAATCGTGAACCTCGCCGTGCCGGTGCCGTCGGCCGCCGACTGCGTCGCCGCAGGCAGCGGGGCGGGCAGCAGAACCGCAAGAATCGCGGCGGTAAGATAGAAGGGACGCCTGATGACGAGCATCGACGATCAGTATCGCATCATCACCAATCGCGCCGGCTGGATCGACCGCACCGAACTCGGCCGGCTGCAGTTCGACGGCAAGGATCGCCATGCCTTTTTGCAGGCGCTGGTCAGCAACGAGGTCGAGGCGCTGCTGGCCAATCACGGCGTCTACGCGACCTATCTGACTCCGCAGGGCCGGATGATTGCCGACCTGCGCATCTATAACCGCGGCGATCGGCTCCTCACGGTGGTCGCGCCCGGCGTTGCGACGGCGCTGGCGGCGCGGCTCGATCAGCTGATTTTCGCGGAGGACGTCGCCGTTCGCGACGTGTCGGCCGAGATCGCTCAGCTCACTGTCATCGGCGCGACCGCTGAAGGGGTGCTCGAGCGCGCCTTCGCGGTAGACGCCGATTCGCTGGCGCCGCTCGCGCAGCTTGCCGCGGGTGATGTCGTCATCGCGCGCGCCGACGAAGCCGACGTGCCGATGTTCGACGTGTTCGTGCCGGCGGCGGGTCGCGATGAAGCACTCGCCGCGATCCAGGCCGCGGGGGCCGAGCCGGTTGGCCCGGCCCTTGTCGAGTTGCTGCGTATCGAGGCCGGCCGCCCGGCATTTGGCGTCGACATGACCGCCGAGACTATTCCGCTCGAGGCGGGGCTGCAGGATCGCGCCATCAGCACTTCGAAAGGCTGCTACGTCGGACAGGAAGTGATCATTCGCGTCCTCCATCGCGGCGGCGGACGCGTCGTCAAGCGGCTGGTGACGCTGGTTTTCGCCCCGACGGCCAAAGCACCGGCCGCGCCAGGCACGGCGATCACCGCCGACGGCCGCGATATCGGTGCGCTGACGAGTGCGGCGTGGTCGCCGCGGCGCGAGCGCGTCGTCGGGCTCGGGTATGTGCACCGCGACTACGCCGAGGCCGGCCGCCACGTGCACGCCGGCGGTCACGACCTCGAAATCACCGGGCTGGCGCGTTGAGCTGAGACGGTTCTCATTTTTGGTGTTGCAAGCGTCGAGCGACTATAGTCGCGCGCGATGCGTCGTCTTACCGCCGCCTGGTTCATTGCGCTGTTCTCCGCTACGCTCGCCGCACAGTCGCAGACGCCGACGACGATTCCTGAAATGTGGAACGCGTGGTGCGCCCGTTGTCACGCCAAGGACGGCACCGGCAAAGTGGCGACACCCACCGTCAAAGTGCAGCCGATGGACTTCAGCGACTGCAAGCTGACCTCTCCGGAGCCGGACGCCGACTGGCAGACCGCGATCACGCACGGGGGGCCGGGCGTCGGGCTGTCGTCGGAGATGCCGGCCTTCGGCGATGCGCTGTCGCAGGCGCAGATCAGCGAATTCATCGCGCTGATTCGCGGTTTCTGCAAGGAACCCGGCTGGCCATCCGGCAACCTCAACCTGCCGAGGCCGATGTTCACCGAGAAGGCGTTTCCGGAAAACGAGTTCATCATCCAACCGGTCTCATCGCACGTGAAGGACACGCCGGCCGCGGTGTCGATGGCCGCGATTTACGAGCGCCGGATTGGCAAGCGCGCCCAGCTCGAGGCGGTAGTGCCGTTCGCATCGGTGTCGACCGGTACTCGCGAGAGCGGCCTCGGTGACGTCGAACTGGGCATGAAGTACGCGCTGACGCCGCGCGCGACCCGATATCTATTCAGCGCCGGCTTCGACGTCGTCGTGCCGACGGGGAGCGAATCGAAGGGCCTGGGCGGCGGCACGGTCGTTTATGAGCCGTACATTGCCGCCGCGACGGTGGCCGGCAGTACTTACGTCCAGGGCCAGTTCAAGATCGAGGTGCCGCATGGCGGGCCCCGGGCCGACCGCGAAGTGCTGTACAACGTGTATGCAGGGCGAGACCTCAGCATCTTTCCCGACACCTGGACGTACGGCGTCGAGTTCAACGGCGAGAACGAGGAAGTCGCGCTGACCCCGCAGGTTCGTCGCGGGCTGACACGCACCGGAGCACTGGCGGCAGCATTTGGCGTTCGCCTGCCGCTGAATCATCGCGAGGAGCAGGGCATTCGATGGGTCGGATATCTGTTATGGGAATTTCTCGAGCCGGTTCGGCCGCGGCGCTAGCCGCACGCGCGGCGATCGTGACGGTCGCCGCGGCGACGGTCGCGACCATTGCGCTCGCTGTGCCCGCCGCTGCGCCGCGCGCCGGCGGCACGATTGTCGGCGTGGTCACGACCGCGGCGAAAAATCCGCCGCCGTTGCGGGTGACGATCGACCCGGACGTCTGCGGCCAAACGCTGCCCGATGATTCGATTGCCGTCGACGCCGCCGGGCATCTCGCCGGGGTCGTGCTGACGGTGCCGGGCGTCAAGGCGGCGGCGCCCGCCGAAGCGCCGGTGACCAACGACAAGTGCCGTTTCGCCCCGCGCGTGTCGCTGGTCCGTCCGAACGGGACCGTCGCGATGACCAGTAAAGACTCCGTGCTGCACACCATGCACGCCGCGGCGGCCGACACGCGATCGCTCTTCAACGTCAGCCTGCCGATCCCGAACATGAAGATCTCGAGGCCGATCGACAAACCCGGCGTGGTTACGCTCACGTGCAGCACGCACACATGGATGCGCGCCTACCTGTTCGTGACCGAGGAGCTCTCGGCGGTTTCCGGCGCCGACGGATCGTTCAAGCTCGACAACGTACCCGCGGGCAGTTACGACATCAAGGTCTGGCACGAGGCGCTCAAGGCCGCGGTGCCGACCAGGGTCGTCGTCAAGGACGGCGAAACCGTCACCCTCAACGTGACGATGAAGTGAGCAGATCGATCAGCTCGCGATCCGCGGCGGGGAAGTCGATGGTCTGCAGTTCGTCGCGGCTGGCCCAGCGCATGGCCTGACCGAGCAGCGGCCGCGGGTCGTCGTGCAGTTGGCAGCGGCGGAAATGGAGCCGCACGGTTCGTTCCGGATACGCGTGTTCGGTGACCAGGAGTTCGTCGCCGATCTCGGACGTCACGCCAAGTTCTTCGAGTAATTCGCGCTTCAGGCACGCCTCGTGGGTCTCCCCGGCCTCGCATTTGCCGCCGGGGAACTCCCACAGGTCGGCCAGGTGCGTGCCTTTCAGCCGGCGCGTCAGCAGAAAACGTCCGTCCCGTTCGACGATTGCCGCGAGCACGACGATCGCCCTCGATCGATCGTCAGCGCTCATGCTCGGGATTGAAGGGATACGAGCGGCACTTGCGCGTCATCGGGCACATCATGCATTGCGGCTTGCGCGCCGAGCAGAGCGTCGCGCCGAAATCCATCAGCGCCTGATTGAAATCGAAGACGTGGCGGTGCGGCAGGACCTCGCGTGACAGCTCCCAGAGTTTCCTGTCCATCTTGTGGGAGCGAGGATCGCCGCGGCCGACGAAGATCCGGAACAACACGCGCGCGACGTTGGTGTCGAGAATCGCGGTCCGCTTGCCGAACGCGAAGCTCATCACCGCGCCGGCGGTGTACGGGCCGATGCCCTTGAACGATCGCAATGTCTCCTCGTCCTCGGGCAGCGCGCCGCCATGTTTGTCGATCGCCTCGCGGGCGATCGATTGGAGTCGCCGCGGGCGGATGTTGTAGCCGAGCGGGTACCAGGTTTTGACGACCTCGGATTCGGGCGCCGCCGCCAGCGCCTCGAATGTGGGATAGCGGGCCAGCCACTCGTGATACTTGGGCAGGACGCGATCGACCTGGGTCTGCTGCAGCATCACCTCGGACACCAGGATGTGGTACGGATTGCGCGTGTCCCGCCACGGCAGGTCGCGGCCATGACGGCGGTACCAGTTGAGGAGATTGCGTCGAAACCACTGCCGTTCGGCCGGAGCTGGCATCCAGAGAGGACAATTGT
>DASUGM010000066.1:0-7813 GCA_036274055.1 Vicinamibacterales bacterium | reverse complement strand
ATTCAAGACGCGACCCCTCGCACTGTCACTGTTTCTGGACGCTCGTCGCCTTGACGGCCCCGCTGGCCTGCACGATGCCTTTGACCTTGGCCTTCGTCCCCGACTTGAACTCGCTGCACGCCGGCGTGAACACCGTCGCCGCATCCGTGAACACCGAGAATCCATTGACACCAAACGTCAGCGTCGGACAGCTCCCCTGAACGCCGCCCATCGATCCCTCGATCTCGAACGGAGCGCCCACCGCGTCGTCCTTGATCTGAATCAGCCGCGCGTTGATCGAGGTGTCTGCCTGGCGATCGCCGACCACATGGAGCGTCATGCCGATCTCGAGCACGCTGAAGTCCTGTACGTCGCCGCGGCGCCTGACTTCAGTTGAGGCGCTCGTCTTCACCGTCGTGCCGCCGACGATCAGCGTCCACACGCTGCCGCCGCCGCTCTTGGCCGTCAACGGGCCCTCGATTGACGCCGACGTGTCCTGTCCCGGCGGTGGCGCCGTCTCGTCGATGTTGACGTGAATCCGCTCGGCGTAGACGTAGCCGTCGCGCTGCCGGCCCTTGACCTCGGCGCGCCGGCCGTTGGCGAGATCGCCGAACGCGCTGTTGCCGAAGAACTCGGTCAGTGCATCGCCTTTGATCAACCGTCCGTCGATCGTGAACTGAAACGCCGCCTGCGCGCCGCTGAGCGCCTGGATAACGCCGTTGATCGGCACCGGGATGTCCGCGTTCGTGTTCTGAATCTCGATGACCGACGCGAGCAGGTTCAACCCGTCCGGTGCGCCCTTGACGTGAACGCGGATGCCGATCGCCAGGTCGGCGAAGGCGGCCGCCGCGCCGTGAAGAAAGAACCGCGTGTCTGCCGTGGTCCGCACGGTGCGGCCGGCGACGACGAGTGTTGCCGCGGCCGTCGTCGGGGGTAACGACTCGACCCGCCCTTCGAGTTGTTCTTCACTCCCGTGGGCGCGGCGCGACGACTCGAGTGTCGCTTCGGCGCCGCTCAAGCTCACGGACAGCGCGATGCTCTCGTCGGTCTGCACCGACGACACCGGCAGGCTGGCGTTCGCGCCGGCCGCCGCGAACGTCAAGTTCAGATCGCCGGCCGGGACGTTCTTGAACTCGAACCGGCTCGCGCTGTTCACGGTCGTCGTCATTGCCGTGCCCTGAATGGACACGACCACGTTGGACATCCCGCCGGCGGGGGCCGTCGATCCCGGCGCGACCAACATGCCTGTGATGGTCGCTGAGCCCGGCGCGGAGGGCGACGCGGGCGCCCCACCACATGCCGCGATGGCCGCGAGCGATATGAAAGCTGCTAGGGTTGTGAGTGCACGGCGCATAGATTCCACTCCTGTCGGCCGACGGCCATACAGAGGACAGCAAGCGCCGTACCGCGTGGCTCGCGCCCCCTATTTGCGGCTTTTCGGGGTCGGTTGCCCCGACCCAAGTGTAACTTTGGAGAGATCGGGCGGGTCGATGCCCAGGGCGGTGGCCAGATCGATCTGGTGCTCCTGCTCCTGGCGCAGAATCTCGCGAATGTCTTCGGCGACTGCGAATTCCCCCAGCGCTTCGCACTCCCGCAGCCGCACCCGGTAGTTGACGATCGTCTGGTTCTCGTTGTCGAGATCGGCGCGCAGCATCTCTTTCGCCTTGTCGGTGAGCTTGACCGGCTTTGGCGTGGCGGTCGGCATGCCGCCGAGATAGTCGATGTGCTTGGCGATGGTGATCGCGTGGCGCAGTTCCTCGCCGGCGTGCTTTTCGAGCTCGTCGGCAATGTTCATGTACTCGGCGCCCTTGAGCACCTGCGAATAGACGACATACGCGATGATGGCCTGATATTCGCGAGCGAGATCTTCGTTCAGCCGTTCGATGAGTTGTGCCCGGGTGACGGTCGGCTCAGCCATGTGGGTCCTCTCGATCCCGATCAAGTGCAACGGATGTGCCGCATCGCGTGCCCTGGATCGGCCCCGCCACGGGCCACACTAGGCAAGCGCTGACTCAGCCGAGCCGCTCGGGTTCCCACCGCAGGCCGGTCGTGAGGATCCGCTGCAGGAGCGCCGGGTAGGTCATGCCGGCGTGTTTGGCCGACTCGGCGAAGTCCTCGCTGCGCGCGATCTGCGGATTCGGGTTGGCCTCGAGGACGTGAATCTGGCCCTGGCTGTCGAGCCGCAGGTCGACGCGGGCGTAGCCGCTCAACTCGAGCACCTTGAAGACGCGCTTCGAGACGTGCTGGACCCGGTCGGCGATGCCCTCCGGCAGGTCCTTCGCTTCGCCGGTCGCGATGCCCACTTTCGCCTGATACTTCGCATTCCACTTCACGCGCTCGGTCGCGATCCGATGCTGACCTTCGGGCATCTTCGCGAAGGTCATCTCCCAGACCGGCAATACCTGCGCGCGCTGGTTGCCGAGCACTCCGCAATAGAGCTCGCGGCCCTCGACGTACTGCTCGACGATCGCGTCGGTCGAGATCGATTCGTGGATGAACTGCACGCGCTCGCGCAGCTTCGCGTCGTCCTCGACGACCGAGGCCTGCGAGATGCCGATCGACGCTTCCTGGGTGAGCGACTTCACGATCAACGGGAAGGTCAGCTTGCGCGGCAGCCGCGGCTTGCGTCCGCGCGGGATCATCAGGAAGTCCGGGACCGGCAGGCGGTGATACTGCATCAGCTTCTTCGACAGCGCCTTGTCGCGGGCGAGAAACATCCCGCGAGGATTGCAGCCGCTGTACGAGAGTCGCAGCAACTCGAGATACGAGACGACGTTCTGGTCGAAGGTGCCGATTTCGTGAAACGCCTCGAGCAGATTGAAGGCGATATGCGGCTTGAACTCGTCGTTGGCCTGGCGGATCGCGCCGAGGTCGTCCTTGACGCCGAGGACGCGGACGTCGTGCTCGAGATCTTCGCGCAGCGTCTTGATGACGTCGTATTCGGTTCGCCACGGCGCGGTCTCGGTGTTGTGCCCGGTCACGTCGTCGGGCGGCACCAGGTAGTCGTGCACCAGCACGAGCACGCGCAGCTTACGCATGGATGGGCGCCATGATAAACGGATCCCGCGCCGGAGTGAATCGGCGCGAGGCATCGGAGTCGCCGGGAAGAATCTCGCGGAGGTAGAAGGCGAGCCCGTGGTCCTGCCGCCAGTCGCGCGGATAGCCGAGCGAGACTTCGTCGTAGCGCACGCCGTGCCGGGCGAGGGTGGTCCGCATGTGCAAGTGGCCGGAGATGACGCAGCGGGCACGGTATCGTCGTGCCCACGCTTCGGTGCGCGAGGTGCCGCACCAGATCGAGAAGCGAGGAATGCGCGGCGGCCGCGCCAGGTCGTAGCGCAGCGGCCAGTGGTTGATCAGGATCGTGCGCGCGTCGGCGGGCAAGGCGTCGAGCCGGGCCTGGGTCCAGTCGCACCGCGTCCGGCACCACGCGGCGCGGCTCGGCCAGGGATCGAACGGCAGCATCAACTCGTCGCCGCAAACGACGCCGGACGCGCGGGCCCAGGCGACGGCGTCGGCGTCGGCGACGTCCTCGGAATGAAAGCTGTAGTCGTAGAGCAGGAACATCGGCACGAGGTGCGTGCGCGCGTCTTCGGGCCAGGTCCGGTATTCGTCTTCCGGGGTTGATGCGCCGAAGGCCCGGCAGATCGCGACCAATTCCTCGTAGCGTGCTTGACCGCGCGTGCGATCGTGGGCGTCGCGCGGACACCAGAGATCGTGATTGCCGGGAGACCAGATGACGTGCGCGAACGTGCGAGTCAGTTGCTCGAGCGCAAGCGTGAGATGCTCCGGCCGCTCGCCGACGTCACCGGCGACGATCAGCCAGTCGTCGCGGTAGCCGCGGGTGCCGGCAAACTCTGCCAGCGCGTCGCGATTCTCCCGATGCGCCAGGTGCAGGTCGCTGATCGCATGCAGCCTCACGGCAGCGCTGACTCAGGAAACGGCGCGATCGCGACGCGAAACGCCGGCGCCGCGATCGGCGCGGCCACCGCCATCAGATGTCGCGTCGTCAGCCGGCCGATTTGGAACGCCCACCGATCGTCGCTGCCGGAGAGGGATCCGAGAAAGGCGATCCGCGCGCGATCGCCATCGAGGCGGAAGCAGATCTCCGCCAGAGGGACGGAGATCCCGAGGCCGCGCGCCTTGAGGTACGCCTCTTTGAGCGTCCAGTAATGCAGAAACCGATCGCGCCAGCCGTCCGGCCCCTGCGCCTCGATGTCGTCGGCTTCGGCCGGCGCGCAGTAGCGGCGCACGAGGTCCGGATCGATTGGCGGTCGCTCGAGATCTTCGAGGTCGATGCCGACGTCGTGGCCGTTGGCCAGCGCGCAGACGACGAGCCCGGCGCTGTGGGCGAGGTTGAAGCGCACGTCGGTCGGCGGAGCGGCGATTTCAGGGCGTCCGTGCGGGCCCTCCCGCCACTGCCATGCGGTCGGCGCCCAGCCGGCGGCCGCACCGACCATCGACCGCGCCATTACCCGGCCGAGCAGAAACATCTGACGGTCGGCATCGTGGCGGTAGCGCTCGTAGCGACCCTCGGCGGCCGGTTCGAGCCACGCGCGGGCGCGCCCGATGCGGTCGCGATCGCGAAAGACGTCGTCGATGCCGCCGTGCCAGACGCGCACTTCTCCTGGCGGGGGACATGACGCCGGCGCGGGCATTGCGTTAGTATGTCGCGTTCTCGCCGCGCTTCCTGCATCCATCACATGTCAACTGTCTGTCTCTTCCCTGGTCAAGGCTCCCAGTCCAAGGGCATGGGCGCCGAGTTGTTCGATCGGTTCGCCGACTGGACCGCTGCCGCCGATGACGTTCTCGGCTTCTCGATCCGTGAACTCTGTCTCGAGGATCCGCGCGCCGAGCTCGGCCTCACGCAGTTCACGCAGCCGGCGCTGTTCGTCGTCAACGCGATGACGTATCGGGCGCGGCAGGACGGCGGCGCGTCGCCGCCGGCGTTTGTTGCCGGCCACAGCCTCGGTGAATACAACGCGCTCGTCGCCGCCGGCAGCATCGATTTCAACACCGGCCTGCAGCTGGTCAAGCGCCGCGGCGAGATGATGGGCCAGGTCCGCGGCGGCGGCATGGCCGCGGTGATCGGTCTCGAGCCGGCGCGCATCGAGCAGGTCCTCGCCGCCAGCGAAGCCGGCCGCCGCATAGACGTCGCCAATTACAACTCGTTCGATCAGACGGTGATTGCCGGGCCCAGGGAAGATCTCGCCGTGGTCAAGATGGAGATCGAATCGGCGGGCGCGCGCGCCTACATTCCGCTGAACGTCAGCGCGCCGTTTCACTCACGCTACATGCACGAATCGATGGTCAGCTTCGGCGAATTCATCGCCGGCTTCACGATCGGCGCGCCGTCGATTCCGGTGATTTCGAACGTCACCGCCGAGCCCTACGCCGCGTCGGCGATGGCCGAGACGCTCGCCAGGCAAATCGGCCACTCGGTCCGCTGGCTCGATTCGATCCTCTACCTGATCAAGCAGGGCGCGACGACCTTCGAGGAGGTCGGGCCGGGCAGCGTGCTGACGAAGCTCGTGGCGCAGATCAGGAAGAAGCTGTAGCCAACTCGACAACACCATGAAGGATCTCTGAAGGAGTCTGAAGGAGCGTGGAGGAGTGCGTTGTTGGGTAAGAAATTAGGACGTTCCTTCACGCTCCTGCAGAATCCTCCAAAGATCCTTCACGGTGCTGTCGCCCTACCGACCTTTCAAACTGATCAATCCGTTCGTCGTTTCCAGCCGCACTGACGCGCCGCCGCCGTTGGCGGTCGCATCGAGGCGGCGCCGAGATTGTTCGGCGACCGTCAGCTCGAGGTCGTGAGTCTGGATCGCGCCGTTCGAGACCGAGGCGGAGACCCGCATCTTCGCGTCTTTCGGCACGGTGACGTAGATCGCGCCATTGGTGGTGTCGCAGCGGATGTCGCCGTTGGCGACTTTGGCGAACTCGAGCGTCACGGCGCCGTTGGTCGCCTCGACCTTGGCGCCGTGTTCCATCCCGGACGCCTGAATGCGGCCGTTGGTGGCGTCGACGTCGACAAAGCCGGTGACGCCGCGGATGTCGATGTCGCCGTTGGTCGCATCGACCGTCACCTGGGCCCAATGCGGCACCGTGATGACGTAGTCGACGCGCCGCTCGCCCGTCGACAGGCCAAGGCCGCTGATCGCGCTGTCGATGCTCACACGATCGGCACTCGCCGATTCGCGGATCTCGATCTTCTTTGCCGCCGCCTGAGCCGCCGCTTCGTCGTTGGCTTTGGCAATTTTCTCGGCGCGGACGTCGACGGTGTTGCCGTCGGGCGACGCCTCGATGCGGATGCGGCCATTCGTATTCGTGAGCTCGAACTTGCCGCCGGCCGCCAGCGTGTATTGCTTCGCCCAGCTATCGCGGCCCTCGACGCCGCCGAAGGAAATCTGGCACGCGCTGCCGCCGCCAAGCGCGGCAATCAAGACCGCAACGGCCGCGAACCGGACCCCCGAGTGCGCCTGATGGATGGTCATGCCCGGATGAGACGAAACCCGGCGCAGCGGTGTTCGCTGTGGTACGATTCGCGGCGTTTTCCGCCGCACCGCCGCACTGGCGCAGCGGCGCACCGGCGCACTGGCGCAGCGGCGCACCGGCGCACTGGCGCACTGGCGCAGCGGCGCACGGAAAAGGAGGCGTTGTGGCAATTCGCGTGAAGACGGTCCTGATGACCCTGCTTGTGCTGGTGGTCCTCGCGGTCCTTGGCGGGATTACGGCGGTCGGCTGGCAGGTCGTGCTGGGCCCGAAAGCCCGCGCGGTCAGCGCGGAACGCTTCGAGCCGACGCCGGCGCGGCTCGAGCGCGGCAAGTACCTCGTCGAAGGTCCGATGCACTGCTTCCATTGCCACACCGAGCATGACCTCTCGACCCCCGAACTGCCCATCATCCAGGCAAAGAAAGGCGCCGGCTGGGTGATGCCGATTCCCGAGCTGAACAACATCGCCGCGCGAAACATCACCCCCGATGTGGAAACCGGCCTCGGTTCCTGGAGCGACGACGAGATCGCGCGCGCGATTCGCGAAGGGGTTCGCAAGGACGGCAGCGCGTTGTTTCCGGTCATGCCGTACATGGATTTCGCCAAACTCGACGACGAGGACGTCAAAGCCGTCGTCGTCTACCTCCGGACGATCCCGCCGGTGAAGAACACCGTGCCGACGCGAAATCTTCCGGGCCCGCTCGAGTACCTCGTCAAGACGATGCCGGCGCCGATCACATCGCCGGTTTCTCACGTCACGGCGACGGCGGTCGATCGCGGCAAATACCTGGTCACGATTGCGGGCTGCCAGGCCTGCCACACGCCGACCAATCAGGGCGAGCCGCTGCCGGGCATGGCATTCGCTGGCGGCGAGAAGTTCGGCGGCATCGAGGGCGTGCCGCAGGTCAACAGCTTCAACCTGACTCGCGATCCCTCGGGCATCGCGCACTACGACGAGAGCCTGTTCATCGAGACGCTGCGCAGCGGCCGGATGAAGGGCCGCGTGCTCAGCCACATCATGCCGTTCGAGTTTTTCAAGAACCTGGCCGACGACGACCTGCGCGACATCTGGGCGTTTCTGCAGGCGCAGCCACCGATCCAGCATCGCGTGTCGAACACCGACCCGCCGACGCTCTGCCCGCGCTGCAAGCAGATGCATGGCCTTGGAGACATGAACAAGGCGCAGTAGCGGCGAGGCCAGCAATTGCCGGATTGCCGCATCGAGGGCATTGCCGAATTGGATTGAAGAGCAATTGTTCGATTACCGCAATCAATGCCGCATTGCCGATTGGCGGATTGCGGGTTCTTGATTGCCGGATTGCCGGATTGCCGGATTGCCGGATTG
>DASUGM010000065.1:0-3782 GCA_036274055.1 Vicinamibacterales bacterium | reverse complement strand
AGCCCGCCTTCGCCGGCGTGCGGGTTGAGCCCGGCGACCGCCAGCCGCGGCGCGCGAATGCCGAAGCGCGGCAGGGACGCCGACGTCAGCCGCACAACGTCGAGAAGACGCCTGGCCGTCAGCGCCGACGGCACCTCGGCGAGCGGGATGTGCACCGTCGCGAGCACGACGCGCAGCCGCTCGGACCAGAACATCATCGCGACGTCGTCGACACCGCAAAGATGGCCGAGCAGGTCGGTGTGGCCTTTCCACGGCAAGCCGGCCGCGGCAAACGCCGCCTTGTTGATCGGGCCGGTAGCGATGGCGTCGACGCGCTTGCCGAGCGCGTCGTTGGTCGCCTCGACGATCGCGTCGTACGCCGCGCGGCCGGCGTCGGCGCTGATCACGCCAGTGGCAAAGCCGGCGAGCGCTTCCGGCCGCCACGGACCGTAGATGACCGGCCGGCACGCGGCGACGACGCGGGGATCGCGCGCCGCCTTGATGGCAATCTCCGGGCCGATCCCGGCAGGATCGCCGGCGGTGATCCCGATGCGGGGCAGGGTCTCGTCGGTCCGCATCTCGCGCCCTACAACGTGACCGCGACCCAGTCGGCCACGATCTTCGGGCTGGCGTTGCGCGCGAGCGCCTCGTGGGCGCGTTCGATGGCCGCGAATCCGGCCGTCGTCCGGCGGAGGTCGAACGATGCCGCCAGATCGCGCATCGCGCCCTCGTCATCCGCGTAGCCAATCGACGCCGTCGCGTTGGCGTGCACGAGGCCGATGTCGCGGAGCATCGCCTGGACGACGGCGAGGCGTGCCCCGAGCGCCTCGCGGTCGCGTCGATCGGAGTCGTGCTTGGCGAGCGCCGCCGCGGCTTTCAGCCGCGGCATGACGTGGCGGCCGCGGGCGGCCTGCAGCAGCGCCAGGGCCGCCTCGCGATCGTCCTCGAGGTCGCCGCTCTGCTCCGCCAGCGCACGCGAGACGCTGCCACCGGCCACCGCGGCGAGCGCTCGCGCCTTAGCTTTTTCGACCCCGGCACGCTCGACGAGCACGCGGGCGACGTCCTGATCCGACAGCGGCGCGAAGCGCAGCCGCCGGCACCGCGAACGTACCGTCGGCAGGATGGTGTCGGCAAACGCGCTGATCAAGATGATGATCGCCGCCGGCGGCGGTTCCTCGAGGGTCTTGAGCAGGGCGTTCTGCGCCTGCTCGGTGATGTCGTCGGCCGGGTCGATGATGTAAACGCGGCGCGCGGCCTCGAACGGACGGTAGCCGACGACCTCGAGTAGCCGCTCGCGCAGGACTTCGATCTTGATCGACGCCGACTCGCCGCGATCGATCTCGGTGACGTCCGAGTGCTGGCCCTTGGCAATCCGGACGCAGGTCGGACAGCTGCCGCAGGCGTCACCGCCGGTTCGTTTCGGGCAGTTGATCGCCTGCGCGAGCGCGAGCGCCGTCGCGTGCTTGCCGACGCCGTCCGGTCCGGAAAACAGCAGGCTCTGCGGCACGCTCGTCCGATCGACCGCATGCTTCAGCAGGTCGATCAGGCGGGCATGGCCGACAATCGAGGCTAAGGGCACGACGCCCCATCGTAACGGTTCTTCCGCTCGGGGGTTCGGAAGTTCGGACGCTCCGTTCGCCAGTTCTCGCCAGTTCTCCTGAGCCCTGAGCCGTGAGCCCTGAGCCTGTGTTGCGCCTGCGTGCTGGCGGATGGCATAATCGCGTGTTGCCAGTCGGGGCGGTTAGCTCAGCGGTAGAGCACCGGCCTTACACGCCGGCTGTCACAGGTTCGAGCCCTGTACCGCCCAGTGCCCGCGCTCTCGCGCGGGCACATCGGTGATCGGGCGATCGGGTGACCGAGCGAAGGTTCGGTGGCCTGAGTATGAATCTGCTGTTCTGAGTACTTCGCCGATCGCTCGATCGCCCGATCGCCTATGCGCGCCGGGCGCAAAGCGCCCGGCGCGCTGCGGGGTCGTAGTTCAGTTGGTTAGAACGCTGGCCTGTCACGCCAGAGGTCGCGGGTTCGAGTCCCGTCGACCCCGCCACTTTCTCGTTAGTGATTTCGCGCCATGACCGGCCCGGTCCGCAGGAGCTTCATGAACTGGCGCCTCTTCCCGGCCCGCTGAACGATTCGCCAGCCCTCAGCCGGTTCAGCGGTCCACCCCGCCTGCGTTTGCGTCGCCGCCGCCCACGCTTCGTTGCCGTTCAACCTGGACACGACTTCGCCCGCCAACTTGCTGGTCGTCGGCCGCAGCGGATGCCCGGCGGCGCCATTGCGTCGATACGGCCAGGTTACCGCTTCGATCGGAAAGAAATTCATCGCGGCAAAGAACGCCGTGCAGGCCCTCGTCTGGTTCGGCCCGGGCACACGTGAGCGGATTCCGTCGACGGTGTGACAGGTGGCCCCGGGCGAACCAATCCCGAATGCGCCGCCGGCATCCTCGGCCCGGTCCAGGCTGGGATCCGCGCTGTCCTCGCCGTCTCTCGATGTCTCGCCGAACTTCTGCATTTCGTCGGCCACCACCGGAACGCGCCGGCCCGGGAACCCTGAACGGCCAGCCTCGGCTGGCCAGCCCTCATTGACGAGGTGCGCCGTTCTGGCCGCGTCGCTGGGATAGTCGTCGTCGCGGTCGGGGTGGTCGCCAATGAAATCCAGCACGCGGAAGTGCTGTTCGTTGCCGATGATGCGGTAGTCGCCGCTCGACATCAGCACCGGCCGGTTGGCTTTCGACTGCAAGCCAAGCGCATCGACAATCTTCCAGGGGTCGACGCCGTTGAACGGCGGTTCATTCGCGATTTCCAGGAACACATTCGGCGCATCAGTCACCGCCGCGATGACGTCGCGCACCCGGTCGCGCTGCCACTCGAATGACTGATTGAGCGCCGGGTAGCGCTGGCCGCGGTCTTCGCCAAACGCCTGGCTGTCGGCCAGGATCGTGAACTCGACATACAGTCCGTGCTGCGCCAGCAGATCGGCGAGCGGACGGACTTTGTCGAGCGGTGTGATCCAGTGCTTCTCATGGACGCCCCGCGGCGGGTCCCAATCCATGAAGGCGTGCTGCAGGAACACCCGCCAGCCGTTCGCGCCGACGTGCTTCGTCCAGGCGATCTGCGTGCTCAAATCTTCGCCCTCGCTGAAGCGTCGCGCCGCCGTGAACATCGACACCAGTTGCCAGCGCCACGGTGCGCCGGCGGCGGTTCGGAACATCACACCATCGGTCACGATTTTCGGCGGTGTCGCGGCCGGCGTGGCGCAGTGCAACCCCGCCGCCAACACCAGCACCAAGGGCACGACGCCGCGACGTCCGGTCATCATCCTCGAGTGTGCCACGCCAGGCGGCGGCGCGTCGCGGGGCAATGACGCGCCCGCCACATTGGGCCGATCGCTGGGCTAGAATCGTGGCAATGGTTCTACTGCGCTCGTGCTTCGCGGGAGCGTTGCTGCTCTCGACCGTCGCGGCGGTTGGCTGCGACAACTCACCGACCCTTCCGGACGGACCGCTGACCAGGACCGAGACGTTCGCGAACTTCCTCGCCCGCGGCGGCGCGACCTCGCGGAGTTTCGAAGTGAAAGACGCCGGCGACGTGACGATGACGTTGACAGCGCTCGGGGTGAGCGACGTCGAGGTCGGCATCGCGATCGGGCGGAACGAAGGCGACATTGGCGCCTGCTCCCGCGATTTCACCGAGGTCACGTCGGTCGCCGCCGCGAAAACGATCTCCCGCCGGTTCGAGCCGGGCAAGTACTGCGCGACGGTCTACGACGTCGGCCAACTCCCGATCTCGACGAGCTTCGTGGCGACG
>DASUGM010000064.1:0-10694 GCA_036274055.1 Vicinamibacterales bacterium | reverse complement strand
CCTGGACCTCGGTGTTGGCCCAGGTCGGGGCGTTCAAGCGCCGCGGCGCCCCGCGTTCGGTCGAGCAGAAAGGGACGACGCTCGTTGCCATCCCGTGTGAGTTCGACAAAGGCATCCTTGAAGTGTTGGTAGCGATGAACGCGGCGGGCAAGATCAGCGGCCTCTCGATCCGTCCCCCGGCGGTGACGGCTGCTCCCTACGCACCGCCGCCCTACGTCGATCCCTCCAAGTACGCCGAGCGCGAGGTCAAAGTCGGTACCGCGCCCTGGGAGTTGCCGGGCACGCTGACGATGCCCACGGGAGCCGGACCGTTCCCCGCAGTGATACTGATCCACGGTTCTGGCCCGAACGATCGTGACGAAACCATCGGACCGAACAAGCCCTTCAAAGATTTGGCGCTAGGTCTCGCATCGCGCGGCATTGCCGTGCTCCGTTACGAAAAGCGCTCGCGTCAGTACGGCGCGCAAGCCGCGGCGGTCGAGAACTTCACGGTCAAGCAGGAAGTCATCGACGACGTCGTGGCCGCCGCGGCGCTGTTGAGAAAAACCGCCGGCATCAACCCGACGCGGATTGTCGCCGTTGGCCACAGCCTCGGCGCGATGCTGATTCCGCGGATCGCGCAGGCCGATCCGCAATTGGATGGTCTCGTCATGCTGTCGGCGCCGACGACCGGACTCGACGAGACGATAGTCCGGCAGACGCGCTACCTGGCCGATGCCGACGGCAAGGTCTCGTCCGAGGAGCAGAAGCAGATCGATGCCACCGTCGCCGTCGCCGACGCGGTACGACGACTGATGCCATCGGATCGTCTGGCCGGCGTCACGATCGGCGGCATCCCCGCTTCCTACTGGCTCGATCTGCGCGGTTACGACGTCGCGAAGAGCGCGGCGGCACTCAAGCAGCCGATGCTGATCCTTCAAGGCGAGCGTGACTATCAGATCACGATGGATGACTTCGCCAAGCTACGTGCCGCGCTGGGGACCAAGCCTGGCGTGACACTGCGTTCGTATCCGGATCTGAATCATCTACTAATCGCCGGCGAGGGCAAGAGCATGCCGGTCGAATACACACGTGCCGGCCATGTTGCCGAGGACGTCGTCCGCGACATCGCGGCGTGGATCGCGTCGACGATCAAGTGACCGCGGCCGCCGGTTTTGCTCAGAGCCATCGTCGCACACGGGCGCAGTAGGCGGCGTAGGCGTCGGGAAACGCGTGACGCAGATGGCGTTCTTCGCGGGCGATGACGAAGAGGCGAAGAGCGATCAGCACGGCCGGCAGAGTGACCAACGGCCAGGCCATATTGACCAGCAGTGCGATGCCAACGTACGCGATCGTCAGGCCGACATACATCGGGTTGCGGGTGAAGCAATAAGGCCCGGTGATGACGATGGCCCGGGCCGGGCTCATGGGCATCACCGCAGTACGTGCGCTCACGAAGGTCGTGATGCCCCAGAGCATGAGGAGAAAACCAGCGCCCACCAGCACGAAGCCCAGCCCCACCTGGATCGGGCCGGCGCCAGTGCCGTGGATCAGGAACTCGAGCCGCGTGTCGAGCCACCAGCCGAACAGAAACCCGGCGATGAAGAGCAGGGGCGGCGGGAATGGAACGCCGGGACCGGTCGCGCGTGACGCCATCAAGACGGTTGGCATCCTAGCGCACCTGTGGGAAAGTGACCCCATGTGCCGCAACATCCGGCCGCTGTTCAACTTCGATCCGCCGGCGACCGACGAGGAAATCCGTGCCGCCGCGCTGCAGTTCGTGCGCAAGCTGAGCGGCTTCACCAAGCCGTCAAAGGCCAACGAGCCCGCGTTCGACGAAGCGATCGAAGGCGTCGCGCAGGTCGCGAAGCAGCTGATGGATTCGCTCTCGACCGGGGCGCCGGCGCGCAATCGGGACGAATGGGCCGCCCGTGCCCGGGCGCGCGCCGCCGAGCGCTACGCACGCGGATAACTCGACCAACCGCCGACGAGGAGCCATGAGCGACGCGCCTGAGGACGATCTCGATCGCCTGATCGCGGAACTCGATGCCGGCCGGCGCGATCTCGGGCTCGGCGGTGGCGGCCTCGACGTGCTGCTTCAGCAGCTCGCGGAGCGCCAGGGCAGCGACCTGTTTCTGCTCGCCGGCGAGCCGCCGTCGATGCGGGTCCACGGCCGCGTCATCCGTGGCGACGGTCCGGCGCTCGACAGTCTCGACATCGAGGAGCTGGTGGTCGGTGAGCTGCCGCCGCACGCGCAGCGGGCCTACCGCGAGCACGGCATCGCCGACGCGTCGCACCGGATCGCCGGCGTCGGCCGCTTTCGCATCAACTTGCATCGCGAGCGCGGCCGCGCCGCGGCGACCATCCGCCTGTTGCCGACGCGGGTGCCGCAGCTCGGCGCGCTCGATCTGCCGCCCGGCGCCGAGCTGTTGTCGAAGATTCCGCACGGGCTCGTCGTCGTCGGCGGCGCGACCGGATCGGGCAAGACCACCACGGTGGCGGCGATCGTCGACGAAATCAACCGGCGTGACGCGAAGCATATCGTCACCATCGAAGATCCGATCGAGTACGAACACGCCAACCAGAAGAGCATCGTGCAGCAGGTCGAGATCGGCATCGACGCACCGGATTTTCCGACCGCGCTGCGATCGGCGCTGCGTCAGGCGCCGGACGTCATCGTCATCGGCGAGATGCGCGATCCGGAGACGATGCGCATCGCTCTGGCAGCCGGCGAGACCGGTCATCTGGTGCTGACCACGCTGCACACCAGCGACACGCCGTCGACGCTGGCGAGGATGACCGACTCGTTTCCCGCCGAACGCCAGCCGACGATCCGCCAGGAGATCGCCTCGGCGCTGGCCGCCGTCTGGGTGCAGACACTGATGCCGAAACACGGCGGCGGCCGCGTCGCCGCCGCGGAATTGCTGATGGTCAGCTATGGCGCCCGGCAGCACATCCGCCGCAACGCGCTCCATCATCTCCACCAGGAAATTACGATCACCCGCAAGCACGGGTCGTTCACGCTGGAAGAGAGCCTGACCCGGCTGATCAAAACGGGCGCGATCGATCGCAGCGAAGCGCTGGTCCGCGCGAATCATCCGGATGAAATTTAGTGCACAGCCTATCGCGCGAGCGTCTCAATGAGGGTCGCGTAGAACCTGATCGCCTGCGCGTACCCGTCAACCGTGACGTACTCGTTGACCCCGTGAATCAACGTTGTCGCATCGGCCTGATGAATCGGCAGGAACCTGTAGGTGCCGCTGCTGATGTCGCGATAGTGCCGCGCGTCGGTGGCGGCGATGGTCAGAAACGGCGCGACCAGCACGTTGGGATACACCGCGCGGATTGACGAGGCGAGCGCGGCGAATTCCGGCGTGTTGGTCGGCGAGGCCGGCGTCGCTTCGGCTGCGCCTTCCGCGGCGACCGTGAGCGACACCCGCGGATCGCCAATCGCGCGCGCCACATGCGCGGTGACTGACTCGACCGTGTCTCCCGGCAACAGCCGGAAATTGACGATCGCGCGGGCGGTGGTCGCCAGAACGTTGGCCTTCTGACTGCCCGCCAGCATGGTGGGCGCCGCGGTCGTGCGGATGAGGGCATTGGTTTCCGCCGACGCTGCCAGCCGCTGGATGAGCAATGGCCGTGTCACCGCGAGATTGGCGATGACGAAACGAAGTGGCAACGACATGTCGCCCGCCAGGTGCTCGAATGTCGCGCGCGCGGCGCCGTCGAGCCGCGCCGGCATCGGCTGCCGTTCGATACGATCGAGTGCGCGCGCGAGAATGCCGACCGCGGTCTCGCGCGGCGGCATCGAGCTGTGCCCGCCGGCCGCGTCCACTCGAAGTTCGAGATTGAGGTAACCCTTCTCGGCAATCCCGACCAGCGCGACCGGTTGCGAGACGCCGGGCATGCGGTCGTAGATCAGCCCGCCTTCGTCGAGCACCCACCCGTTCTTGACGCCGCGCGCCTTGAGCAGGGCAGCGATCGCCGCCGCGCCGCTGGCGTCGCCGCCGCCTTCTTCGTTGTGCCCGAACGCCAGATAGATCGGCCGCGCCGGCGTGAAGCCCCGCGCCAGCAGCGCTTCAACCGCCTCGAGAATGCCGACGACGGCGGTCTTGTCGTCGAGCGCGCCGCGGCCGTGAATGCGGCCCGCCTCCACCGCGCCCGCAAACGGCGGGCGCGTCCAGCCGTCGTCGGTCGCGGGGACGACGTCGAGGTGCGCCGTGAGGACGATCGGCGGCGCCGTCCCGGCGCTCGGCCAGGTGTAGAGCAGAGAATGTTCGGCGACCACTTCGCGAGTCAGCGCTCGCGCGACGTTTGGAAATTCGGCCGCCAGGTAGTCGTGAAAGCGAGTGAACGCGGCGGCGTCGCGCCGCGACACGTCTCCCCACGAAATGGTCGGGATGCTGATCGCCGCGGCCAGCCGGTCGGCAGCCCGCGCCGCGTCAATGACGATGGCCGAGGGTGTGCCCGGCGGCACCTGCCGGCTCTCGAGCCGCATCGCGCGAAAGACCCCGACACCCGCCGCGGCGAGTACGAACAGCGCGAAGACGAGGAGAAGCCTTTTCAAGCCTCAAGACCCAAGACCCAAGACGTCTCTTCTATTTCACCGCGAGCAGCTCGATGTCGAACACGAGCATGCCTTGCGGGCGGGTCGGCATCGTCTCGTAGGCGAGTTTGGCTGGGATCCAGAAGCGGCGCTTCTCGCCGACGACCATCAGCTGCAGGCCTTCGGTCCAGCCGGCGATCACCATGTTGAGCGGGAACTCCGCCGGCACACCGCGCTGGACCGAGCTGTCGATCATCTCGCCGGTGGTCTTCCAACCTGTGTAGTGGACGCGCACCGTCGACAAGGCGGACGGCCGGGCCTGGCCGAGGCCGACCTGCAGCACTTTCGACGCCAGGCCTGACGGCGTGACGAGCGCATCAGCGGGCGGCGCGGCGACATCGGGCGGAGCTTTCAAGGGGTCCTCTTTCAGCGTGCACGCGCTAAGCGCGAGGCACAGCGCGAAAACGGGGACGAACGCGCGAGCGAGCATGGGGGGATCGTACTGGCTCAGGGCTCACGGCTCAAGGCTCAGTATCCTGAGACCGCGAGCCCTGAGACTCCGAGCCCTGAGCCATGAGCCCTGAGCCAACCAATTTTCACGTCTCTGCGTCTGAGCCCTATGTAGAATAACTATTCATGTCGATGACCGCCGCGCTGATCGTCTGGCTCACCGTCCTCGTGGCTCCGCCTACGCCGGCGATCGAACGCGACATTCTCTACGTGCCCGGCGGCGGCCCCGATCAGCGTCTCGATCTCCATGTGCCTGCGGCCAAGGGCTTTCCCACCATCATCTTCATTCATGGCGGCAGCCTGCAGGAGTCGGGCGAGCGGCGCTCGTCGCCGATATACGCCGCTGTATGCGATCCCTTCGTCGCCGCCGGCATCGGCTGCGCGACCATCGATTACCGCCTCGCGCCAACGAACCCCTGGCCCGCGATGCCGAATGACGCCGCCGCCGCCGTCAAGTGGGTCAAGGACAATATCGCCGCGCGTGGCGGCGACCCGTCGCGCTTGTTCGTGTTCGGGCACAGTTCTGGTTGCCATCTGGCGGCGATCCTCGGCGCCAATCCCAAGTACCTCACGGCGGTAGGACTCACGCCCGGCGATCTTGCCGGCGTCATCGCCATGGGCTGCACTCTCGCGCCGCTCGAAGACGTGACGTCGCGGCTGACGATGGAGCAGCTGCGCGAGCGCTGGCCGAGGTCAACCGAAATCAAGACGTTTGCCAGCCTCGACGAGCGACTCGACTCTGATCCATCACGCTTCATCGGCCCGCACATGCCGCCGACGATCGTCGTCGTCGCCGAGGCCGAACGATTCTTTCCACCGATTCTCGAGCAGGGCGCGAAATTGGTTCGACGCCTGCTCGAGATGAAACGGCCGGCCGATGTGATCATCGTGCCAGGGCGGCACATGACGAGCATTCAGAACATCATCGCGCCCGGTGATGCGACGTTCGCGGCGATTCGCAAGTTCATTGCGGAGCCGGGCGCGGCCGGAGAGGGGAGTCGCTGAGATGGCGCGAGGGATGGGCATGGCGGCGGTGCGGGTGCTGCGCGCGATCGCCGGCGGCGCCGAGTACGGCTTCGACATCATCGAAGCGACCGGACTGGCCAGCGGCACGGTGTATCCGGCGCTGAGCCGGCACGAACGCGACGGCTACCTGCGATCGTCCTGGGAGGATCCGGTGAAGGCACATCGCGAGCGCCGGCCGCCACGGCGGTATTACCGAATCAGTCCTCAGGGCCGCGCCGCGCTCGACGCGGCGCTCGCGGACCTCGGCATCGAACCGGCTGGTCGGATGCGGCCCGCCAAGGCGAGGAGCTGACCAGTGTTCGCGAAGTGGCTGATCCGGGTGGCGGCGTTTCTGGCGCCGGCTGAGTGTCGCGACGAGTGGCGGCGCGAGTGGCTCGGCGAATTGCATGCGAGCGGCACGCGCCAGGCTGGGCGCGGACCGGTGCGCCTCGCGCTCGGCGCACCGTGGCACGCGCTCTGGCTGCGACTGGAGCGCTGGCGCCCGGCCACGCTCGGCGCCGACCTCAAGTTCGGCGTGCGTGTGCTGGCGAAGCGTCCGGCGTTTGCGATCTGCGCGATTCTGACGCTCGGCCTCGGCATTGGCGCGACGACCGCCGTCTACAGCGTGGCCTACGGCGTGCTGTTCAAGCCGCTGCCCTATCGCGATCCGGCTCGACTGGTGCAGCTATGGGAAAGCAACCCGCTGTTCAACTGGACCGAGGCGACGATTGCGCCCGGCAATCTGCTCAGCTGGCGCGATCGGAATTCGTCGTTCACCGACATCGCCTTCTACATCGGCTCGGAGAGCCGGCGCAGCGATCTCTCGGATTTCACGCTGACCACGAGCGAGCCGATTCGCGTCCGCGCGCTGGCGGTGTCCGTGAACTTGTTCGACGTGCTGGGTGTGCGACCGGAGCTGGGTCGCGTGTTTGTCGCCGGCGAGGATATTCCCGGCCGCCATCGAGTCGCGGTGCTGTCGAATTCGTTCTGGCGCCGCGCCTTCAACGCCGACCCGACCGTCATCGATCGCCGAGTGCCGATCAACGGCGTCGACTACCAGATCGTCGGCGTCATGCCGTCGACGTTCACCTTCGATCATGCCGACACGGATTTCTGGCGGCCGATTGCCACCGACTGGGCGCAGGCGCGGCAGACGCGAGTCCCGCATTATCTCCGCGCCGTGGCCCGGCTGAAACCGGGCGTGACGGTCGCGCAGGCCAACGCCGATCTCAGCGCCATCGCCCGCGACCTCGAGCGCGAGTTCCCGGAGTCCAACAAGCAGATGGGCGCCGGTGCCGGGCTGCTCGACGACTGGTTCGTCGGGTTGTCGCGGCGGCCGCTGCAGCTGTTTCTCATCGCGGTGTCGCTCGTGCTGTTGATCGCGTGCGCAAACGTCGCCAACCTCATGCTCGCGCAGCTGGCCGATCGGGTGCGCGAGGTGTCGGTACGGGCGGCGCTCGGCGCCGGTCGCAGTCGCATCGTCCGTCAGTTGCTGGCCGAGGCACTGGTGATGGCGATCGCGGGAGTGGCGTTGGGCGCGGCGATCGCCGTCGCCGGCGTCAAGGTGTTCATCGCGCTGGCGCCGCCGTCGATCCCGCGGCTCGATGAAGTCGGCCTGCATCCGGCGGTCGCCCTGTTTGCCGCCGCCGTCGTCGTAGTCACGACGCTGGTCGTCGGCGTGTTGCCGGCGCTGCAGGCGGCGCGCGCCGACCTGCGAAATGCCATCGGGGACGGCACGCGCACGACCGCCGGGCCCAGCCAGCGGCTGCGGCGTGTGCTGGTGGCGGCGCAGGTCGCCCTGGCGATGGTGCTGCTGGCCGGCGCCTTCGTCACGCTGCGCAGCTTCCGCACGCTCGTGCATGTCAATCCCGGCTTCGACGTCGACGGGCTCGTCACCGCCAAGATCTCCCTGCCGTCGACCCGCTACGCGGACCAGGGCAAATCGGCGGCGTTTTTCACCGGTCTTGCCGGCGATTTGCGGCAGGTGAGCGGCGTGGCTGCCGCCGGCGCCGCGGCGGTGCTGCCGCTCGACGGTCAATCATGGACCGGCGCGCTCTTCATCGAACGCCAGCCTGCCGTGCACGGTCGCGAGCTTCGACACGTCTCGGTCACGGCCGGCTATTTCGCGGCGCTCGGCACGCCGATCGTGCGCGGCCGCGACATCGCCGACACCGACACCGCGGCCGGCGAGCGCGTCGTCGTCATCAACGAGGCGCTGGCGCGGCAGTACTTCGAAGGGCAGGACCCCGTCGGCCAACGCATCGCGTTCGACCAGCCGTCGCCCAAGACGCGCTGGCGGACGATCGTCGGCGTCGTCGCCGATCATGTGCAGGACGGGCTCGGGAGCCCGGTCAAGGGCGAGATCTACGACTCGATCGCGCAAGACGAATCCACGAACATGTTTGTAGCGATCCGGATCGCTCGCGGGGCCGGCGGAGGCCGAGCCATTTCCGCCGCTGATGCCGTCGCGCAGCTGCGCCGGCTGATCGCGGCGCGCGATCCGCAGATCGCCGCGTTCGACCCGGCGCCGTTCGCTGACCGGCTTGCCGCCTCGGTCGCACGCGAGCGCGTGGCCACCGTGCTGATTGGCGTTTTTGCCGCGGTGGCATTGGTGCTGGCCCTGGTCGGTCTCTTTGGCGTCACCGCGTGCGCGGTCTCGGCGCGGATGCGGGAGATGGGCGTGCGCATCGCGTGCGGCGCGACGTCGTCTCAGGTCCGGACGTTGGTCGTCCGTTCTCATCTCCGCCTCGTGATCGCCGGCGGCGGCGTCGGCCTCGTCGGCGCCGTTGTCGGCATGCGCGCCGCGTCGGCGCTGCTCTACGGCGCGCGGCCCCTGGACGTTGCCAGCCTCGGAGCGAGCCTTGGTCTGCTCGTGCTTGCCGCGTTGATCGCGTGCCTGATTCCGGCGCGTCGTGCCGCGCGGGTGGATGTGGTCAACGTATTGCGCTCGTAAGCCGTAAGCCGTAAGCCGTAAGCCGTAAGCCGTAAGCCTGCAATAATCGCTGCGTGAGATCCCAAG
Organism: Vicinamibacterales bacterium; assembly: GCA_036274055.1. GTDB lineage: Bacteria > Acidobacteriota > Vicinamibacteria > Vicinamibacterales > SCN-69-37 > DASUGM01. Next base: position 1,632 of record DASUGM010000064.1, on the reverse strand, counting down.
TTGCGCAACTCGCCACGCGGGCGGTGCGCTATCTCGAAGCGGGGCAGGGGCGCCCCACCGTTCTCCTCCATGCATTTCCGCTGAGCGCCGATCAGTGGCTGCCGCAGCTGATGCGGCCGCCGGCCGGACTGCGGCTCATTGCACCCGACCTGCGCGGGTTTCGCGGCGCCGGGCCGGCGTTCGCGGCCGACCTCGACGCGCTCGGCATCGATGACTACGCCCGCGACATTCTCGAACTGATGGCGCATCTCGACGTCCGCGATGCGACCGTCGCCGGGCTGTCGATGGGCGGCTACGTCGCCCTGGCGCTGCTGCGCCTGGCGCCAGCGCGCGTGAGCGGGCTGTTGCTTGCCGACACGCGCGCGACGGCGGACACGGCTGAAGGAAAAGCCGGTCGCGAGCGAATGCGCGCCGTCGTTGAACGTGACGGACCCGCCGGTGTGGCACGGGAGATGCTGGCGAAACTCCTTGGCGAGACCACGCGCCGCGAGCAGCCCGACCTCGAGGACGCCGTCCGTCACCTGATCGAATCAAACGACGCGGCCGCGATCGCCGCCGCGATCGGCGCGATGCGCGACCGCCCCGACTCGACGTCGATCTTGCCAGCGGTCGCGTGCCCGGTCACGATTGTGTGCGGGGAGGAAGACGTCTTGACGCCGATGGCCGATAGCGAAGCGATGCACGCCGCGATCGCCGGATCGCGGCTGATCCGGGTGCCGCGCGTCGGGCACTTGTCGAATCTCGAGGCACCGGACGCGTTTACCGACGCCCTGGCGACGGTGCGATGATGAAAACGATCGCCGCGTTGGTCGTGACTGCCGTCGCCGTCATCGCGGGCGCAGGCGCCGCGCAGTCGGACATGCATGCGCCCCTCGACAAGATCCTCGACACCTACGTTCGCGAGGGACAGGTCTACTATCGCGCGCTCAAACTCGAGCGCGCGAACCTCGATCGCTACGTCGCATCGCTCGACATCGGAGCATCCGCTCAGGCCAGGATGTCGAAGCCGGCACAGCAGGCGTTCTGGCTCAATGCCTACAACGCCCTGGTGCTGCGCACCGTGATCGATGCCTATCCGATCCACGGCAAAGCGCCGGCCTACCCGCCAAACAGCGTCCGCCAGATTCCCGGTGCCTTCGAGCGTCTCAAACATCGCGTCGCCGGCGAGTCGCTGACGCTCGACGAGATCGAGACAACGAAAATCCTGCCATTTGGCGACCCACGCATGCTCCTTGCGCTCGGACGCGGCGCGGTTGGCAGCAATCGATTGCGCAGCGAAGCCTTCCGCGGCGACATGCTGGAAAGACAGCTGGGCGAGGTCGTCAAAGAGTGCGTCACGAAGGAAGTGTGTTTCCGCATCGACCAGCCGGCGCGGACCATCGAAGTGTCGGCGATCTTCGGCTGGCGCGCCGCAGCGTTCGAGAAGTACCTATCCGGCAAGGCGACCGGGCCGTGGTCGAACCGCACGCCGCTCGAACGCGCGATCGCGACGATGCTGGCGCCCCATCTCTTTGCCGCCGAGCGCGACTTCCTCCGCGCCAACGCCTTCCAGCTGAAGTACCGCGACTTCGACTGGACGTTGAACGACTTGACGGGTTCCGGGGTTCCGGGGACGGGGGTGTTTTCCACAGA
>DASUGM010000063.1:0-58682 GCA_036274055.1 Vicinamibacterales bacterium | reverse complement strand
ACGCCTTCGATCTGCTGGTGCATCGCTGGCACGGCCCGCTGTCGGCGTATGTGCGCAGGATGATCGCGTCGGATCGGGTCGCGGACGACGTCGTGCAGGACAGCTGGCTCCGGATCATCCGCGGTATCCCCCGGCTTCGCGATCCCACCCGGCTGCGTGCCTGGCTCTTTGGCATCGCGAGAAGGGCAGTGATGGACTCTCTGCGGGCGAAGTACGACGCACCCGTATCCGTGCTCGTGGACGAGATCGCCGACATGGCGGTGGTCCAGGACGCATCCGACGTCGACGTCGAAGCCGAGCTGAACGCGATGAGCGATGCGCTGGCGCTCCTGCCGCCGATCGAGCGGGATGTGTTGTCGTTGTTCTATTTACAAGAACTCACCATTGACGAGATGGCCGAGGTCCTGGCGATTCCCATCGGCACCGTGAAATCGCGCTTGTTCCGGGCGAGGAATCTGCTGCGCACTCGAATGAAGGGAGCGGAACATGATCAGCGCCGATGACGTCGCCGCGCGGTTGACGGACGAGTTGTCAACGCCTCGGAAAATCCGCCTGGTCGCGCTGATACTCCTGGCGCTTGGCGTCAGCGGTGCCGTCGGGTCACTTCTTCTGACCGAGCCCGGTCTGCCGCTGCGCACGCAAGCGGCCTTTGGTGCGATCGTCGCCATCGGCGCGAGCTGGGTCGGATTCGGTGTGTGGGCGCTGTCGACGCGCCGCGCGCTGTACGCCCGCCAACAGGTGGTCGCGACGCGACTGGCGCTCGTGTTTGGTCTTCTCTACACGATTGGCTGCCTGGTACTGCTCGCATCCGGAGTGCGGGCTGCCGGCGCCGCCGCCGCATTTGGCGGCGTGCTGACGATGATCGCCTGGTGGTTGCAGCGACGTGCCAGCGACCGGCTTGCCGGCCTGCTGGCCCGGCGCCAGGCGCTCGAGGCCGGCCATGGGCGCTAAGCCGATGACGATTCGCGGGTGGATCCGGCGCATCTGGATCGCGTCCGGTCTGCTGCTGACGGCCTGGCTGGCGTGGAACTTCCAGGCGCACGGCGTACCGTCTTCGGTCTACACGGCCGACGAGAGCGTCGACGTCGTCGACGCAGACGGCTACGTGATGTTCTCGCCGCGTCACGTCGCCGTGAATGCCGATGTCGCGATCGCGTTTCTGCCCGGCGGGCTGGTCGCTCCGGACGCCTACGCGCCGGTGGTGCGTGCGCTTGCGGCGCACGGCATTCCCGCCAGCCTGGTGCGGTTGCCGTACCGCAGCGCCATGACGGCCGGGATGCGGGAGACGTTGTGGGCGCGCGTTATGGAGGCCCACGCGCGCATGGGGCCCGGTCGGCGTCTGGTGCTCGCCGGGCACTCGCGCGGCGCCGCACTCGCCGCGGCGTTTGCCGCCGACCAACCCGAGATCGAGGGACTGGCGTTGATTGGCACCACGCATCCACGCGACCGCGACCTCTCGCACCTTCGCTATCCCGTCATGCGGATTCTGGGAACGCGGGACTGCGTCGCGCCAATCGCCACGGCACGCGCCGGCGCGCACAACCTGCCGCGACAGACAGAGGTCGTCGAGATCGACGGCGCCAACCACGCGCAATTCGGCTACTACGGAACCCAGATCAACGACTGCAGCGCGTCGATCTCACGAGAGCAGCAGCAGCGCCAGCTCATCGACGCGCTGGTGAGATTCGTCCGCTGATCGATTCGCCTTGTTGGCGGGGCCGGGGTTGGATACTGTGACGCCATGTCACTGGAGGACGTGCAGTCCCTGCCGCGCGAACTGTCGAGCTACGCGAACCAGATTGACGCGTCGATTCTTCAGATCCTGGCCGACCGGATCCGCCTCGAGCCGTTCAACGCCGTGGCGACGGCGATCTTCGTGGCGGCGATCGTGCACACGTTCAACGCGAATCGCTTTACCCAACGTGCCCACCGGCTGCAGCGCGAGGCCGACGCGCGGGCCCGGGCCCAGGGACACTCGCGCAAACCCAGCGTCGCCGCCGAGATCATGCATTTTCTCGGCGAGGTCGAAGTCATCTTCGGCCTGTGGGCGATCGTGCTGCTGCTCGCGATGGTCGTCTACGCCGGCTGGGACACGTCGAAGCACTATTTCAACGACACCGTCAACTACACCGAAGCGCTCTTCGTCGTCGTCGTCATGGCGTTGGCGGCGACGCGGCCGATCGTGACCTTTGCCGAGGCGGCGCTGCGCCGCGTCGCGGCGCTGGGCCGGGGCACGCCGGCCGCCTGGTGGATGTCGATCCTGATCGTCGGCCCGCTGCTCGGATCGTTCATTACCGAGCCGGCCGCGATGACGATCTGCGCGCTGTTGCTGGCGCGGCAGTTCTTCGATCTCGAGCCGAGCACGCGGCTGAAGTACGCGACCCTCGGGCTGCTGTTCGTCAACGTCTCGATTGGCGGCACGCTGACCCACTTCGCCGCGCCGCCGGTGCTGATGGTCGCGCGGACGTGGGATTGGGGTCTGCTCTTCATGCTCGGCCACTTCGGCTGGCGCGCCGCGCTGGCGATCACGATTTCGACCGCCGGGATGTTTCTGATCTTCAATCGCGAATTCCGGGAGCTGGGATCGCGGGCGGCGGTCGCGGATGTCGAAGAATCGGAAGATCGGACGAACGCCTTCGGGCTGCTGCCAGTGCCGCGCTGGCTCACCGGCGTTCACGTCGGGTTCCTGGCCTGGACCGTGCTCACGGCGCACTACCCGGCGCTGTTCATCGGAGGCTTTCTGATCTTTCTCGGATTCAGCAAGGCGACCGCGGCGTACCAGAGCATGGTCGAGTTGAAGACCCCGCTCCTGGTCGGGTTCTTTCTCGCCGGACTCGTCATTCACGGCGGCCTGCAGGGCTGGTGGATTGCACCGGTGCTCGCCAGGCTCGCGGAGGCGCCGCTGTTCTTCGGCGCGACCCTGCTCACGGCCTTCAACGACAACGCGTTGATCACTTACCTGGCGACGCTGGTGCCGAACCTGAGTGAACCGCTGAAGGTCGCGGTTGTGGAAGGCGCGGTGACTGGCGGTGGACTGACGGTCATCGCCAACGCGCCGAATCCGGCGGGGCAGGCGCTGCTCAGCCGGTTCTTTGGCGGCTCGGTCAGTCCGATCGGTCTGCTGCTCGGTGCGCTGGGCCCGACCGTCGTCGCCATCGTGCTCTTCCGCGTGTTCTGACCTCATCAGCGTTCGTGGGAGCGAACTTGACTGCAAGCTTCTTTCGGGACACGTTCCGTAGCCTCAGGAGCTGGCGCCGCACGCCCGGGTCCGCTCTGCTGGTGATTCTCGCGCTCGGGTTGAGCGGCGGAGCGCTCATCACGCTCGTGAGTCTGTTCAACGCGCTGTTCTGGCGCGAGCTTCCTGTCTCTCATCCCGGCGAGCTGGTTCGGCTTTCTGCCGTCGACTCACGCGACCCGGATTGGAGAAACCCGGTGATTCCCGTGAGCCTGTTCGCGTCACTCGACGGGACGCAAACCGTGTTTCAGTCGTTCGCCGGTTTTCAGTCCTGGGAATCGACCGCTGTCATCAAGAACACGAATCACCGGTTGAGGATCGATCTTGTGAGCGGTCGCTATTTCGAAGCGCTCGGTGTGCGTCCGGCGTTGGGCCAAGTGGTCGGGGCGCGCGAGGTGGACAGTGCGTCGCTTGTCGCCGTCATCAGTTTTCGCTGCTGGCAAACGCGCTTTGGCGCGGACCCGAATGTGGTCGGACAGTCGTTCCGTCTGGGGAGCGAGCTGGTGACCGTGATCGGCGTCGCGCCGGAAGCGTTTGCCGGCCTCGAGGTCGGCATGCCGACCGATGCTTGGGTACCCGCGTCGGCACCTCGCTTGCTCAGCGTGCCTCCAAGTCAGATTTTCTTCACGGCGTTCGGCCGACTGCGTCCGAGTGTCACGCTCGAACTCGCGCGGGCTCAGATCGACTCGCTCTGGCCGCGGGCGCGCCAGGCTGCGGCCGAGGACATGGCGGCGTCGTTTGGCAAAGCGGGCGCCGACTACGCGCTCGCCCTTCAGCCCCACCTCGAGTCCGCGGCCCGAGGTTTCTCAGCGTCTGGATACAGAGCGGGCTATCGGCGCCCTCTGATGTTGCTGGTGCTGTTCAGCGCGATCACCATCGTGCTGTCCTGCGCGAATCTCTCGGGCCTGCTCCTCGCGCGATGGTCAGCGAAAGAAGGCGATCTTGCGGTGCAGGCGGCGCTCGGCGCGTCCACTGGCCGCCTGGTATCGCAGGTCGTCGGCGAATCCCTGGCCCTGTCGTTGATTGCCGTCCTGCTCAGCGCGCCGCTCGCCCTGTGGTCCGCAAAAGGCCTCACGTTGTTGTTGTGGAACCAGCCCGACGCATCATCGCCACTGGACCTGAGTCCCGATTACCGAGTCGCGGGTGTGCTGGTCGGGCTGGTCAGCCTCGTCGCGTTGGCGGTCAGCCTGTTGCCGGCCGCTCGTGTCTGGTCTTCGAAGCTCAGACTGATCGGGGGAGTTCGCGGCCTACCCGGTCGCAGCGTGACGCGATGGGGCCGCTGGCTCGCCGCCGCTCAAGTCGCCTTGTCAGTGCCGCTGCTCGTGACCGCCTGGATCGTCGCGGTGAATTTGCATCGGCTCGAAGGGGTGACCACGGGATTCCGGCCTGATGGGGTCTTCGTGGCGAGCCTGACTCATCAAGACGGAGAGGCACCAGCGCAGGCCGCCGGCGCGCGCCTCACCCAACTTGCCTCAACGCTCCGGACGGCCCCTGGGATCGAGGCGGCTGCCCTTGCCTGGAACGAGCCCCTCTCCTTTGGCGCTGACCGACGTCGGCGCTCCATCACCGGCGACGACGGCGTGGCTGTCGTCAGGTCGTTTGTCGTGCCGGTGTCGCCGGGCTATTTCCAGACGCTCAGCGTGCCGGTCGTCGCCGGACGCGATTTCACCTGGACCGACGACGGCGGTCAGCGGGACGTCGCCATCATCTCGGAACGGGTCGCGCGCGCGTTGTTCCCGGGCGCCCATCCGATCGGGCGGCGCGTCCGACTTGCCGGCCCGCCCGACCGTCTCTTCGACGTGATCGGCGTGGTGGCCAACGCCGAGCTTGCCGAGCCCCACGCGACGAACCAGGCGTTTCTCTTTACCGCGCTTCTGCAGGAGCCTCCACGCGCGCTTGCGCTTCAGCCACCGATCGTGTTGCTGAAGTCTCCGCTTGCGCAACATACGGTTGAGGCGGAGGCGCGGCGGACGATGGTCGGGCTTGGGCGAGAGGACATCATCGAGGTCCATGCGCTGCAGCACACACTGAATGCCGCGTTGCTTCGCGAACGCGTGATGCGCCTGGGCGCGTTCTATTTTGCCGGGCTGACGACGCTGCTGGTCTTTGTTGGCCTGTATGCCGTCCTGAACCTCGGGGTGATGAGGCGCATCCCGGAGATCGGCCTGCGTATCGCCCTCGGGGCATCGAGCCACGACATTCGCATGACCGTGATTCGCGAGGCCCTGGTCACCGCGGCGGCCGGCCTCGCCGTGGGAGTTCCGTGCGCCTTTTTCTCCGGTCGCCTGATCGCCAGCTCGCTCACGCTGGTGGGGCCGCGCGATACCCTCGCGTTTGGTGCCGCCACCGCGCTGATTGTCGTTCTCACCGTGCTGTCGGTACTGATTCCCTTGCGGCGGGCGAGTCGCGTCACGCCGGTTGAGGCGTTGGCGAACCGATGAACGGCGACCGTCGTCGCCATCGTGCTCCTCCGGCTGCTCTGAGCTCGACCTCGTTACGTTCCCCCGAATGCGTTGCGAAGGACCGCTCGGAAACCCGCTGGGGCGGCTGGCGTCTCGACCTCTTGTTGCTTCTTGAGGATCACGCGCTCGCGCAGATCCCGGATCAAATCAACGATCTGCTCAGCTTCTTCCTGAGAGACCGCGATCGTCTCGGTGACGACGGGTCCATTGATGGCCTGCAGCGCGAGCGGTTCCGTTACCACGGCATTCTCCCGCGTCGGCGATTGCAAGATGGCGGCCACCCGGCTCTCGAGCGGTCGATGTCGCTGGCGCTGTGCCACTGCGTGCAATAGCGCGCAGGGTCGGATCGAGCCGCTTTCGATTCTGAGTCGCCGCGGAAACGGCTCGAGCGATTTTGCGCGACTCGCGACGGCTCTGAGGGGCGTTTACTTCACTCGCGCCCGCAGTTCCTCGAACCAGTTCGTGACGTACCGGATCACGGTGCGCGAGACCAGCGCCGGCGCATTGGCGTCGGACGCGACGATGAACTTGCTGCCGTCGAGCGAGACGTCGTAGCCGCGCTGGGACGATCGCATGTACGGCGCCATGTTGAACAGCCGGACACCCGGGTCCCAATCGAACGTCGTCCCGTGGGCTGGCTTGACCGGGACTGCCAGTACGTGACGCTCGACTTGCCCGCTGGTGTTGGTGACGTAGAACAACTGCTTGCCGTTGCGCGACCAGACCGGCCAGACGCCGCCGCCCTGCGATATCTGAAAGCGCGCCTCGCTGACGTTGGGGAAAGGCCGCACGTACACCTCGGTTCGTTCCCCTTCGCGGGCTTCGTAGGCGATCCACCGCCCGTCCGGTGAGATCGCCGGGTTCGTGCTCGGATAGGTTGTGCCCAGCAGCAGCGTGGGCGGCTCTGGCTTCTCGAGCGAGAAACGCGCGCGTCGCTGCGACGACGGTGCGCTCCGTCGTCAGATCGGCGCGCCGGCGGGCGAGGTCAAGCTGCCCGCCGGTGTCGGTGCCGTAGGCAAAGATCAGTTCGCTGTTGTCGATCCAGAGCGGCGAGACGTCGCGTGCCTCATCCCGAGTCACTCGCGTTTCCACGCTGCGGCGCAGGTCCCACACGTAGATGTCCGGCGAGTCATCGCGTGTCGCCGTCGCGATCATCATCCCGTCGGGTGACAGGCGCGGTTCGTACAACAAACGGGCGGCACCCGAAGATGCCGCCCGTGGTCGTGTGCGAATTGGCGTCGAACCGGCCGTGCTTACCAGCGCGGCTCGCTGCGGCGGTTGCCGCCGCGGTCGCCGCCGTAGCCGCCGCCGAAACCGCCGCCGCCGCCCGAGGTCTTCGGACGCGCTTCATTGACGGTCAGATTGCGGCCGCCCATGTCGTGGTTGTTGAGCTGCTGAATCGCGGCCTGGGCCGCGTCGTCGGTCGCCATTTCCACGAACGCGAAGCCGCGGGCCCGGCCGGTGGCCTGGTCGCGCATCAGGTTCACGCTTTCGACCTGACCGACGTTGGAGAACAACGCGTGCAGATCCTGGTCGTTGGTTTCGTAGGGAAGGTTGCCGACGTAGAGTTTCTTTGCCATGAGTACTGAGTCTCGTTTTCCGCTCCGCGAGGCGGAGCCTGTTGACGCTGTGATTTTGGACCCACACGGGTCCCTGATGGGTTCGGCTGCGGTGCTAAGCAATCACGATGCGGGGAGAAACGAGACGGGCTCGATTCGGCTCGAAGCGCGGGCTAGAGCAGGAGGCTGTCTTCCACCTAACCTCCTGACGGTAGCACGTTTCGGCGGGATCGCCTAACGGCGCGAACGGCCTCGCGTTCAGCGCCAACCTGCGGCCCGTCGGCTCCGTCCAACCTAAATGCATCTATACTAGATGCAGCTATGCCAGATACACGCGCGCCGTTTCCGCTCTCGCCGCAGCAGTTTCAAATCCTCCTGGCGCTGACCGACGAGGACCGCCATGGCTACGGCATCATTGCCGACGTCGCCGAACGGACCGACGGCACCGTGCGTCTCGGGACCGGGCCGCTCTACACGGCGATCGCGCGGCTGGTGACGCTGGGGTTCATCGCCGAAACCTCCCGTCGCGACGCGGACGATCCCCGACGGCGCTACTACGCGCTGACCGCGGCCGGCGGGCAGGCGCTCCGCGTCGAAATCGCCCGGCTCGAAGCGCTGCTGACTCAGGCCCGCCGCAAGGGGATTCGCGCGCCGCTGAAGGGCCGCCGGTGACCACCGCCTCACTCGCCGCGGCCCTGTCGCGACGGGTCTATCAAGCCGCGTTGCGTATGCACGCTGGCGCTCGCGCTGGCCATGCGTCCGAGATGCTGGCCACGTTCGATACGCTGCTCGAGCGCGCCAGCCGCGATGGCGTGCGCGCGGTCATCGCCGTGCTCGCGCGTGAGACCGCCGGCGTCGTCGCCAGCCGCCGGCCAGCACCAGACCATCGATCCACCTCGCCTCGATCACGGAGCTCCCACATGTCGTTCCTCGCACAGGACCTGCGATTCGCGTTTCGGACGTTTCGGCGCCGGCCGGCGTTCACGACCGCGCTCGTCGCGACGCTCGCGCTGGGCATCGGCGCCAACGCGGCGATCTTCAGCGTCGCCAACGCCGTGCTGCTGCAGCGGCTGCCATTTCCCGACCCCGAGCGGCTGGCGATGGTGTGGGAGGACGCAGCCTACCTCGGCTTTCCCCGCAACACGCCGGCGCCCGGGAACTACGGCGACTGGAAGACGTCGATCTCGTCGTTCGAACAGGTCGCCGCGCTGAGCAACGCCGAGTTCAACCTGGTCGGCGACGGCGAGCCGGAGAAGATCGACGGCGGGTTGGTGACCGCCAGCTTCTGGACTGTGCTCGGGGTGCGGCCGCAGGTTGGTCGGGTCTGGGGCGCCGAGGAGGACCGGCCCGGGAATCGAATCGCGGTGATTGGTCACGGCCTGTGGACGCGCCGTTTTGGCGCCGATCCCGCGGTCGTCGGCCGCGCGGTCGAGTTCAATGGCAATCCCTACACCGTCATCGGAATCATGCCGCGCGGGTTCGAGTTCCTCGATTCCGATCTCCAGGTCTGGGCGCCGTTGACGTTTTCAGCGGCGCGCCTCAACGATCGCGGCAGCCACTTCCTGAACGTCGTCGCGCGGCTGCGAGCAGGCGCCACGATTGAGCGCGCCAACGCGGAGCTTCGCGCCCTCGCCGAGCGACTCGCGCGCGAACATCCTCAGACGAACGAACGCATCGGGATGTTTGCGGTGCCGCTGCTCGATGACTACGTCGGCGACACCCGGACGGCGCTGTTCGTCCTGCTCGGGGCCGTCGTCTGCGTGCTGTTCATCGCCTGCGTGAACGTCGCCAACTTGCTGCTGACCCAGGCGTCGGGCCGTGCTCGTGAGATGGCCGTTCGGGGCGCGCTCGGTGCCGACCGGCGGCGTCTCGTCCGGCAGCTCCTGACCGAGAGTGTTCTCGTGGCGCTCGTCGGTGGCGCGCTCGGCGTCGCCGTCGCGACGCAGACGTTTCCGCTGCTCGACCTGCTGGTGCCGCGCGCACTTGCAGGGCTGAGCCACGTCTCGCTCGACTGGCGCGTGCTGACCCTCACCGCGGTGCTTTCGGGCCTCACCGGCGTGCTCTTCGGCCTCGCCCCCGCGTGGCGCGCGTCGCGGATCGAACACGCGATCGCCACCACGCAGCAGTTCGGCCGGGGCGTGGTTCGCGGCGGCTCGCGGCTGCGGAGCGTGCTGGTGGTTGGGCAGATCGCGCTCGCGACCGCGCTCCTCATCGGCGCCGGTCTGTTCGTGCAAAGCCTGCGCTCGGCGCGCAACGTTCCGCTCGGCTTCGATCCCGCGCAGGTGACGAGCCTGCGACTCCAGCTGCCGAGGCAGGCCTACGCCGACCTCGCCAAACGCAACCAGTTCGTCGAGGACGTGCTCGAGCGGGTGCGAGTGTTGCCGGGCGTCACGTCCGCCGGTTTCACCGGCGGCCTGCCGTTGATTTGGAAAGGCGGGACCACCGGGTTCGTTCCGGAGGCGCAGCCGATCGATCCGGCGCTGCCATACGATGCCAACAACCGCGTCATCAGCCCCGGCTACATGGAGACGATGGGCTACCTCCTGCGCGCCGGCCGTTTCCTGGATGCGCGCGATGGCGCCACGGGCGAGCCGGTCGCAATCATCAGCGAGACCATGGCCCGGCAGTACTGGCCCGGCAAAGATCCACTGGGCCGCCGGTTTCGTCTCGACGCGAACGCACCCTGGCGCACGATCGTCGGCATCGTCGCCGACACGCGTACGCTGGGCATCGAGGAGCCAACGCGGGCGGAGATGTACTTCCCCGTGGCGCAATCGAGCGACAACTGGATGTGGCCGCGCGATCTCGTCGTGCGCGCCGGCGACGACACCGGCGCGCTCGTACGCGCGGTGTCGGCCGCGGTGTGGGCCGTCGATCGCCGGCAGCCGATTTCGAACGTCGCGACCATGGACAGCATTGTCGCGCGTGAACTCCAGGACCGGCGGCTCCAGACGACGCTGCTGGCGACATTCGCGGGACTGGCGTTGTTTTTGGCGGCGATCGGCATCTACGGTGTCCTGAGCTGCGCAGTGACCGAGCGGACGAGGGAGATCGGCGTCCGCCTCGCGCTCGGCGGGGAGCCGCGCCGCATCCGCGTCTCGTTCCTCCGCTCGGGGCTCCGGCTGACGTTGGTCGGCTTGGCAATCGGTCTGCTGGCGTCGTTCTGGGGCACGACGCTGCTCGATCGACTGCTGTTCAACGTCGACGCGCGGGATTTGCGCACGTTTGCGGTGCAGGGCGGAGTGCTGCTGCTCGTCTGTGTGGTCGCTGTCTACGTGCCGGCGAGACGGGCAAGCCGCGTGGATCCGGTGCAGTTGCTCAGAAGCGAGTGATCCGACAAGATCAAGAGCCTTCAACATGAAGGAGACCGGTTCGTCTTTTTCGAAACCTTGGCGAGATGCGCGCTGAGCAACAAGACTTGGTTCGAGTGAAGGGCATGGAGGACACGATCCAGCGGGCTCTTCATGCACTCCACGTTGGCTGAGTTCTTGGCGCAGTTCGCATCTCGGGAGGCTTTTCCAAGAAGAAGAACCGATTTTCTCCATGTCTCCATGTTGAAGGCTCTTTCAGACACGCCGACGCGGCGTCAACCTGCTGGCGTAGAATCCGAGATCGCCACCGGGGAGGCTCCGCGTATGACTCGACTCATCCGATCGATCGTCGTGACCGCCGGTCTTGTGATCGTGACGCTCGGAGCGCAAGCGAAACACTGGGCCTACGAGGACCACGGCGACGACGTCGGTCCGGCGAAATGGGGCACGCTGCCCGGCAATCAGGCGTGCGCGACCGGTGCGCAGCAGACGCCGATCGATCTCGCAGCTGGCGTCGCGAAACCGCAGGACCTGCCGAACCTCGCATTTGCCTATAAGCCTTCACGGCTGTTGATGACCAACAACGGCCACACCGTTCAGATGACCTACGACGCGGGCTCGAAGCTCGGCCGCGTCGGCATGACGAGCGCGCTGACGCTCGCGCAGTTCCACTTCCACGCGCCAAGCGAGCACACCGTCGACGGCATCTCGTATCCGATGGAAGCGCATCTCGTCCACGTCGACGCCGCCGGCAAGCCGGCCGCCGTGGTTGGCGTGTTCATCAAGGCCGGCAAGGAAAACACAGGCTTGACGAGGGCGTTCCAGAGTTTGCCCGCCAGGTCGGGCCACAAGAGCGCGCCCGCCGGCGCGACGATCGACGCCCGCGCGTTGCTGCCTGCCGACACGACGTTCTTCACCTACGCCGGATCGTTGACGACGCCGCCGTGCACCGAGGGCCTCACCTGGTACGTATTCAAGACGCCGATCGAAATGTCGGCCGGGCAGATCAGCGCGTTCACGAAGCTGGAGCATCTCGGCCACACCAACCGGCCGATCCAGAACCTCGGCGCGCGCGTGGTGCTGCTGGATTCGACGCCGGGCAAGTAGCGGGACAATCGGCCTGAGCGATACTGGTCGCACTCGTGCGCCGCTTGTCACCCCGCCTCGTCTTCGCCCTGTTGCTGGTCGCGGGCTTCGCGTTTCGTCTCGCCTTCGGCCTCTCCAAGGAGCTGTTCTCCGACGACGAGACACAAATCTATCTGCTCGGCCTGCGCTATCACGCCACGCACCAGTGGCCGTATTTCGGGCCCGATGTGGTCTGGACGCAGAGCGAGATCCCGGGCGCGCTGCAGGCGCTGCTCGTCGGCCTGCCGCTCGACGTCGTCGCGATTCCGGAAGCGCCGTACGTGTTTCTCAACCTGGTGTCGTTTGCGGCGCTTTGCCTGTTTGCCGCCTACCTGTCGGCGCGATTGCCGACCGTGCCGCGCTGGCTGATCTGGGGCTGGCTGCTGACCATTCCCTGGACGCTCGAATACTCGACGCACATCCTGAACACGTCGTACGTGCTGCCGGCGAGCATCGTGTTCTTCATCGGGTTCTTCGAGGCCTGGCCGATGCTGTCGATCGGCCGCGTACCGGTTCGCGCCGCGCACCTGATGATGGGCGCCGCGCTCGGCTGGATGTTCCAGATCCACATGTCCTGGCCGCTGCTGCTCCCGTTTGCCGGCATCGCGTTTCTGTCGCGCGTCAGGGAAGGTGCGCGCGCAGTCGCCGGCGCGACGGTCGCGTTTGCCCTCGGCCTGCTGCTGACGATCAGCCTCGCCGTGCCGACGTTCCTCGCGTCGGCCGAACTGAGCGGCGCCGGCGACACCGGACAGAATCTGTTGCTCCACTGGCGCAACCCGTTGACGACCCTTCTGAACACGACGGGTCGTCTGTTCTCATTCGCGAGCTTCGAAGTCGGACGATTCATCGCGAGCGCGGGCGATGGCAGTCCGGTGGTCTTTCTGGCCGAGCGGTGGTGGCTCGTGCCGGTGGCCGGCTTCGTGTGGATCGTCGGCATCATTCATCCGCTGTTCATGCTGGCCATGGCGTTCCGGCGATCGCCGCTCCGCGAATGGCCGGCGGTCCGCTGGATGACGATCGCGACCGTCGTCCTGGTCTCCGGCTCGTTCTTTCTGGTCATGCAGCCCGCGCAGGCGCGTTCGTTCTACGTCACCGCGCCGGTCGCGTTTCTGTTTGCCGCGTACTGCTGGACGTTCATCGATTCGCCGCGATGGCGGCGCGTCGCGCTCGTGGTGCTGGTCGCCAACCTGATCTTTCAAAGCGCGCTGGCCGTTCAGCGCTTCTCGGGACCGTCCCTCTACATGAAGCGCGCTGTGGTCGCCGACGCGATTCGCCTTCGTCAGCCGTCGCTCCTGGCCTATCGGCGCCCCTGGGCCAGAAACGTACCGGCTGATGAACGCATGTCGGCGGAAGCGAGCGGGAAGGCGGTCGTCGATCTCAAGGTCACGGACGCGCGGCTGCAGCTCGTTCGCGGCCTGGCGACCTGGTCGATCGTCGTGCACAACCAGTCCGCGACCACCGCGTATCGCTCGATGGTCTGTTTGACTCGGTACTACGACGCTGCAGATAAGCTCGTCGATGAACGCATCAACGAAGTCTGGCTCGTTCTCGAACCTGGCGAGTCAGTAGCAGACCGGGTGATCGACGCTGTCCGATGGACACCGAACATGGCGCGTGGTGAAGTCGTCATCCGCAGCGCCGACGCCATCGCGGCCCTGCCGTCGGCCCAGGCAACTGGTCGACGGCCGTGACCAATCGCGTGGCGTTCGCGCTCGTCGCGGTTCTGGCAGTGCAAGCTGCGGCCAGCGCGCAGGCGCCGAATCCGGCTGCCGCGCTCATCGATCGCTATGCCGCCGGCGACTACGACGGAGCGGTGCAGTCGTATCTGTCTTCGCCGAACTTTGGTTTGCTGCGAAAAGAGTTCGAGCGCCGTGCCGGTTTGGGCACCGATACCGGCACGCCGGCGGCACGCCAGCGCCAGCGCGTTATCGCGGCGACCTTCGCGCTCGACGTCGCCTCGCGTTTCCTGTGGCCGGAAGACGTCGATCCGCTCGTCGAGCTCGGCTGCAAGCTCCTCAGTGGCAACGACACCGGCGATGCCGCCACCGAGCTCTGGTACCGCACCTCGGTGGCGGTCTTCGTCCGGACGCGCGACGACGGCCAGCTGGTCACGCGGGCCGGTCCGGGCAGTCCTGTTGGATCATTAAACGCGCCGGCCAAGCGCCAGGTGAATCACGTCGCGCACGCGCAGAAACGGTTCCCAACGGAACCACGGTTCCAGCTTGCGGCCGCCGAGCTCGTCGCCGCGACCGCCGATTCCGAGCCGCCCCGCGATGCCGACTGGGTGCCGACGAACGTCCTCGACAAGAGAACTCCTGAAGCGCAGCGACGCACCCGTGCGCAGGAAGCGATTGCGCGGTTCGAAGTGCTGCGCGCGAACAGCGACTTGCAGCCAGAGGCGGATCTGCGCATCGGCTATCTTCGCTTCACGCTGCACGAGCCGACGGCGGCCCTCGAGTCGTACGCGCGGGCCCGGCGATCGGGCGATCCGTTCATCGCCTATCTGGCGGTATTTCTATCCGGTCGCGCACTCGATCACCTCAAGAGGCCGGCCGAAGCGCTGGAACAGTACCGCGACGCATTGACGATCGTCCCTGGCGCGCAATCGGCGACCAACGCACTGGCCGCGTCCCTCTTCCTGGCCGGCAAGCCGGACGACGCCTACGCCCTCGTCGCCGACGCGTTGTCGGCGCAGCCGAAGCCGGACGACCCGTGGCATTACTTCGGCTACGGCGATCTGCGGCTCATTCCAGCGATGCTCGGTGACCTGCGGGCGGCGATCCGATGAGACGACGCTTCCGCATCGTGCCGGTCGTCGCAGTGTCGATCGCCGCCTCGGTCGTCGTCCTGGCGCAGCAGCCCCAGGTGTTTCGCGCCGGGACGCGTGCAGTGCTCGTCGATGTCGCTGTGAAGGACGGTAACAAGGCGATCCTCGGCCTCGCCGCCGGCGACTTCGTCGTCACCGACAATGGCGTCCGCCAAGTCATCGACGACGTTTCGATCGGCGGCGTGCCCGTGGACGTCACCCTGTTCCTAGGCACGATGAATCAGGCGGAAGTGCGGCAGCTTGCCGCGCGCAACGAGGATCTGCGGCGTATCGGCACGTTGCTTCGTCGCGACGATCGCGTCCGCCTGCTGACCCTCGAGAATCAGGTCACCGACGTCACCGGCTGGATCCGCGGCGACCAGGCCGGACGGATGACCGTCCGCCTCGGCGGGATTCAGTCCCTCTACGACGCGTGTTTTGTCGCGATGATGCACCGCCCGGATCCGGATCGGCGTCATCTCGTCATTGCGATTTCCGACGGCGTCGAGCAGGGGAGCGTGCTCGATTCGACGCGCGTCCGCGACGTCGCGCGACGGGCCGAGGCGGTGCTGCATCTCGTGCTGGTGACGCCGACGCAGCCGCTGGCGCAGCGCTTCCGGACGAGCGACGAAGGGTATGCCACCCTCCGCACGACGTGGTTCCATGTGTTGGCCGACCAGCGCGGCGTCGCGAACCTTCGCGAGGCCGCCGAGCTGACCGGCGGCGACACCCGCGAGGTGCGCGACGGCACGTCGATCGTCGATACCTTTCAGCGCGCGTTCGACGACTTCCGTCAGAGTTACCTTCTGCGTTACACGATGCGAGGTGTCGACGTCGGCGGCTGGCACGATCTGCGCGTCGAGATTCCGTCGCGCCGCGGCGCGACGATTCGAGCCAGGAAAGGGTACTTCGGCGGCTGAGCGTTCAGCGAATCGAGTATTGCTTCAGGCACTGCGCACGCGCCTGGCGATGCAGCTCGGCGAGTCGCGCCGCTTGCGTGCGCGGCAGCGTGCAGTCGGGTTTGCGGTTCCGGTCAGAGCACGCCTGATCCCACGTGACCCGATGCGCGCTCTGCGCCGTCGCCAGGCACGCCTCGAGTCCTTCGGCGCCGGCCAGGTCGTCGGCGGCCTTGCGCTGTCCGGCTGCCTGCTCGACGCGCGAGATCTCTTCGGCCTGCTGTGCCGGCAGCGTCACCAGAGCGTAGTGGCCGGCGACCGCAATCGCCACGACGCCGACGACGAGTGCGGCGGTGACGGTGCGATGCGCGTCCACCCAACGCATCAACGCGGACTTCGGCCGCGCGGGCGCAGTTGCCTCGGCTCCTCGTCGCGCGAGCAGTTGCTCGGTGCGCGGATCCATCCGGGTCTGGTGTTTCAAGGGCCATGCCAAAGCGGCTTACGGCTTACGGCTCACGGCTTAGGCAATCACTTGGGTGGAGAATGTCGAAGCCGTAAGCCGTAAGCCGTAAGCCGTAAGCCGTAAGCCGTAAGCCGTAAGCCGTAAGCCGTAAGCCGTAAGCCGTACGGACGTAGATCAGCGAATGTAGTACGCGAGTCCGATCGCGAAGTAGTGCCGTGAACTGTCGTTCAGACCGATGCCGAACTCGCTGACGAAATCCAGGTCGTCGTGAATCTTGTACTCGACACCCGGAATCAGGTGGACGGTGGTGAAACCCTCGGCGTCTTCGGGGTTCTCGAAGGCGATATCGACACCGCCGTAGAGTTCGAGTTTCTTCGCGACGTGCTTGCTGCCGAGGAAAGTGAGATCGACGCCGATCGAATCGCGCGCGTTGTCGCCGGCGCTGCCGTGCAGGCCGCCGGCCACGGAGAAGTCGAGCCGGCGATCTTTGATCAGCCAGTACTCGGCGTTGCCGCCGAAGAAGGAGACGCCGTCGTAGAAGGCGAGTTGCCCCTCGGCGTCGAAGCGCGGTGTGAAGCCGTATCCCGCGGCGATCGCGACGCCGGTGGTCGCGTTGGCGTCCTGGCCCCACACGAACATCGGATTGCCGCGGAGTTTGAAATTGCCTTTGTTGATCGTCTCGGCGGATTCCATCACGCCGAAGTCCTGAGCCAACGCGAGCGCCGGCAGGCAGACCAGCATCGCGGTGAGCAGCATCAACGGTCGGAGTCGCATCACTGTGTCCCTCCGGCGGGCCACACCGGCCCTGCCCGGAGCCGGACCCGCCATCCTGCGTTGATGTTGCTAAGATCGTGCCATGACAGTGATTCCGTCCCCCGAAGTCTGGCTGCGTGGTCCGGTCGACGGCGTTGCGCCAGTGCTGCAACCGGTGGCACACGCGCTGGTTGCCGCGCGTGAAGACATCGATGCGGTCGCGCCTCGCACCAGCACCGACGTGCTGTGGACGCAGCGCGGCGCCGCCAGCGCCGCGTTTCATGTGCTGCACATGGCCGGGGCGCTCGATCGCCTGTTCAGCTACGCGCGCGGCGAAGCACTGAACGATGCGCAGAAGGCCGCCTTGCGGTTCGAGTCGCAGCCGCATCCGGAGATGGACGGCGTGGCGCTCGCGCGCCATCTTGCCGCCGCGGTTGACGTCGGCCTCGCGCAATTGCGCGCGACCGATTCCGATCGCGTCTTCGACGATCGGAAAGTCGGGCGCGCGGGGCTGCCATCGAACATGCTCGGCCTGCTGTTCCACGCTGCCGAGCACACGACGCGGCACGCCGGCCAGTTCATCACCACCGTAAAACTCCTGACTGCCGACGGCCGCCGGTAGGCTGTCTGTATAATCCGGAGTCTTATGGAGATTCTCTGGTGGCACTGGCTGGTTCTGGGCTTGTTCTTGATCGCCGCGGAACTGGCGGCGGCCGGCGGGTTCTTCATCATTTTCTTCGGCATTGCCGCGGTGATTGTCGGCTTGCTCGACAGCGCCGGCCTCGTCCATGACCTGGCCGTCGAACTCGGGCTGTTCACCGTGCTCTCGGTGACGTCGCTGGCATTGTTCCGGTCGCGCCTGCTCCAGTGGTTCCAGGCCGATCCCCAGTTGCCGCCGGTCGACTCGCTGATTGGCGAGGTCGGCGTCCTGCTCGACGATCTGGGCCCCGGCGGCGTCGGCAAGGTGGAATTGCGCGGCAGTTCGTGGTCGGCGCGGACCACTGGGCCGCTCTCGCTCCCGCGCGGCGCGCGCTGCCGGGTGGTGCGCGTTGACCAGTTGATGCTGTACGTCGAGCCGGAAGGGGCTCGTTCATGACGCCATACACAATCGTCGGCGCCGTCACCGCGCTCGTCGTCCTGATCGTCATCGCCAAGACCGCGGTCGTCGTGCCGCAGCAGAGCGCTTACGTCGTCGAGCGGCTCGGGCGCTTCTCGGGCGTGATTCAGGCCGGCTTCCACATCCTGATTCCGTTTCTCGACGTCATCCGCTACCGCCATTCACTGAAGGAGGAGGCGGTCGACATCCCGGCGCAGGTCTGCATCACCCGGGACAACGTCCAGGTCGGTGTCGACGGCATCCTCTACCTGAAAGTCATGAACCCCGAACGCGCGTCGTACGGGATTTCCAACTATGTGTTCGCGATCGTCCAGCTCGCGCAGACGACGCTGCGCAGCGAGATCGGGAAGATCGACCTGGACAAGACCTTCGAAGAGCGCATGAACATCAACATGCAGGTCGTGCAGGAACTCGACAAGGCGTCGGAGCCGTGGGGCGTGAAAGTGCTCCGCTACGAGATCAAGAACATCACGCCGCCGCACGATGTGCTCGCGGCGATGGAAAAGCAGATGCGCGCCGAACGCGAGAAGCGCGCCGTCATCCTGACCTCCGAAGGCGCGCGCGATGCCGCGATCAACAACGCCGAGGGCGAGAAGCAGCAGGTGATCAAAGCCTCGGAAGCACGGCGCCAGCAGCAGATCAACGAAGCCGAAGGGCAGGCGTCGGCGATCCTCGCCGTCGCCAACGCGACGTCCGAAGGGATCCGCAAGGTCGCCGACGCGATCCGGCAACCCGGCGGCGTCGAGGCGACGCAGTTGCGCGTCGCCGAACAGTACGTCGATCGCTTCGGCGAGCTCGCCAAGGCCGGCACGACGGTGATCCTGCCCGCCAACGTCGCTGACGTCGCGTCCATGGTGACGACGGCGCTGCGGGTGTTCAAGCAGGAGACCAGGGAAAAGTAGCGCGTTGCCGCTGGAGCGCGGTTCCCGCGGCGTCGACCGGAGCTCTCCGCAAGACAACACGCCGGCGCCGCCGTCTCTATCGGCGCTGCGCTTGTAGCACTGACGCACCTGGCACTCCGCACTAAAGCACGGACCACGCCGCAAGCGCCGCGCCGATGAGGATCAGCCCAGCCGCTGTAATCACGCGATAGATCCCTCGCCCGATGACCAGCGCAATTGTCAGCTTGACGACGGTATTCGCGAGAACGCCGATGACGATGGCCTGGGCGGCGGTCGCCGCGCTCGTGCCCGCTTTCGTGACGTGTGACATCGAGACGGTGAGCGCATCCATGTCGACCAGGCCGAGCACCGCGGCGGAGCCGAAGATGCCAGCCTGACCGAACCGTTCGCTCGTGAACGCCACCGCGTAGAGCACGATCTGAAAGAGTCCCGCCATCTGGAGCGCCGCACCGAGTTGCAGCGGATTGGCTTTCGCGTTGGCCGGCGCAGCCGGCTGCGTGCGTCGCAGACCGATGAGCGCGACCGCGGTTCCGGCGATCGCCGGCGCGATGAACGCGGGCCACACGGCGCGCGAAAGTTCGGGCGCGAGCACGGCCGTCGCGGCGAGAATCCGCGGAAACAACAGGACGTTCGCACCCATCGTCCCGGCGGCGAGCGACGCACCCGCGGCGGGATGGGCCGCGCTCAGGCGCGAGAACGTCAGCGTGACTGACGTCGAGGACAACAGGCCGCCGAGCGTCCCGGTGAGCAAATGGCCCTTGTCGCGGCCGACCGCGCGCTGGGCGATGTACCCGACAAAGCTCAAGCCCGAGAAGAACAGCACCAGGGCCCAGAGCGTGCGTGGTTTGATGCCACCGAGCGGGCCGTACGGGCCGGGCGGCAGCAGCGGCAGGATCACCGCGGCCATGACCGCGAAACGCGCCCCGGCCCGCAGTTCCTCGCGGTCGAGCTTGCTCACCCAGCCGTGGAGCTGCTTCTTCTCGACCAGCAGCAGCACGGTCAGCGCGATGATGCCGGACGCGAACTTCGTCGCACCCGCGCCAGCCATGACGCCGGCGGTGAGGACGACGATGGCGGCGACTTCGGTCGTGCCGTCCACGTCGCGCCGGCTCGCCGCGGCGTAGGCAACGACGACCAGCCCGCCCGCGCCGCCAAGCAGAATCGCCGCCGGGCCCTGGAGGCCGCTCGTCCATAGCCAGCCGCTCAGCGTCGAGATGATCCCGAGCAGCGTGAACGTGCGGAGCCCTGCGAATCGGGCATGCGGCCCCGACGACTTGCCACTCCATTCGCGCTCGATCCCGACCGCGAGTCCGCCGAGAACGCCGACCGCCAACGGAAGGAGGGGCGGCCATTCATTCGGCATCGAGCGCGGCTCCGAGCCGGCGAAGGCCTTCCGCGAGCACCTCCGGATCGCCGGCAACACTGACGCGGAAATGATCCGGCGACTCGAAGAAATGACCGGGCGCGACCGCCACGCCGTAGCCATCGAGCAGCCGCTGCACGAACCCGCGCGTCTTCGACGCATCGTCGAGCCGGGCGAACACGATCGACGACGACGGCGGGCCGGGCAGCACCAGCTTCGCCCGCGACGCGAAGAACTCACGCGCCCGTTCAAGGTTGCCGCCGAGGATCCGTCGCGTGCGCGCGGTGAGCGCCGCGAGCTGTTGAAAGGCGAGCGCGCCGAGCCGCTCGGATGGGACGCTGCAGACGTTGTCGACGACGTCGCGGGTGCGCTGAATGCGCTCGGCGATCTCCGGCGGCGCGATCGCCCACCCGCACCGCAGGCCGGCCAGGCCGTAGGACTTCGTCAGACTGCTGGTTGAGATGAACGGTCCGTCGAGGCGCGCCGCGGGAATCAACGGCCGGCGCGCGTCGCCGCAGGCGTTGGCGCCGTCGAGATAGACCTCGTCGACGATGATGACGGCGCCGACGCGTGCCGCTTCGCGGCCGACGGCCTCGAGGCGGTCGGCGTCGAGGCCGACACCGGACGGATTGTGCGGGCTGGTGAGGATGACGGCGCGCGTCCGTGGCGTCAGTTGCGCGCGGACGGCGTCGGGATCGACGGCATAGCCCTCGTCAGCGCGGCGATCGAATCGGCGGACATTGATGCCCAGCAGCCGACACGCGCCCATCAGCGGGTCGTACGCCGGCCGCTCGACCAGCACGTCATCGCCGGCGCGCGCGATGGCGCCGATGGCGAGGAACGTAGCGCCCGCGCAGCCGGTGCCGGTGACGACGCGATTCGGCGTCACGCCGTAGTGCGCGGCGATTGCCTCGCGCAGCGGGATGAAGCCTTCGTCGTTGCGCGCCGCCAGCTCGACTGCATCGCGGGCGCCAGGCAGGTCGTCCAGATCGCAGTGGAGCAGGTTGCTGCCGGCCAGATCGATCGCCGCCGGCTGCCGCGTTTTCGCCCAGTGGAGATACGGAGACAGCAGTGGTTCAGCCACGGGCGCTTCGACTCTTGAACAGGTAATACACGGGGATTCCAATCAGCAGCAAGCCGGCGCCGACCGCGGACCGGGCCGGCGCGGCCTGCACGGTGCTGTAGACGACGAGCAGCGCGACGACGACGAATGCGGCCGGCAGAACTGGATAGAAGGGCGTCTTGAAGCCATCGGTCTCGGGATGCCGGGCGCGCAGCACGAACAGGCCGGCGACCGTCAGGCCGAAGAAAATCCAGTCGGCGAAGACGACGGTGTCGAGCAGGTCGCCGTACTCACCCGTCAGCGTCAGGGCGATTGCCCAGGTCGACTGGAGAATGATGGCGGCGCCAGGCGTCCGAAAGCGCGGGTGGAGGCGCGCCATCGCCGGGAAGAACGCGCCGTCGGCAGCCATCGCGTAGTAGACGCGCGTCGGCGCCAGCACGGCGAGGTTGAGAAACCCGAACGTCGAGATCGCAATCGCGGCCGAGACGAACCGCTCGCCGCCGACGCCGATCCACGCCCCGGCGGTCGCGGCCGCGGGCGTCGGCGTTGCCGCCAGGCCGTCCAGCCCCAGCGTGTGCAGATACGCGATGTTGACGAGCAGATAGATGGCGACGACCGCGAGCGTGCCGAGGATCAGCGCCAGCGGAAGGTAGCGTCGCGAGTCCTTCATTTCCTCGGCGACGTAGTTGGCGGTCTGCCAGCCGCCGTAGGCGAAGAGAATCGGGATCAGCGCCGCGCCGAATGTCAGTGCCGTCGTCGGTGTGCTGTCGACGCGCGCGTTCGAGAGCCAGCCGGGAACGCCGGGCGACAGCCAGGCAAACCCGATCAGCACGATCAGCGCCAGCACTTTCAGGACGACGAAGACGTTCAACAGACGGCTGCCCGGCTTGACGCCGAGGTAATTGACAATCGACAGGAGCACGATCGACGCGATCGCCAGCGGCCGCGGCGACATCGTCTCGGCGCCGGCGAGCCGCAGCGCGTACTGCGCGAACGTGATCGCGACCGCGGCCATCGCGCCGGTTTCAATCAGGAAGAGCAGGCCCCAGCCGTAGAGGAACCCGACGACGGGGTGCCAGGCATCGCGCAGGTAGACGTACTGCCCGCCAGCCTTTGGGTAGCGCTGGCCGAGTTCCGCATAGGCAAATGCGCCCGCCATCGCCACCCCGCCGCCGAGCGCCCAGGCGGCGAGAATCTGCCACGAGCTGTCCAACGTGCGGGCGACCAGTGACGGGTTGATGAAGATGCCGGAGCCGATGATGCCGCCGATGACGACCATCGTGGCGTCGAAGGGCCCGAGCGCGCGTCGGAATTCCACCGGGCGAAGTCTACACGCAGAGACGCAAGGAAGGATTTCTCTGCGCCAGCGTCCTCTACGTCTCGGCGTGGAAGCCGTGTCACAATCGTGCAGATGGCACGGGGCTGGGAAAGCAAGTCGGTCGAGTCGCAGCAGGCTGATCGCGAGTCCGCCGCCAGGACCAGTCCTCCCACGACGCCGGACGAGGCGCGGCAGCGGGCCGAACGCCGCACCGCGGAACTGGCGCTGGCCCGCGCCAAAGCGGATCTCACCCAGGCGACCGCGCCGGCGCATCGCGCCATGCTCGAGGCGGCGATCAAAGCGCTCGAGCGGCTGCTCCCGCTGCTGTTGTTGCTGCTGGTCTCCGCGTGCTCGTTCCGCAACGTCTCGTGCGGCGGCAGCGTCGTCCCGCCGCCTCCGCCGCCGGTGCCGACCGAGGCGCCGTCGACCGCGTCCGGCAAGGTGGCGCAGTCGACCGCATTCACGATCGCGTTTCTCGGCGACAGCCTCACCGCGGGTCTCGGGCTCACCAGCCAGCAGGCGTATCCGGCGGTGATCGAGCAGATGTTCGATGCCGAGGGCTACGACAAGATCGAGGTCATCAACGCGGGCGTGAGCGGCGACACCACCGCCGGCGGGTTGCGGCGCGTCGATCAGATGCTCGAGTCGAACGTTCGCATCCTGGTGATTGCGCTTGGCGCCAATGACGCGCTGCGCGGGCTGACCACGCAGCAGACACACGACAACCTGAAAGGCATCATCGAGGTCGCGCGCGCCAAGAACGTCGCGGTGCTGCTCACCGGGATGGAAGCGCCGCCCAATCTTGGCAGCGACTATCGCGACTCCTTTCGCGCCATCTACATGACGTTGCTGCGCGAGTACTCGGGCTCGATTGCCTACGTGCCATTCCTGCTCGAGGGCGTTGCCGGCAACCCGGCGCTCAATCAGGACGACGGGATTCATCCAACTGCCGAGGGGCAGAAGATCATCGCCCAGCTGCTGTACCCGAAGCTGCGCGACATCGTCGATCAGCTGAGCTGACTCGCCGACGCATGATTGACCTTGTCGACGTGTCGCGCACCGTCCCCAGCGGGGCGGGGCCGCTGACCATCCTGCATCCGACGTCGCTCTCGATTGCGCGCGGCCGCGTCGTCGCCATCACCGGCGCGTCCGGCAGCGGCAAGTCGACGCTGCTCGGGCTGATCGCCGGCCTCGATGCGCCGACGTCCGGGCGCATTGTCATCGACGGTACCGACATCACCGCGATCAGTGAAGACGCGCTGGCGCGCCTGCGCGGCGAGAAGATCGGAATCATCTTCCAGTTCTTTCACTTGCTGCCATCGTTGACCGCGTTCGAGAACGTCCTGGTGCCGATGGAGATTGCCGGCGTCGCTGATGCGGCGGCTCGCGCGAATCAGCTGCTCGCCGAAGTCGGCCTGCAGGCGCGCGGCCATCACTACCCGTCGCAGCTCTCTGGCGGCGAGCAGCAGCGCGTCGCCATTGCCCGCGCGCTGTCGAACGATCCCGCGATCGTGCTCGCCGACGAGCCGACCGGCAACCTCGACAGCACGACCGGCCGCCAGGTGATCGACCTGTTGGTCAACGTCAGCCGGCAGCGCGGCCGCACCCTGCTGTTGGTGACCCACGACCCGGCGCTGGCCGACGTGGCCGACGACCAGGTCCAGCTCCGCGACGGGCGGATCGTGTCATGACGTTCGTGCTTCGCATGGTCTGGCGGGAGACGCGCGCGTCGTGGGCGCGCCTGCTGTTCTTTTTCCTCTGCGCCGCGCTGGGCGTCGCCGCGATCGTCGTGCTTCGCAGCGTCGTGCAGAACGTCCGCATCACGCTGACCAGGGAGGCGCGGTCGCTGGTCGGCGCCGACATCGTCCTGCAGGCGCCTCGTCCGTGGAGCGACGACGCACGAGGCCGGATCGCGGCCGGGATCGCCGGGGTCGTCGTCCGTGCCCGGACCGAAGTCGTCGAAACGCAGACGATGGTCCGCGCCGCCATCGACCCGAACGCGCCGGTGAAGCTCATCGAATTGCGCGGCGTCGAAGCGGGGTTTCCGTTCTACGGCGCGATCGAGCTCTCGGACGGGAAGCAGTACACGCACCATCTCGTCCGCAATCACGGGCTGGTCGTGCACGAAGACCTGCTCGCCGACCTCGGACTCCAGGTCGGCGATGCGCTCGCCATTGCCGGCGAGACCTTCGAGATTCGCGCGTCGTTCACGCGCGATCGCGTGCAGCAGGCGACCGGTCTGCAGCTCGGGCCGCGCGTCTACATTGACCTCGCCGATCTGCGCGCGACGACGCTCCTCGCTCGCGGCAGCCGGGCCGCGCATGAAATTTTGCTGCGCGTGGACGAGCCCGACATCGATGCGACGACGACCCGGTTGCGCCACCTGCTGCGCAACGATGTGGCGTCGGTGCGGTCCTGGATGACCCTCGAGGATCGGCTGGGGCGGAATCTGACCCTCGCGGAGAACTACCTGAGCCTGGTCGGCTTCGCCATGGTCGTGCTCGGCGGCCTGGGTGTGTGGAGCGTGACCCGCGTGCTCGTGCAGGAGAAGGTGCGGAGCGTCGCGATCCTGAAGTGCCTGGGCGCGTCGGCGCGCGCGATCCTCGCAATCTACGTCCTTCAGGTCCTGCTGATGGCGGCCGCGGCCAGCGGGATGGGCGTCGGGCTCGCGGCCATCGCCGCGGGCGCGATTCCGCCCGACGTGATCAAGCCGCTCGGCGTTTCGTCGGTGACAATCACCGCCAGTGCGGCGGCGCAGGGTGCGTCTGTCGGCTTGCTGGTCTCGCTGCTCTTCGCGGTCGTGCCGCTGCTCGACATGCGGCGGGTCAAGCCCCTGCGGCTGCTGCGGGCCGATGTCGGCGCCGAAGCCACCCGCCGTCGAGACTGGGCCGGATGGCTGATCGGCGCGGCGGTGGGCGCCCTGCTCGTCGGCGTCGCCGCCTGGCAGGCGAATTCACTCCGTGCCGGCCTGTACGTCACTGCCGGACTCGCAGCCGTCGGCCTGCTGCTCGCACTCGCCAGCCGGATCGTCGTGCGCCTGGTGGCGCCGCTGGCGGCGTCGCGCCAGTTCGCGATCCGCCATGCGGTGCTCGGCTTGTCGCGTCCCGGCAACCAGACCCGCGTCATTCTGATGGCCGTCGGACTGGGCGCCTTCTTCGTGCTCACCGTGCGCGCCTTGCAGGTCAACCTGCTCGCGGATCTCGACGAACAGCTCGGTTCGAATCTGCCCGACCTTGTCCTCGTCGACGTGCAGCCCGATCAGCTGAGCGGCGTCCAGGCGGCGCTGGGGGCTCACGCGCGACGGCCGCCGAGCCTGAACCCGCACTTGCGCGCCCGCATTGTCGCCGTCAACGGCCGCCGGCAGGCGCTCGCGGATCTCGACGCCGTGCGCAAGGTCGGACCGCTCGCGCGCGAGTTTGCCCTGACTTACCGTGACGCACTCGAGCCAAACGAACGCGTCGTCGCCGGGCAGTTCTGGTCTGGCCGGCAGACGTCGGTGGCGAGTGCCGAGGACGCGGACGCGGAAGTGTCCATGGCCGAGGATCTGCGGGACGACGCGAAGCTGGACCTGGGAGACGTCATCACGTTCGACATCGCCGGACGTCGTCTGCGCGCGCGCGTGACCAGCCTGCGCAACGTCGCCTGGGGGAACGAGCAAAACGGCGGCTTCGTCTTCGTGCTGCGGCCGTCGGCGGCAGTCGAGGCCTTGCCGCAGAACTTTCTCGCGTTCGTGCAGCTCCAGGACGGATCGTCGTCGCGCAACGCGGTGCAGCGTGCCCTGGTCAGTGCCTATCCGAACGTCACCATCATCGACGTCCGCGACATCATCGGCCGCCTGCGCGAGGTCGTCGACAACGTCGCGCTCGGCGTGACCATCGTCGGCCTGGTGACGCTGGTCAGCGGCACCCTGATCCTGATTGGCGCGGTGGCGATGACGCGTTTCCAGCGGCTCTACGAATCAGCCATCTACCGTACGCTGGGTGCCAGCACACGCCGCGTGGTGATGCTGGTAGCGGTCGAGTACGGCGTGCTCGGCTTCGGCGCCGGCGCGGTCGGCGCCGTCGGGGCGTTGGCGTTGTCCTGGACGCTGGCGCGATTCCTCTTCGACCTGACGTGGCGTCCAGCGACGGGACTTCTCCTTGGCGGTCTCGCCGCGACTACGCTGCTCGTGATGGTCGTGGGCGTCGTCATCAGTTTAGACGTAGTGATCAGGAAGCCTCTTTCGACGCTTCGCGGGGAGGCGTGACGGGTACTTCGAGTACTTCGGGTACGCGGGGTACGTCGGGTACCAGGAACCTGGCTTCGCCTCGCCTACGTATTCAACAAGTACGTACCTGATGAGAAAGTAGACACGCCGAAGGCGCGTTCCTGGTACCCGACGTACCCCGCGTACCCGAGGTGCCCGAAGTACCCCAAGAAGGAGATTGGCGAGTGATTGCACACGAGATCATCGGCGACGACATGCAGGCGGTCATCATCTCGATGACGCAGGGCGATCAGATTCGTGCCGAAGCTGGCGCGATGATGTTCATGACCGACGGCATCGACATGGACACGAAGATGGAAGGTGGGTTTCTCGGCGGGCTGAAGCGCAAGTTCCTGTCCGGGGAAAGCTTCTTCATCACGTACTTCAGCTGCTCGATGCCGCGGGCGCGGGTCGCGTTTGCCGGGCCGTATCCCGGCAAGATCATCCACGTGCCGATCGCGCCGGGTCGGCCGCTGCTGTGCCAGAAGGACGCGTTTCTCTGCGCCATCGGCACCGTCGAAATCAACATCGCGTTCACGAAGAAGATCGGCGCCGGGTTCTTCGGCGGGGAAGGCTTCATCCTGCAGAAACTCGAGGGCAACGGCGAAGCGTTCATCCATAGCGGCGGCACCATCGTCGAGATGACGCTGGCGGCGGGTGAACACCTCCGGGTCGACACCGGCTGTCTGGTCGCCTTCGACGAAAGTGTCAGCTATGACATTGTCCGGGTCGGCGGAATCAAGACCAGCCTGTTCGGTGGCGAGGGGCTGTTCTTCGCGTCGATGACCGGCCCCGGCCGGGTGTGGCTGCAGACCCTGCCGTTCAGCCGGCTGGCCGATCGCATCCATTCGGCGTATCGCGGCGACAAGGGCGAGGTGAAACGCGACTTCGGCGGCCTGCTCGGCGGGCTCGGCGATTTGATCGGCGGCGACAAGTAGTAGAATCAGAGATTAAGGTTGCGGCTGAATTTGCCGCAGTGACCCATGACCGAGAAGATGCTCGACGAGACGTTGCTGGCCTCGCTCAAAGAGGTGTTGCTCCGCAAGCGGAGCGAGATCCTGTCGGCGTCGACAGGCACCCGGCCGCTGCCGGCGTCGATGGACGTCAACAGCCGGCAGGGCGACCTGGCCGATCAGGCAAGCGGGAACAACGAAGTGCACATTCAGCTCAAGCTCAAGCAGACCGACGCGAAGATTCTGCAGGCGATCGAAGAAGCGCTGTACCGCATGGAAAAGGGCGGCTATGGCATCTGCCGGGACTGCGGCGATCCGATTTCGGCGGCGCGGCTGGAAGCGATTCCCTGGACCCGCGTCTGCATCGAGTGCAAGCAGAAGCAGAGCTCATGAAGCCCAACACCGACCTGCAGATCCTTGGCGATTGCCACCGCGAAAAACTGACGCTGCGCGAACGGCACGTCGCCGTCGCCCGGCTCGTGAGCGACTACGAATTCAACAACACGTATCAGTACATCATCGCCCGCGAGGACGTGCACCTGAGCTGGCTCGAGGCGGCGATCGCGGACCTTGGCGGCACGCCAGGCACCGTCAACGAACCGGCGCTGGCGCCGCTCGGCAAGAAGGAAAGCTTCCTGCCGCTGGTCGGACAGGACGCCCGCGACGCCGAGGCGTTCGTCGCGCGATGGCGCCCGCGGCTGACCGAAATCCTCAACGCGCGCCATCGCAGCATGGTCGGCGTCGTGCTCGGCGAGACCCTCGAGCACAAACGGTTTTTCGACCAGATGCTCGCGGGGCGCGACGACCTGCTCGGCCGCCGCTCGAACGGTCCCGGCTCACCGGGCACCGGCGACGGCGTGATGCAGGTCCGCTGGCTCGGCGACTAGGGCCGTGAAAGTGCAGTAGGCTGGGAAGGTGAGTGCAATTCCCCAGCCGGTGCCGGTAGCTATCGCGCTGGGATCCAACCTCGGCGATCGTCATGGCCATTTGCGCTGGGCGATCGAGACGCTTGCGACGCGCCTCGCGAATTTTCGCGCCTCACACGCGATCGAAACCGAGCCCTACGACGTTCCCACACGGCAGCCGCCGTACTTGAACGCCGCCGTCATCGGCGAGACGACGATGGGAGCGGGCGAGTTATTGGCGTGGCTGCTGTCGCTGGAACATGTCCGCGGCCGATCCCGCACGTCGCCGCGCGCGCCGCGTACGCTGGATCTGGATTTGATCCTCTACGGGGACTTCATTCTCAGTGAGCCGGGCGTGAGCATCCCGCATCCGCGATTTCGCGAGCGCGCATTCGTCGTCGATCCGCTGGCGGAGATTGCGCCGGACTGGGTCGATCCCCTCACCGGCCGGACGATCGAGCAGATTGCTACCGCACTGCGCGCGTGACGTCGTACTCGTCGCGCGGCAGTAACCTGCCGGTCCACACTTTCTGAATCGTCAGGTCGGGCGTGACCAGCAGCAACGTCGGCGTGCCGTCGATCTTCAGCCCGGCGTCCGGAATCGACGCCGCATGATCGGGCGTGAAACCGTACTTCTCGAGATAACGCGCGATCACCTCGGGCGCGTCGTAACTGAGCGCGACGATCTTCGCGCGGTGCTCTTCGCTCATCAGCCGCTTGTAGAACTCCATGCTCGCGGTGCAGTCGCCGCAGTTCTCACGGACGAAGACAATCAACGTCGAGCGCGACTTGTCGAAGTCGATCCCCTCAATCGGGCGAAGCCTGTCGCCGGGCTTGTACGCCGCTGGAGTGGTCACGGCCGCGGGGGCTGATGCGTGCAGGACCATGCCGGCGGGGGACAGAGCAAACGCCAGCTTGAACAGCAGGGACAATGCGCCGATCGGCAGAATCAAGGGGGACATCGGGCTGATCGATCGCCAGTTCCATGCCACGCAGCCGGGGCTGGAACTGGCCGGATTTCGCCGACCAGCCGGGGCAGATTTCAATTTGTGCGTACTCGATCCGGGGGCGGCAGTGCAGATTCGTAAATGGGCCCAAGGCCCAAGGCCCAAGCCACACAGGCTGCTGAAAAGCTCGCCTGAACAGGGATCGACTCGCGCTGGCGGTCGACGCCTGTGTGACGCCAGTCACCGGCACCGCCGCACGCGAGGCGGCCCTCAAACCGTTCGTCGAGCCCGCGCGCGGCCTGGACGTCACGTCGCCCGTGCGCAACTTCTGCACGGCGCCATTGATGCGCGGACGACGCGGCAAGCGGGCTATACGATCGGCCAGCGGACGGGCACGCCACCGACCGCCACCGGGACGAATCACGGCGGAGCGAATCGGGCCAGGTCGAAGTTTGAAGTTTAAAGTTTGAAGTTCAGGCCGCGTTTTTCAGCGGCCTGCCAAGCCCCAAGACTAGCCCTTCTTGTATTTCACCGTCGACGTCATCGGCGCGTCGCCCATGCCCGTCGTCGTGCTGTCGATCTGCAGATCGGCGCCGGACATCGAGATCACCCGCTTCGAATCGATCTTCATCTCGGTGCCGTTCATGTTCATCGTACGCGACGAGGTGATGACGATCTTGTCGCCGTCCCACATGGCCTTCGAGACGACATCGGCCGCGGCGCCGCCGCGCATCGGCGGCAACGTGTTCTTGCTGTCCGATCCATCGAGCTTGAACGTCTCGGTGACCGTGGCCGGACCCTGCATGCGTTCGACTTTCAAGGTCGTTGCGTCCTGAGTCAGCGTGAACGTCTGGCCCCAACCACCGCCGCCGCGTCCGCCCATGCCGCGACCGCCACCGCCACCACCGCCGCCTTGCGGCGCCGACGCCGGATCCATCGTCCATTTCCCGCTGAAGTTCGGCTTGCTCTGGGCAGTCGTGCCGGCGGCGAAAAGCACCACGGCTGCTGCCGTCATCATCGTGGCTACACGTCGCATGTTCATTCTCCTGTGAATGGCTTCGGCGTTCCTGCCCGGAAACGGCCGGACCTGGGTCGATATTAGATGGCTCAGGGCTCAGGGCTCAAGGCTCACAGTCTTGGGTCTCGCGTCTTGGGCCTTGGGCCTTGGGCTACGGCGCGCCTCTGCGTCTCCGTGTTCTCCGTGCTCTCTGCGTGTACAGCAAACGGGCGCGGCAGCCGAAGCCACCGCGCCCGTTCAGAACTCGCCCTAGTGCCCAGGGCCAAAACGCCCAGGGCCTGGAACTAGCCCTTCTTGAAGTAGGTCTTGCGCGTCGTCGGTTCGCCGCCGTTGCGGCCGGGCGAGGTCGTCGACCGAACGAGCCAGTCACCTTCCATCGAGTAGACGACCTTGGTGGTCGTCGGGCCGTTGCCCATGTCACGGACCTGTTCGACGACGATCGTGCTGCCCTCGACCTTGGCCTTGACCTTGGCTTCGCCCTGACCCATCGTCACCGTCTGTTCGGTGCCGTCGAGCTTGTACTTCACTTCCATCGGACCGTTCTGGCCTTCGGTAGTGATCGTGAGCGTCGTCGCGTCCTGCGCGATGGTCATCGGACCACCGCCGCCACGTCCACCGCCACCGCCGCCAGCACGTCCGCCGCCGCCACCGCCGCCACCGGCCGGAGCCGGGTTCGCAGCCGTGGTCTTCTCCGCGTCAACCGTCCACTTGCCGGCGAAGTTCGGTTTCGCCTGCGCCAGCAGACCGACCGTGAACATCATCACAGTCGCCGTGCTCACCAGTGTTGCTACACGTCGCATAAAGAGTACTCCCTCTACAAAACGAATCGACCTTCCGATCGATTCGGTCCCGTTGTTACCGGCCGCCGGCGGCCGGTTCTTTCCATCCCGCGAATCTGCGACTTATTCGAATCGCAGAGCTTCGATGGGATCCAGCCCGGCGGCCTTGCGCGCCGGGTAGAACCCGAAAAAGATGCCGACCGCCGCCGAGAAGACCACCGCGATGATCACGGAGTCGAGCGGCACTAGAGTAGGCATGTTCTGGTATGCACGCAAGAGCTCGGAGACCAGATAACCAAGTCCTATGCCAGTGGCGCCCCCGAGCAAGCTGATCACCACTGCCTCGATCAGGAACTGCAGCAGGACGTCGAAACCGCGCGCGCCGATGGCCAGGCGCAGGCCGATCTCCCGCGTCCGCTCGGTCACCGACACCAGCATGATGTTCATGATGCCGATGCCGCCGACGACCAGCGAGACGCCGGCGATGCCGGCGAGCAGACGCGTCATCGTGTTGGCCTGTTCGGTGCGCAGCGCGACCATGTCGTCGAGCGTCTGGACGGTGAAGTCGTCGGTGTCTCCGGGGACGATGTTGTGCTGCAGCCGCATGGTCGTGGAGATCGACGCCGCCGCCGAGGACAGCTCGTCGGCGGAGCGGGTCGCGACGTAGATGCGGTTCAGGTTGGTCTGGCCCGACAGCTTCTTCATCACCGTCGTGTACGGCGTGAAGATCTGGTCGTCCATGTTCATGCCGCCGCCGGTCGCGCCCTTGCGCGACATCACGCCGAGCACGCGGAAGATGTGGTTGCGCACGCGGATCTGCTGGTCGGTCGGATCGACGCCTTCGCCGAACAACGTGTCGGAGACGTTGGCGCCGAGCACGCAGACCTTGGCCGCGCCGCGAACGTCTTCGGAGGTGAAGAACGAGCCGTACATCTGCGGCCAGGCGCGGATCAGCGGCAGGTCGACGTTGGTGCCTTCGATCTGCGTGTTCCAGTTGGCGTTGCCGTAGATCACCTGCGAGCGCGTGCCGACGCTCTCGGCGACGTACTGCAGCTCCGGCAGATCGCGCAGCGCCTGCGCGTCCTCCGGCGTCATCTTGGTGTTGCCGCCGAAGCCGGTGCGGACGCCGGCCGCCGACGTGCTTCCGGGCGAGATGGTGATCAGGTTGGTGCCGGCGGCCTTGACCTGCTCTTCGAGCGCCGCGCTGGCGCCCGAGCCCAGCGCGACCATCGAGATCACCGCCGCGACGCCGATGATCATGCCGAGCATGGTCAGGCTGGTGCGCAGCTTATTGCGCAGGAGCGCCTTGAAGGCGATCCGGACCGTCATAAACAGGTTCATGCGGGCACTCTCTCCTAGTGCCCGGCCGGCGCTTGTGCGTCGGCCGCGGGCGGCGGAATCTGATCGGGCTCGGGCGGCGGCAGCGCCGCCAGTTCGTCGGCGGCGTTGCGGCGGTGCAGCACCGCCTGGTCGGCCACGACGCGGCCGTCGCGGAAGCGAATCAGCCGCGTGCCGTATTCCGCGATGTCCATTTCGTGGGTGATCAGCAAAACGGTGATGCCGCGCTCGCGATTCAGGCGCTGGAAGATCCCCATCACTTCGATGCTGGTGCGCGTGTCGAGATTGCCGGTCGGCTCGTCGGCCAGAATGATCGACGGCTCGTTGATCAGCGCCCGCGCGATGGCGACGCGCTGCTGCTGACCGCCGGACAGCTGGTTCGGCATGTGGTGATAGCGCTGACCGAGGCCGACCGCGTCGAGCGACGCGAGCGCGCGCTTGTGCCGGTCGGACGCCCGCAGGCCGTTCTTGTTGTTGTAGAGCAGCGGCAGCTCGACGTTGTCGAGCGCCGTGGTCCGCGTCAACAGGTTGAAGCCCTGAAAGACGAACCCGATCTTCTGGTTGCGCACTCGGGCCAAGTCATCCTTCGACAGCTTCGAGACGTCCTTGCCGTCGAGGATGTACTGGCCGCTGGTCGGCTTGTCGAGGGCGCCGGCGATGTGCATGAACGTCGACTTGCCCGAGCCCGACGGGCCGGTGACGGCGACGAACTCGCCGGCCTCGATGTCGAGCGACACGCCGCGCAACGCGCGGACCTCGTGGTCGCCCATGCGGTAGATCTTGGTCAGGTCTTTGACGGAGATAACAACGGGCACGTTCAGGTCTCCAGTTCAGTCTTGGGTCTTGCGTCTGGGGTCTTGGGTCCTGTCTCTGGTCTTAAGCAGTGAGTCGAAAAGCTGCGTTGCGACTCAAGACCCAAGACCAAAGACCCAAGACGAACTAATTGCCGCCCCGTCCGCCACCGCCACCGCCGCCACGACCGCCGCCGCCGCCGCCACCGGGGCCGCCGCCGAAATTGCCCGGCTGCATGCCACCCGGATTGCCGCGGCCCGGCTGCTGGCCACCGAAGAGGCTGTTCCCGCCGGCGTTCGACCGCGCCGCCTGCGGAAGCACGACGGCAGTCACGACCTGCTGGCCGACCTTGATGTCGCCGGAGACGAGTTCGCTGAACTGCCCATCGGTGATGCCGAGGAACACGCGATGCTCAGCGAGCTTCTTGCCGGCCTCGTCCCAGGTCCACACGGAACCCGGCTCGATACGCTTGGGCACGGGCTGGAAGAGCTCGTCAATCGTCTGCGCCGAACTCATGTCCACGGTCTTTGCCGGCGGCTCGTTGCCGACGCGCGTGCCGGCTCGGCCACCGCCGCCGCCCTGACCGCGACCGCCGCCGTTGCCGCCGCCGCTGGCGCGAAACTGTTCCATCATCTGCGCGCGTTGCTCAGGCGTCATGTTCGACACCCCGCCGCCCTGGTTGCCGAAGCCCCGTCCACCCGTGCCTCCGGCGGAGCGATTGCCGCGGTTCTGACCGGCCTGACCGCCTTGGCCAGCCTGGCCGCCCTGACCACCCGGCGTGCGCGACGACCGGTCGCCGCCGCCTTGCCGTCCGCCCGCAACCTGCGGCGCCGTGGTCGCGCCCGGCGCGCCAGCCGCGCCCGGCTGTGCGCTGGCCGCCGGCGGCGGGTTCTGCACGTCACCAGCGCGACCGCCGTTCAACTGCCGGCCGCCCGCCTTTGGCGGCTCGAGCCCGAGCGCCAGATAGATGTCGTTGTTGGGCCGGAAGCGCAGCGCCTGATTCGGGATGCGCACGGCGTTGGCTGCCGTCGAGATGATGATGCGCAGGTTCGCCGTCATGCTCGGCTTGAGCTTGAGCTCGGGGTTCGGCACCTCAATCCACACCGGGTAGGTGACGACGTTGTTGCTCGTCGTCGCGTTCAGTCGGACGTTCGTGACGACGCCCTCGAACTCCTGACGGCCGTACGAGTCGACGATGAACTTGACCTTCTGCCCCTGGCGCACCTTGCCGATTTCCGCTTCGTCGACGCCGGCGGTGAGCTTCAACGTCCGCAGGTCCGTCGCCAGGATGAAGAACGACGGCGTGTTCATGCTCGCCTGCACCGTCTGGCCGCGGTCGACCTTGCGCTCGACGACGACGCCGTCGATCGGCGACTTGATCGTGGTGTAGCTGACGTTGAGTTCGGCCTGCGAGAGCTGTTGCTCCGCGGTGTAAAGCGTCTTCTTCGCCGCGTCGATCTGCGCTTGCCGGCTCTTGACGGTCAGCACCGCCGCCTCGAGCTGCTGCTGGTTGGCGAGGCCCTTTTCAGCGAGTTCCTTGGTGCGCTCGAGGTTCTTCTTCGCGTCCTCGAGATTCACTTCCTGGTTGGTGATGTCGCCCTTCTGGCGCTCGATGTTCGCCTTCTGGATGTCGACCTGCACCTGGAGCAGCGTCGGGTCGAGCTTGGCGAGCACCTGGCCCTTGTGGACGATGTAGTTGTAGTCGACGTACATCTCCTGCACGGTGCCGGACACCTGCGAGCCGACGTCGACGCGCCGCTCGGCTTCGAGCGTACCGGTCGCCTGGACGACCTCGACGATGTCGTTCTGCGAGATCGTGACCTGCGTAATCTGCGGCGGCTCGACCTTCTTGGTGACCGTGTAGTAGTAGTAGGCCGCCGCGGCGCCAGCCGCGATGACAATCAGAAACGTGACCAGCTTTTTCATGATCCTCTAGGCCCGCTCAGGGTTCGAATGCGCCGCCCCTCGGCGCAATCCGGCAAAACCTTCTTCGAACAACGTGTAAACCGCCGGCACCAGCACCAGCGTGACCAGCGTCGATGCCGCCAGCCCGCCGATGACCACCCGCCCCAGCGGCGCCTGTAATTCCGCGCCCTCACCGATGCCCAACGACATGGGCACCAGGCCAAGGATGGTCGCCAGGGAGGTCATCAGGATGGGCCGGAGCCTCGTCCGTCCGGCCAATTCCACGGCGTCCCGCAGGGGCACGCCGTCTCGCTTTCGCAGAACGTTCGTGTAGTCCACGAGCAGGATCGCGTTGCTGACCACGATCCCGGCGAGCATGATTACCCCGATATACGCCTGCAAACTGAAGGACGTTGCTGTCAACTTGAGCGCCAGCACCACCCCGATGGCCGCGACCGGGACCGAGAACATCACGATGAAGGGATCGCGCAGCGACTCGTACTGGGAGGCCATGACCGCGTAGACCAGCAGCACGCCCAGGACCAGCAGCACCTGGAGCTGCTGGAAGGCGGTGGCCTGCTGCTCGACTTCGGCGCCAAACCCGACCGAAAAGCCCTCAGGGACGGTCACCGCCGGCAGCCGCGCCTGCACGTCCTTGACGGCCTCGCCCAGGGCGACGCCGGCGTCGAGCTCGGCATTGACGCGGGCGATGCGCTGCTGATTCTTGCGTTCGATCTGCGTTGGTCCCGTCTGCGGACGCAGGTCGAGCACGTTGCCGGCGGGCAAGACCAGGCCGCTGGGCGTCGAGATCAGCACGTCGTTGACCGACTCGGCGCGTTCGCGATCTTCCTCGCGGAGCCGGACGATGATCGGAAACTCCTTGCCGCGCTCGCGGAAGAACGCCGCCTGCGTGCCGCTGATGTTCGTGCGGATGGTGCTGGCGACGCCCTGGACGGTCAGGCCGAGCATCGCCGCCTTGGGGCGGTCGACGCGAATCGCGAGTTCGGGGCGGCCATCTTCACGGCCGATCTGCGGGTTGGCGATCCCGGGCGTGTCCTTGAGCACGTCGAGCACCTGCTGCGCGACCCGCGCCGAATCCGCGAGGTCGTTGCCCCGGATCTCGACGGCGAGACGGCTGTTGGTGTTGCCGCCGCCGAGCGCGCGGGTGAGCTGGTTGTTGCCGCCCGAGGCGCGCGTCGTGATCTGCGCGCCGGGAATGCCGACCAGCACGCGGCGCAGGTCGGTGGCTATCTGATCGTTAGTGCGCTTGCGTTCGGTGCGCGGCGTCAGCTTGACGGTGAGGTTCGCGCTCGACGCCGAGCCGCCGCCGAATCCGCCGCCGCCGGCGTTGCTCATGATCGTCACCGCTTCCGGCACGTTGTCCTGAACCAGGCGTTCGAGCTGCAGCGCCACCGCCTCGGTGCGCTCGACGCGGGTCCCGACCGGCATCCGGGCGCTGATCGAGACTTCGCCCTCGTCGGTCTGCGGCACGAGCTCGGACGGAATCGTCGGCAAAATCACAAACGCCAGGGCGGTCAGGCCGGCGGCGGCCATCAACACCGTCGGCCGGTGCTGCAGCGCCAGGTGAATCGCGGCCCGATAGCTGTCGTCGAGTTTCGTGAAGACGTGCTCGCTCCAGGTAAACAGCTTGCCGAAGAGGCCTTTGCGTTCGCTCTCCGGCGGCGGCAGCTTCAGCAGCCGCGAGCACAGCACCGGGACGATCGTCACGGCGACGAACAGCGACATCATCAGCGAGAACATGACCACGACCGAGAGCTGGACGAACAGCACGCTCGAGACGCCGGTGAGGAAGAGCAGCGGCACGAAGACGGCGACGTGGGTCAGCGTGGACGCCAGAATCGCCGACCAGACTTCCTCGGACCCGTCGATGGCCGCCTGCAGGCGCGACTTGCCGTGTTCCATGTGGCGGAAGGCGTTTTCAAGCACGACGATCGACGCGTCGACGATCATGCCGACGCCGAGCGCCAGGCCGCCGAAGGTCATCGTGTTCAGCGTGAAGCCGGCGAAGTAGAGCAGCGCGAACGTCCCGACCACCGAGACCGGAATCGACGTGCAGATGATCAGCGTGGAGCGGAGGTCGCGCAGGAACAGGAAGATGATCGCGATCACCAGGACGGCGCCGAAGTTGACGTGCTCCTTGACCGCCGCGATGGACTGTTCGATGTACTTCGACTGGTCGTCGAGCAGCGTCAGCCGCACCGTCGGCACTTCGCGGTTGGTCCGCTCGATTTCCGCTTTCGCCGAGGCGGCGATGGCGACCGTGTTCTTGCCCGACTGCTTGGTAATCTGCAGGCGCACGCCGGGCTTGCCGTTGATGCGCGAGAACGATCGCAGGTCTTCGGTCGTGTCCCTGACCTCGGCGATATCGCGCAGGTAGACCGGAATGCCGCCCTTGGTCTGGACGATCAGATCCTTGATCTGGGCGAGATTCTGGAACTGCCCCTGGCTGCGGAGCAGGAAGCTGGTGTCGCCCTCGATGACTTCGCCGAGCGGCGTGTTCTGGTTCTCGGCGCGGATCGTGTTGACGACGCGATCGACCGACAGGTCCATCGCGGTGATCTTTTCCTTCGACAGTTCGATGTGAATCTGCCGGCGCAGCCCGCCGCTGACGGTCACCGCGGCGACGCCCTCGACGCGCTCGAACCGCGGCACCAGGTCGTTCTCCGCGATCTCGCGCAACGTCACGCGGTCGTAATCGCCGTCGACGCCCACCGTCATGATCGGCGACGACGACGAATCGAATTTGGAGATGCTCGGGGCGTCGGCTTCTTCCGGCAAGCGGCCACGCACGCGATCGACGCGGGTCCGGACTTCGTCGGCGGCGTCGTTGAGATCGGTGCCCCACGCGAAGTTCAGACGCACCGTGCCCGAGCCTTCGGCCGCCGTCGAGTTCACCTGCTCGAGGCCGGGAACCGCGGCGAGCGACTGCTCGAGCGGGCGGACGATCAGCTCTTCGATCTCGGCCGGCCCGACGCCGGCGTAGCCGACACGCACCGTGATGCTCGGGTAGGTGATGTCCGGCATCAGGTCGACCGGCAGCCGATAGAGCGAGATCAACCCGAGCAGGACGATCACGCCGGAGATCATGAACATCGTGACCGGGCGCTCGATTGCTATGCGAGGAATAGACATCTGATCCTTGTCAGGCCCTGGGCGCTTGGCTCTGGGCCCTAGTGGGTTCTGGGGGGCACCCGAACACCCTAGGGCCTAGGGCCTAACGTCTAGGGCCTACTGCCTGCCTGGCCGGCGCCCGACTCCCGGCCGGCTCGACCACCCGAATTGCCGCCGTCCTTGCTGCCGCCGCGCCCGCCCTTGGTCGCGCCGGCGATGACGACGCGATCGCCATCCCGCAGCGCCAGCGCACCGACGGTGATGACGCGCGTGCCTTCGGTGACGCCGTCGAGAATCTCGATGAAATTGGCGTCGCTCAGGCCGGTATGGACTTCCTTGAACCTGGCGACGTCGTTCTCGACCGTGTAGACGCCGCGCTTGTTGTCGAGGTCGACGACCGCGTTCCGCGGCACGCTCAGGGCGCCGGCGCGGCGTTCCGCCGTCAGCCGCACGCGCGCATACATCCCCGGCTTGAGCCGGAAGCCGGGATTCGGCACTTCGATTTCCATCGACGCGGTGCGCGTCGCCGGATCGAAGATCGGCGCGACGCGGCTGACTTCGCCGCGGAAGCTCTCGCCCGGGAACGCATCGACTTCGACGAGCGCGGCCACGCCCGGGGTGACGCGTCGGAAGTCCTTCTCGACGACGTTGGAGATCAAGCGCACCGAGCTGATGTCGACGACCGACATGATCACCGTGTTGGCGCCGGCAAACGCGCCCGGGTCGAGGACGCGGCGGCCGACGAAGCCA
This sequence comes from Vicinamibacterales bacterium, assembly GCA_036274055.1. Taxonomy (GTDB): domain Bacteria; phylum Acidobacteriota; class Vicinamibacteria; order Vicinamibacterales; family SCN-69-37; genus DASUGM01. The sequence continues at coordinate 19,544 of DASUGM010000063.1, read as the reverse complement.
TCCACCGGCGACAGCACCGTCGTGTCGGTCATCGTGATCTTCAGCTCGTCGATGCGCGCCTGGGTCTGAATCACCTGCGCCTTGGCGACGTCGACCTGGCTCGCGGCCGAGTTGTAACGCGACTCGGCGTCCTCGAGCGCCTGCTTCGACAACAGCCCGCTGTCGAAGCTTTTCTTCAGTCGATCGAGGTTGTTCTGCGCGACCTTGAGATCGTTCTGGCGCGAGATGACGTTGGCGTTGTTGACGGCCAGGCTGGCATCCGCCTGGTTGATCTGTTCGCGAATCGTCCGGTCCTCGATCTTGGCGACCGTCTGGCCCTTGGTGACGCGATCCCCGAGCTTGACCTGAATCGCTTCGAGCCGGCCGCCGACGCGCGGCACGATGTCGACCGTCGCTTCGCCGATCAGATTGCCGACCACGGTGACGTAGTCGATGATCTCGTGCCGTCCGACGGTGGCGACGTCGATGGTCAGCGGCGCCCGCCCGCCGGCGCCGCGGCCGCGGCCGGCCGCGCCCGGCGCGCCGGCGCCGGTGGCGGCGGCGGCTTCCGTGTTGGATCCGCCGAAGCGGTAGTACCAGCCGCCGACGCCCAACGCGCCGAGGACGATGACAGCTACGAGAACTTTACGCATGCAATTTCGACCAGCCCTGAGAGCGTGTCTTACCGGCCCACGCGCTGGACGCGATCGAACTCCGCCACGGCGTTGAGGTAGTTGATCAGCCGGCCGAGTTCGACCAGCCGCTGCTGCGTCTGCCGCGTCTGCAGATCGAGCACCTGATAGTTCGTCGACATCCCGAGGCTGAAGCGCGTCTGTTCGGCCTCGGCGCTCTTGTCGGCGGCTTCGCGCGCCTTCTGCGCCGCCTGCCACAGCTTGTACGTGTTCTCGACCGCCAGCCCGGCGTTGGTCACTTCGTTGGTGATGTTCAGTTCGGTCGCTTTCAGCTGCGCCTGCGCCTGATCGATCTGGAGGACGGCGCGCGCGTAGTTGACGCGGTTCTGCGTGACGTCGCGGCCGAAGGGCAGCGTGAAGTCGAGCTGGGCGCTGAAGCCCTTGTTGAGCAGGCTGGTGAGGTTGGTCAGCGCGCCCCAATACCCGGAATCCTCGGTAATCTGGCCATTCGAGAAACGCGTGCCGCCCTGCCCGGTGCTGTTGAAGCCGGCGGTCAGGCCGAGGTTGGGTTTGGTCAGGTCCTTGGTGACCTCGAGGTTCAACTGGCTGATTTCCAGGTTGCGCTTGGTGGTCACGATGTCCGAGCGATTGGCCACCGCGGCGCTGACCGCGGCGGGAATGTCGACGCTCTGCACGGCCAGGACCGCCTGTTCGATCGGGTTGATCGTCGCGCGGTAAATCTCGTCCTCGGGCCCGTTGGCGATCAGCCGCTTGAAGTTGAGCTCGGCCGTACGCCAGCTGACTTCGGCGGCGAGCAGCGCCTGTTCGGCGTTGAGGACCTGCGCTTCCGGCTGGACGATGTCAATCGGCGCCGCGGTGCCGATCTCGACCTTGATCTTGTTCTCCTCGTAGAACTGACGCGCCAGCGCCAGCGAGCGGCGCTGAATCTCGATCTGCTCGATCGCCGAGCGCAGGTTCCAGTAGTTCGTGCGGACGCTGGCCTTGGTGTTTTCGATCGTCGCGAGCAGCGTGATGTCGGCGATCTGCCGGGTCACGCTGAGCGTCCGTGTCTGATTGCGGGTGTTGTCCATGTGCCACCCGGCCAGCAACGGCTGCGTATAGGAGAAACGGACCGCCGACCCGAACGACGGATTGAGGCGCGCGTTCAGGGTGTTCGTCGAGTTCCGGTTGTTGGTGAAGTTGGCCGACACGTTGGCGCCGTGCCACGGCAGCAGCATGCTCGCGCCGGCGTTGAAGTTCTGCGTCAGCGAGCTGACGGTGGCGACGCCCTGCAGGATGTCGTTCGATGGCTGCAGCGTGTTGCTGTAGCCGTAGGTCGCGGTGTAGCGGGGCAGGAACGCCGCCCGCGCCGACTGCAGCTGGTAGTCGACGCCGGACGGGTTCATCCGCGCGACTTTCAACTCCAGATTCTTCTCGAGCGCCATCGCCATCGCCTGCTCCAGGGTCAGATCGACGACGTTGGTGCCCTCGACCACCGGCGGACGCGCCTGGCCGACGACGTAGGGGTCGGCGCGCTGCGCCTGGCCGGCCGGCGCGTTGGCCTGCTGTTGTGCGGAAAGGCTGGCCGACATCGCCGTGGCGGCCAGGGCGAGCGTCCAGATTCTTGCGTTACGCGATGCGTTGATCATTTCGATGAACTCCAGAAAACGGCAGAGAACTGTATCAGGAGAGGGACGCGGGGGGCCTGGCGCCGACGAACGCGCGGCTAGCGCGGCGCGGGGCCCCCACGGCCGCCTCGACCGTTGGATCGACGGTCAATCCACTCCCGAAGTTTCTTGTATTGCTCGGGCGAGAGCTGCAGATACATCCGGTACGCCATCATCCCCCGGGTCTCCCGCAGCTTCGCGGTGAGCTGTTCGACGCGCCAGACCTGCATGCCGTAGGAGGTTTCGTCAGTGATGCGCTCCTGGGTCATTTTGTCGAGCACCGCGCGCTCGCGGCGCCAGTCCTCGATCCACGGGCGCATCTGGCGATTGCGGCTCTCGTAGTACTCGCTGATCTTTTTCGCCTTGTCCTCGGCGAGGCCGATTTCCTTCTTGACGTCGGCGTCGTTCCACCACTCGAACGACGAAAACGGCGTGAAGGTCTGCCGCGCATTGGGATCGCCGGAGCGCCCTTGCGGACTCTGCGCGGGCGATGGCGAGGTCGCGCCGGGACGCGGCGGTGGCTGGGTCGCTTGCAAGGTCGGCGTCGGGCCGGTCGCCGTGAGGCTCGCGCCGGTCCATGTCGTGGCCGCCACTAGCACGGCGACACACGTCAGCCAGACCCAATTGGTCGTTGCGGGTCTCTGGGGTGTCACAGGTCGATTTACGCCGGGTAGGAGGAGTATGTTTACGGCCGTAGGCCGTTATTCTGCCAGCTTTTCCAGCCGTTCGACCACTTGCCCGACGATGTTGTTCGGGGTCGAGGCCCCGGCGGTCAAGCCGACCCGAATCTGACCGGCCGGGAGCCACACTCTTGTCACAATCTCGGGGACCGACGCCGTCGACGGCGCGCCAATTGGCCGGTGGCGGATTGCGTCCGCCCCTTCGAGACAGGACGGGTCGGCGATGTGGAACGTCGGCACGTGGTCGGCGCAAATCCGGGCCAGATTGCAGGTATTGCTGCTGTTGTAGCCGCCAATGACCACCATCAGGTCGAGTCGCTGCTCGTCGAGCAGGGCGACCACGGCATCCTGACGCTCCTGGGTGGCGCTGCAGATGGTGTCAAAGGCCCGGAACCGCGAGGCCAGCTCGGCATCGCCATGTCGGTCGCGCATGGCTGCGCGCAGCATCTCGCCAATCGCCAGTGATTCGCTCATCAGCATCGTCGTCTGGTTGGCGCAGCCGACGCGCAGGAGGTGGGTATCCGGATCGAACCCGGGCGACGCCGCCTGGCCAAAGTAGGCGATGAAGCCGGCCGCGTCGCCGCCCTGGCGGATGTAGTCGCAGACGCGCTGGGCTTCGGCCTCGTCGCGCACGATCAGGTAGTGCGCGCCGGGGAACTGGGTGGCCTGCGAGGCGGTCGCGCGCGTCTCTTCGTGCGACACCTTGCCGTGGATCACCGAGGTAAACCCGTCCTGAGCGTAGCGACGGACGTTCTTCCAGACATTCAGGACCGACCCGCAGGTGGTGTCGACGAGCGTGCAGCCGGTACGCGTCAGCCGCTCGAGCTCGCCAATCGAGACGCCAAACGCCGGCAGAATCACCACGTCGTCGGCGCCGAGCGTGGCCGGATCTTCGCCCGGATCCGTCAGCAGACGGATGCCACGTTCGCGCAGCTGATCGTTGACGTGCGGGTTGTGGATGATTTCGCCGGTCAGGAACACCCGCTTGTCGGGAAACTTGCGGCGGGTCTGATAGGCGTAGTCGACGGCGCGATCGACGCCGTAGCAGAAGCCGAACTCTTTGGCGAGATGGATGGTCAGCCGGCCCGACGCGCGGACGTAGCCGGCGGCGCGAATCGCGTCGACGATGTGGCTGTGATAGGCCGCCGCGAGTTCCCCGGCGACGGCGTCCTTGAGATCCAGGCCCTTGCGGAAAATCAGTGACGGCAACTAGCCACCAGATCTGATCGCCCTTGCCGTCGTCATCGCCGGCGTCAGGTCATTGATCGGCGCGAGCGACGGCGCGACCGCGCCATCGAGGTCGAGATCGAAAATCGACGACGGCAGCGTCAAGGGGTCGGCGACCGGCGCGGGCGCCGTCGGCTGCACCGCGGCGACGGCGGGCGCCGGCGGCGGTGCGGTCTGCAACAGCCGCGCGCTCCACTGCCCGCCAATGACGCCAAGGAGGAGTCCAGCCGCGGCGGCGACGCCGACCCAGGCCGGAGCGACGCGGCGACCGCCGGCCTCGCGTCCGAGCATTCGGCCCGCGGCCGGGAACGCGATGACGCGCGCCGGCTCGTCGAGCTGCTCGAGCTTGCGGAGAATCTGCGCCTGCTGGGCGGCCAGGCGTTCGGGCGGAAAGGCCCGATCGGCGGCTTCGATGCCGACGGCGCGAACGTCGTCGAGCCAGCGGCCGAGTTCGACCGCGCGCGCGGCACAGACGTCGCACCGGTCGAGGTGAGCGGGCCGTTCGCCCGTCATCAACGCCTCGGCCAGCGCCTGCTCCGACAAATGTCCCTGACGCAACACTGCATCAACGAGCCGCACGACTGCTCCTTCCTCGCGTCACCTCTGCCGCCGCCGCGCCAGGAGCCAGCACGGCTCGCAAGCGTCGGATCGCACGGAACAGATGCACACGCACGGTCGACTCGTTGAGCCCCGTCATGGCGCTCACCTCTCGGGAGGATCGACCGTCGAAATGACTCAACATGAACACCAGGCGCTGCCGCTCCGGTAGTTCACCAAGCGCCGCCTTCAACCGCCGGCGGCGTTCGTCGGCGAGCAGCTGGTCCTCGGGGCTGGGCCCGCGGGAGGGCAGATACTCGGCCGGATCTCGCTCGTTGCCGGACGGGTCGAGTTGCGGTGGGGCAATCCATCGCTCCCGGCGCCGGCGGCCCTTCAGCCGATCCAGGCATCCGTTGATCAGAATGCGCGTGAACCAGATCTCGAAGGGCAGTTCCTCGCGAAACGTCCCCAGATGCGTGTACGACTTGACGAACGCATCCTGCACCGCTTCGTCGGCGTCCGCCGCATCGCGCAAATAGTGCATCGCGATGCGAATCGCGCGGCGCTGATGACGCGCGACGAGCTCCGCAAACCGATCGCGGGCGGCATCGAGCCGTCCGGCGGCTTGCAGCGCTTTGACGTCGACCGCCACGCGGGCGTCGGCTTCCTTGGCGCTCACGGGCGGCTGGGGCTCTCCTGTCATAGGGATACGCCCAAAGGACACGGGCGTTTACGGCTCTATTGTAACCGGGTGAGGTCGAGTCCGGGCGGGACGGGGTCGCTCCGCGCAAGCACCCCCGTCCCCGCTTCAGCGGTCCCTGGTCGCCGCGACGATCCTCGCGCCCCGGAAATAAGCGCCGATGATGTCGCCCGTCGAATCGCCCCGCTTTGCCCTGGCGGCGGCGCCGACCTGACAGAGGCCGACGCCGTGACCGAATCCGGAGCCGGACAACTGGAACCCCCCGCCCGTTTTCTTGACGGCAAACCGCGTGCTGCGAACCGCGCGGTTTCCGAGCGTCGCGTTGACGATGGCGCGAAAATCCTCGCCGCGGACGACCCGCGTGTGCTCGCCGCGCAGTTCAATCGACGACGCGCGGTCGCTGGCGTCGCGGCGCACCACGCGAATCGTGTCGAGCCGGCGGCCGACATCGGTTCGCGGATCCTTGGCGAGCGCGCGGCGCAGCTCGTCGGGGGCGCTGTCGAGCGTCCACGTCGTGTGCGTGAGGCCGGGCACCTGATCCCGCACGCCGTGCAGGTACGCCTCGGGCGCGCCGCCCCACACCGCCTCGCCTGAGGCGGTGTGCCCTCCGCAGTCAGCATGAAACAGCGCCTCGGCCGGTCGATTGCCGAAGGCAATCACGAGACCGGCGGTGTTCGCCGTGGCCTCGCGCGCGAGGGCCGCGAACCGCGAGGTTCGCAGGCGATCGGGTTCGTACAGCTGGCAGTGCGTCGCGTCGCAGAGGTCGAAGCCCTCGCGCGCATGGCGCCCGACGTGCGTGGTCGCATAAGTGCGTGCGAGCACGGCTTGCACTTCGAAAATCCGTCGGGCGGTCGCCGGCGTGGCGCTCGTGGGCGATACTTCAGACAGCGCTGATCCGGCGACGTACTCCTCGATCGGCACCACCCTGACGCTGCGTCCAACCCGGACGCGCAACTGCGCCGGCACCGAGATCGCCGGGGCCGCTTCGGGAATCCGCGGCGCCACGCACGCCGCGATGGCGAGCAGCCCAAGAGTAGTCACCACCCGCACGGTCCAGGCAGTCACTCAGTCGCCCATTTCCTCAGTTTACTCAGCGCATCCACCCATTCACTCATTCACCCATTCACTCAATTCAGCACTAGTGTAATGGTCGAGCGCCGGGGGAACTGGCGCGGAGTGTCTGCGCCGGTCGGCGCGGGCGTCGGTCGATGGCCTGTTCGACGTTTGCCATCTTCGCCGCGCGCTCGTCGAGGCCGGGTCGCCGTAGCCCGCCGCGCGACGCCGCCCTGAGGTGACTGCCGGCTCGACGGTGGGGTAGGATCAAGCGTTTGTCGGGCTGTTAAGGAGTCTTCATGTCTCAGGGTGATCGCAAAGTCGGACTGGAATCGGTGGGCATCGAGGGCGCGTCCCACATCTACTGGAGCCTCAGCGTGCCGGCGTTGTACGAGCAGGCCGTGCGCCGGAGCGAAGGCGTGATTTCGGTCGACGGGCCGATCGTGTGCAGCACCGGCCAGCACACCGGGCGCTCACCCAACGACAAGTTCATCGTCAAGGAGCCGTCGAGCTCGTCGCACGTGGCGTGGGGCAAGGTCAACCGCCCGATCGACGCCGAAGCGTTCGACGGCCTGCATCGGCGCATGCTCGCGCACATGCGGGGCAAGGACCTGTTTGTGCAGGATTGCTGGGCCGGTGCCGATCCTGAATTCCGGCTGCCGATCCGCATCATCACCGAGCGCGCGTGGCACTCGCTCTTCGCGCGTCACATGTTCATCCCGGAAACCGACCCGCAGAAGCGGCTCCAGCACGACCCGCAGTTCACGGTCATCGACGTCCCGAGCTTCACCGCGACCAAGGACGCCGACAAAACCAACTCCGAAGTTTTCATCCTGCTCAACTTCGCCAAGAAGCTGGTGCTGATTGGCGGGACCAACTACGCCGGCGAGATCAAAAAATCGATCTTCACCGTCATGAACTACATCCTGCCGCTGAAGGACACGATGCCGATGCACTGCTCGGCCAACGTCGGCGCCAAGGGCGATGTGGCGCTGTTCTTCGGCTTGTCGGGCACCGGCAAGACGACGCTCTCGAGCGATGCCGATCGCCAGTTGATCGGCGACGACGAACACGGCTGGAGCACGACGGGCGTGTTCAACTTCGAAGGCGGCTGCTACGCGAAGATGATTCGCCTCTCGGCCGAGGCCGAACCGCAAATCTACGAGACCACGCGGCGCTTCGGCACGGTGCTCGAGAACGTGACCTGCGATCCCGTGACCCGGGCGCTCGATCTGAACGACGACGCCGTCACCGAGAACACCCGCGGCGCCTATCCGCTGCAGTTCATCGACAACGCCCTGCCGGGCAGCCAGGCCGGACATCCGACCAACGTGGTGATGCTGACCGCCGACGCCTTCGGCGTCTTGCCGCCGATTGCGCGGTTGTCGCCGGCCGGCGCGATGTACCACTTTCTGTCGGGCTACACCGCGAAGGTCGCCGGCACCGAGCGCGGCGTCACCGAGCCGAAAGCGACGTTCAGCACCTGCTTCGGCGCGCCGTTCATGGTGTGGGATCCGAACGTCTACGCCAGGCTGCTCGGTGAGCGGATCGCCAGGCACAACGCGAAGGTCTGGCTCGTCAACACCGGCTGGACCGGCGGCCCCTACGGCACCGGCAAGCGGATGAAGATCGCGCACACCCGAGCGATGATCACTGCGGCGCTCACCGGCCAGCTCGACAACGTGAAGTACCAGCTCGATCCGGTCTTCAACCTCGAGGTGCCGACGGCAGTGCCGGGCGTCCCGGCTGACGCGCTCACGCCGCGCAATACCTGGGCCGACAAGAACGCCTACGACGCGCAGGCGAAGAAGCTGGCGACGATGTTCGCCGACAACTTCAAGACGTTCGAGAAGACCGCGGCGCCCGACGTCAAGGCGGCTGGCCCGAAGGTCTGAACGTGCCCGACCGCGCGACGTCGTTCGAAGCCGTCATCGGCTTGGAAGTCCACGCGCAGCTGCTGACGACGACCAAGATCTTCTGCGGTTGTCCGACGGCCTTCGGCGCGCCTCCGAATACCCATGTCTGCCCGGTGTGCCTCGGCATGCCGGGCGCGCTGCCGGTCCTCAACCGCCGCGCTGTCGATCTCGCGATCAAGGCCGGTCTGGCGCTGGGGTGCGAGATTCAGCCGCTCTCGATTTTTGCGCGCAAGAATTACTTCTACCCGGATCTCCCGAAGGGCTATCAGATTTCGCAGTACGACAAGCCGATCGCGTTGCGCGGCACGCTGCGCCTCGGCCCGAAGGCGCAAACGCCCGTCGTCGGCATCACCCGGGCGCACCTCGAGGAAGACGCGGGCAAGTCGCTGCACCACGGGTTTCCGGATTCGAGCCGCGCCACCTACGTCGATTTCAATCGCACCGGGGTGCCGCTGCTCGAGATCGTGACCGAGCCCGACCTGCGCAATGCCGCCGACGCCGCCGACTGCTTCTGGCGCATCCGCGAGATGCTCGTCGCGCTCGGCGTCAACGACGGCAACATGGAAGAGGGGAGCCTGCGCTGTGACGCGAACGTCTCGGTGCGCCCGGCCGGCCAGACGGTGCTCGGCACGAAGGCCGAGGTCAAGAACGTCAACTCGTTCCGCTACCTGCAGAAGGCGCTCGAGTACGAGATCGACAGACAGATCGACGTGGTGTCCTCCGGCGGCCGCGTCGTCCAGGAAACACGGCTGTGGGACAGCACCGCCGGCATCACGACCTCGATGCGCAGCAAGGAAGAAGCGCACGACTACCGATATTTCCCCGAACCCGATCTCGGTCCTCTCGACGTGCCGGCGGCGTGGGTCGAGTCGGTGCGCGCGACCATGGCCGAGCTGCCCGAGGCGCGCCGGGCGAGGCTGATTGCCGCGCACGGGTTGAGCGAGTACGACGCCGATCAGCTGGTCAGCTTCCTGTCTGGTGGTGCCGACTTCTTTGAAGCCGTCGTTGGCGCCGGAGCGCCGGCGAAAGCGGCGAGTAACTGGATTCAGGGCGAAGTGCGGCGGAAGCTGAAGGAAGCCGGCGTCGACGACATCGCCCAGACCGCGGTCACCGCCAGCGCACTCGCCGGACTGATCCAGCATGCCGATCGCGGCACCGTCAGCAGCACCGTCGCCAAGGAGATCTTCGAGAAGATGTGGGGCACCGGTGCCACCGCGGAGGCCATCATCGAGGCCGAGGGGCTGGCCCAAATTGGCGATGAGGCGGAACTGCAGGCGGTGGTGACGGACGTAATTGCCGCTCACCCAGAGCCGGTCAAGCAATATCGCGGCGGCAAGACCGCGACGTTTGGCTTTCTTGTAGGACAGGCGATGAAAGCCAGCAAAGGCAAGGCGAATCCCAAAGTTGTCAGCGCGCTGATGAAGCGCGCGCTCGACACACCTTCCACGTAGAACGAGATGTGACGTTGACACGACGCACACCTCGACCGTAAACTGGGAACCGTCCCTGCTTTGAAATGGCCTTGAAGAGCCGCTTTTCCAGCGTTTCCGCTTCAGGTCCCAAACCGGCGTGCATGCCGGTTTGCAGCTGTCTCGCAGATTTTTTCCGCGAAGAATTTCTCAAACATCATCGCTGTCTCGAGCAGCAGCGCGAGTATTACTCCGACATTGCCATTGCCCAGGCCGAAGAAGCGCTGTCACGGATCCTGGGCCAGCTCGATCAGCTTTGCCAGCGCGACGATGCCTGCGAGTTCATGAATCGGCTCCTCAGACAATTCGACGCCGTGACCAAGCTCTCGGCTTGGACCGAACCGCAGCACCTGCACTAGCAGCGTTTTCCTCCGTCGTCCTTCTCGTTCAATGAATCTCAAAGCTGTGGGCGCCGCGATTGTCGCGGTGGTGCTGTCGTTTGCGATTGGGTGGATTGCCGGCGCCGCGGGGCGCAGCGCCGCCGAGCGCGAAACGGCGCGGCTGCAGCTCGGCCAGGACCTCGTGCTGGTTCGCGCCGCGGTGCTGCAGGGGCGTGTCAGCCTGTTTCTCATCAACTTCGGCGATGCGAGCAAACAGTTCGAGACCGCGCGGGTCACCGCCGAGAGCGTGCAGGCGCGGATGCGCGCCAGTGGCGACACCACCGGCGCCGGGAAACTCGATGCCGTGCTCGCCAGCCTGAAGGACGCGCAGCGGCTGGCGGCCTCGATGGATCAGGGCGCCCAGAGCGCCGCCGACGCGGCGCTCAAGGCGTTGATGAGCGCGGAGAAGTAGCTACTTCAGCACGGTGGCGGTGACTTCGAGCGTGACCTTGCGATCCGTGACCGGATCCGCCGACTGAGAAATCAGCATCGGTTTGCCATCCAGCAGCGCGAAGCTGATCGACTGATGCAGTCCCGAGGGCTTCGACGGGCCGCGGCTCGAGGTATCCGGCGTCGGTGCCGGCATGTACTGCACGGTAATCGACGTGTAGATCTGAATCGGCCCTGAGAATCCAGGTGGATTCACTTTGGTTGACGCCTGCGCGTCGACGTTCAACTCGACGTCGAAGCCGCCGACCTGATTGGTTGTGCGGATCTGGCCGCTCCGCCCGCTCGACATGATCATCGTCACCGTTTTCTTGACCGGCGTTCCGGTGTAATTGTCGGTGAGCACGAGATCGAGCTTGATGTTCTGCCAGATGCCCGCTTCGCGGGCGGCGGCGGCGTCCCGCTGCTCTGGCGTCATGGCTCTGGGGGCCGGCGTCTGCGCGCTCGGTGCCGCGCCGGGCGTCGGCGTGATCGGCGCGCTGACACCGGGTGGCGGCTGTGTTGAGGGCCGCGAGGGCGGTGTCGTCGCCGGCCGTGCCGGCGGCGTCGTCTGCTGCGCGAAAGCGCTCGACGCGGCGAGTACGAACAACGAAGTGAGAAGCACACGTTTCATATCGACAGGTCCTTTTTCGCCGCGATCGCCGTCAACGTCCTCCGGACGCGTCGGCGTCAATCGGCGCCACGATAACCGGCAGCGTCACGAGCGGTTTCAGTTCGAGTAGAGGCACGGTCAACGACTCCGGTTGGATCTCGTCGGTGGTGAGCGGCGCCAGCGCGGCAATCGCGGGAATCGCGCGCGCGCGCCAGGCGGCTTCCGCGGCGGAGATGGCTTCCGGCCTGGCCGGGCGCTTCTTCCTGATCGGCTTGATCGGCATCGCGGTGTTGTTCGCAGGAATCAGCGCCGCGGCGGGCAAGTTGCCGGCTGTCGTCTGCGATAGCGCGGCGAGCGGCGTCGAGGTCCGACGTGGCGGCGCGGGTCGCGCCACGCTGACGCCGACGATCGCGGTGACGATTGCTGCCGCTGCGGCCAGCGGCATCCACGCGCGCCACGGCGCCGGACGATCGCCGAGCCGGGCGACGATGCGCGCCCGCAGCTCCGCCGGCGGCGCGACGTCCGTCATCCGGCGGGCAACGTCGTCGATCAGATGCCCGTTCATTCCGGCAGCCCCAGCTTGACGATGCGGCGTGCTTCGGCGACGCGCCACTTGATCGTGCCGACAGGCGTCGACAGCATCTGCGAGATCTGTTCGTACGAGAATTCGCCAGACGTCGCGAGCAGCAGCGTGTCGCGGAGTCTTGGCGAGAGCCCGTTGATCGCCGCGCCGACGCGCGCCGACAAGTCGCGGGCGACGGCCGCGCGTTCGGGATCGGCGCCCGGCTCCGGCAACACGTCGAGGCTGAAGCCTTCGTCGGCGCTGCCGCTGGCGAGCCGGGTCCACCATCGGCGGCGCGCCCGCCGGCGATCCAGGGCCTTCCGCCAGGTAATCGTCAGGAGCCAGGTGCGGAACGTCGATTCACCGCGGAAGCCCGGCAGTCTTTGCCAGGCGACCAGGAACGCTTCCTGGGTGACGTCCTCGGCGTCCTCGCGCGAGCCCAGCGCCGCCAGCGCCGTACGCAGCACCACGCGCTCGTTCAGGACAACGAGGCCGCCAAAGGCTTCGCGGTCGCCGGCGCGGGCGGCGTCGATGAGCGTGCGGATCTCCGCGCTCTCCCGCCCTTCGGCGGAGGCGTCGGCAGGCGGCAGCGCGGTCAACAGGTCGGCGGCAATGGCCGTCACTGACTCAGTAGACACTGCGGGCGCCCTTTCGGTTGGATGGGCGCCCGCAGGCGGCCCCGTGCCCGATGCGCAGGTGCGCCGGTGCGCCAGTGCGTGTGCGCGGTGCGTCTAGCCAGTGACATTCGGGCAACTAACGGCATTTGGCTGGGGCCGGATGTCGAATCCTGCCACACGTTTCACGCCAAACGCACGGCGCATACGCACCGGCGCAGAGGCGCACCCGCGCACCGCGCACAGAGCTCCGACGACGTAAGATTCCAAGGAAAGAAAACAAGTAGATGACCCCAGACAACGACCTCATCGAGCTCATCCGGGACCGCGTGGATCACCCCGCGACCGTCAAAGAGCTCCTCCAAATCCTCAAAATCCCTCGCGAGCAGCGGGCCACCTTCCGGCGCCGGCTCAAAGCCCTGGTGACCAGCGGCGAGCTCGTCGAGATTCGTGGCCAGCGTTTCGGCCTGCCCGATCGGATGAACCTCGTCGTCGGCCGGGTGTCGACCAATCCGCGCGGCTTCGCGTTCGTCGAACCCGAAGGCGGCCCGGAGGGCGGCCCATCGAGCGTGTTCATTGCCGGCACCAACATGAATCAGGCGATGCACGGCGATCGCGTCGTCGTCCGGATCGAACGCCAGCGTGATCCCGATCGCGCCGAGGGCCGCATCGTCCGGATCCTCGAGCGCGGAGCGCCGTCCGTGGTCGGCCGCTACGAACTGGACGCCGCCGGACGGGGGTTCGTGGTGCCGTTCGACCGCCGCATCATCATGGATGTCCAGGTCGCGGGCGGCGATGCGCGCGGCGCCGCGGCCGGCGATATGGTGGTCGTCCAAATCACGCAGTGGCCGACCGCGACGCGCTCGGCAAGCGGCCAGATCACCGAGGTGCTTGGGGCGCTCGACGCGCCCGGCGTCGACACCGCCGTCATCATTCGCAAGTACAACCTGCCCGACGCCCACGGTGAAGATGCCATCGCCGAAGCGCGGCGACTCGGGACGACGGTCAGGGACCGGGACACGCAGTCGCGCACCGATTTTCGCGCCTGGCAGACTGTGACCATCGACGGTGAGCACGCGCGCGACTTCGACGACGCGATCTCGATCGACCGGTTGCAGAACGGCAACTTCTGGCTCGGCGTCCACATCGCCGACGTCGCGCACTACGTCCACGAAGGCAGTGCACTCGATCGCGAAGCCTACGAGCGCGCCACCTCGGTGTACTTTCCCGAGCGCGCCGTCCACATGTTTCCCTCGGATCTGTCGACCGGGTTGTGCAGCCTGAATCCGCACGTCGATCGGCTCGTCCAGTCGTGCCTGATGGAGGTCGATCGCCGCTCCGGCGCGGTGGTTCGTTATGAGATGCACGACGGCGTCATCCACAGCGATGCGCGCATGACCTACACCGACGTCAACAAGATCGTCACCGACCGCGATCCGGAGATGATGGAGCGCTACCGGCCGCTGATCCCGCTGTTCGAACGCATGCACGAGTTGTTCGACGTGCTCCACGCGCGCCGCCGCCGGCGCGGATCGATCGACTTCGACTTGAAGGAGTCGGAGATCGTCCTCGACGATGCCGGCGCCGTCGAGGCGATCATCGCCGCCGAGCGGAACATCGCCCACCGGCTCATCGAGGAGTTCATGTTGCTCGCCAACGAAACCGTGGCGGCGCACCTCGAGAAAGTCGCGATGCCCGCGCTCTATCGGGTGCACGAAGAGCCGGATCCGGCCAAGGTCGAGACCTTCGAGGAGTTCATTTCCACGCTCGGCTATTCGCTGGCCGCCAGCACCGAAGAACTCGAGCCGCGGAGTTTCCAGAAGCTGGTCGAGAAGATTCACGGCAAGCCGGAAGAGAAGCCGATTGCGTTCCTGATGCTGCGGACAATGCAGAAGGCGCGCTACGACGAGGCCAACCTCGCGCACTTCGGGCTGGCGGCCGAGGCCTACACGCATTTCACGTCGCCGATCCGGCGCTATCCGGATCTCGTCGTCCACCGCGCGCTGCGCGAGTCGCGGCGCGGCCTCGATGACGACCGGCGGTCGGAGCTGACCGACGACATGCCGGGCGTCGCCCGCCACACCTCGGAGCGCGAGCGCCGCGCCAACGACGCCGAGCGCGAGCTGGTGCAGTGGAAGAAAGTCCGTTTCATGGCCGACAAGGTCGGCGACGAATTCGACGGCTACATCACCGGCGTCAGCGCGTTCGGGCTCTACCTGGAGCTGGTCGAGCACTTCGTCGAAGGCATGGTGCACGTCTCGACGATGGCCGACGACTACTACCGCTTCGTCGAAAAGGCGCACATCCTGCGGGGTGAGAAGAACGGCCGCGTCTACCGGCTCGGCGACCGGGTGCGCGTGCAGGTGATTCGCGTCGACCTCGAGCGGCGGCAGATCGATCTCGGGCTGTCGGAGATCCTCGACAGCGTGCGGCGATCGGAACGGCCCGGAGCATATCGCCGCGGCGGACCGAAGCCGAAGCAGGAAGAGCGGAGCGCCAAGCGCGGCCGGCCCGGCAAACGCGAGCGCGCGTTCAAGAAGGCCGCCAGACCCGGGCGCAAGCGCTGACCAGCGTGGCGCGCTCGATCGTCGTCGGCACGGCGGGGCACATCGATCACGGCAAGAGCGCGATCGTCCGCGCGCTGACCGGGATCGATCCCGATCGCCTGAAGGAAGAGCAGCAGCGCGGTATCACGATTGACCTCGGCTTCGCGCATGTGGTCGCCGGCGACGTGACGATTGCGCTCGTCGACGTTCCCGGCCACGAACGCTTTGTCCGCAACATGCTCGCCGGCGCCGGGGCGATCGATGCGGTGCTGCTGGTGGTCGCGGCCAACGAGGCCGTCAAGCCGCAGACGCGCGAGCACTTCGACATCTGCCGGTTGCTCGGCATCACGCGCGGCGTGATCGCGTTGTCGAAAGTCGACCTGGTTGACGGCGACACGGAAGCGCTGGCCGCGCTCGAGGTCCGCGAACTGGTCGCCGGCAGTTTTCTGGAACACGCACCGCTGATCGCCGTGTCGGCGCTGACGTCGCGCGGGCTCGACGACCTGCGCGCGGCGCTGGCGGCGCTGGCTGACGACCGTCCGCGTCTCGGACGCGACGGCGTGGTCCGGCTCGACGTCGATCGCGCGTTCACGAGGAAGGGTTTCGGCACCGTCGTCACCGGCACGCTGGTCTCCGGCGAAACCACCGTTGGCGCGGAACTCGCTCTGCTGCCGGCGGGACAACGCGTCCGCGTGCGCGGCCTGCACGTGCATGGCGCCGCGGTCGAAAACGCGCAGGCGCCGCGCCGTCTGGCGATCAATCTTGGTGCCGTCGAAGTGGCGGAGGTGCCGCGCGGCGTCACGCTGGCGACCCCGGACGCCTTGCCGGTGACGCGTCGCGTCGATGCACGCGTGACGGTCCTGCCGGCCGCGCGGCCGCTGGCGCACGGCGCGCGAGTGCGGGTCCATCACGGCGCCGCCGAACACATCGCACGAGTTTCGATCGCCGCGGTGCGCGGGGCCGGCGCGAACTCCGCGTGGCGGGCCGTCGCGCCCGGTGATGCCGGCGTGGTCATCGCGCCCGGCGGCGAGGGCTTTGTCCGGCTGCGCTTTGCCGCGCCGGTCGTGGTCACTCGCGGCGATCGGATCGTGCTGCGCGCGCCATCGCCACCGGCGACCATCGGCGGAGCGGTCGTCCTCGATCCCGAACCGCCAGTCGCCGGAGTGCGGCGCCGCCGCACGCTGGAACGGTTTCAGGCGATCGCCGACGATGACGGATGGCTGACGCGCTGGGTCGCCGATGCTGGTGAGCCCGGGTTGTCGGAACAGGATCTCGTCCGTCGCGGTGGCCTCGGCAGCGCGGCGGCTCGAACGAGGATCGAGCAACTGGTTGCCACGGCGGCCGCGGTACGCGTCGGGACGCGCATCGTTCACCCGGCCGTCGCCGCCTCGTTGGCGCGCGCGCGCGCCGAGCGCGTCGCGTCATCCGCCGGAGTCTCTGGCGTCGACGCCGCGGACGCGCCGATCGCCGCCGCGCTGCTTCAGCAACTCGCGCAGGCAGGATTGACGCCGCCGGACGCCGGCGCGCTCGCCGCGGCGGCGGCGGTCCCGGCGGACGCCGCGGCGCGCGTGCTTGCCCGGCTTGCCCGCGATCGCGGCGTCGTCCGCGTGGACACGCTGCATTTTCATCCCGATGTGCTGGAGCGACTGAAGACCGAGGTGCTGGCGCTGGCGAAATCAGCGGCGCCCGCCAAGGCCTTTGTCGACGTGGCGACGTTCAAAGCGCGGTACGGATTGACGAGGAAGTTCGCGATCCCGCTGCTCGAATGGCTCGACCGCGAGCGGGTGACGCGACGCGTGGGCGACAAGCGGGAAGTTGTCGCCCGCTGAGGTCTAGTCTTTCGGGCCTTCGCGGGTCGCATCCTTGAAGTTCTTGATGCTCTTGCCGATGCCCTTGCCGAGTTCCGGGAGCCGACTCGCCCCGAAGATCAGAATGACGATGGCGAGAATGACGAGCAGCTCAGGTACGCCCAGACGCATGGATGACTCCTGCCGGGAGAGCCGGCGCAGATAATTCTACCACCCGCAGATTAAGCCGCCTTCAGCATGCGGCCAGCGGTGGACACCGTCCGTCATAAGAAGAGGCCGATCTGCCGAAAACAACTTGAGATCGCGGGGTGCCCACCCGGGCATTGCTCTTGCAGCCACTGGGGTTTAGCGAAACGTTTGGGGACGGCCGTGAGTATACTGTCTGAAGTCAAACCTTCACCCATGTCCACTTCGCAGCCCTCTGCCGCGCCGCTGCCTCCCCAGGATCTGAAGCCTGGCGGGAGCCTTCCGTCGGGCGGCTGGCTGGGCACCCAGTCGGTGTTCGATTCCGAGAGCCGCGATCCCAAGCGCACGCTCGGCGGCGTCGGCGTGTCGATGATCCTGCACTCGATTGTTTTTGCGGCGCTCCTGGTCACGTTCATCAAGGCTCAGGATGCGATGACCGAAGAGCAGCCGAAGCCGGACGTGAAGATGATCTACCTCCAGCAGCCCGGACCGGGCGGCGGCGGTGGCGGCAGCCCCGCGCCCGCGCCGCCCAAGCCGATGGAGATTCCGAAACACGCGGCTCCGCCACCGGTGCCGGTCGTAATGCCCCCTCCGCCCGTGCCTGTGCCAGAGCCACCGAAGCCGACGCTCAATGCTCCGATTGAGACGAACGCGGCCAGCGTGCTCCAGGCGACCGGCGCGAGCTCAGTTTCGCTGGCCAGCTACGGCGGCGGCGGTCGCGGCGGCGGCATCGGCGCCGGCACCGGCAATGGCGTTGGTGAAGGCACCGGCGGCGGTTTCGGCGGCGGCGCCTATCGTGCCGGCAGCGGCATCATCGACCCGACGCTGATCAGCAACAAGGAACCGAAATACACCAGCGCGGCGATGCTCGCGAAGATCCAGGGTTCGGTCGAGCTCGAAGCGGTCGTCATGCCTGACGGATCGATCGGCGACGTCCGCGTCATCAAGTCGCTCGACAAGAACTTCGGGCTCGATCAGGAAGCGATCGTGGCCGCCAAGCAGTGGAAGTTCCGCCCCGGCAAGGATCGCGACGGCAAGAACATCGCGGTCATCGTTACGCTCATCCTCGATTTCCGCCTGCACTGACACCGGCCACTCGCACGCGCCGCGCCTGCCGTTATTCGTTGCGCAGCGCGAGCATTGGATTGACGCGGCCGACGCGGCGGGCCGGAATCAGGCCCGCGCCAAGCGCGAGCGCGACAATCGCGATGAAGGCCGCCCCGAGCATCAGCGGATCGAGTGTCGTCACGCCGTAGAGCAGGCCGTTGTGCGAGCCCGGCACCAGATACAGCGCATCGCCTAACGCGCGCGACAAGATCAGCGCGGCGGCGACGCCGATGAGCCCACCGGCAATTCCGACCCGGCCGGCCTGCCAGAGCGCGAGGCTGATGAGCTGTCGCGGACGCGCGCCGAGCGCGAGCCGCACGCCGAATTCGCGGCGCCGGCCTTCGACGACGTAGGCGATCGCGCCGTAGATGCCGACGATGGCGAGGAGCACCGCGATCGCGGCAAACGACGAGATCAGCATCATGTTGAAGCGATCGTTCTGCAGCGCGCGCGAGACGCGCTGTTCGAGCGTCGAGACGCTGACCACGGGCACGGCCGGATCGACCGCCGCGGTGGCGCGCTTGAGCGCCTGCGCGTCGATGCTGGCCGACGGGGCCGCGCGCACGATCAACTCGATGCTCGGCGCCGGTGCCTGCGACCAGAGGAGATAGAGGTCGGCGAAATCGACCTCGTTGACGCCCACTTCCTTGATGTTCGCCGCCACGCCGGCAATCAGCACGGCGCCGGGCTTCTGCATCCATGCCGCGGAGCGCGGCCCGGGACGGAAATCGACCTGACGTCCGACCGCGTCGAGATCGCCGAACAACCGGCGCGCCGCGGTTTCGTTGACGATCGCCAGCCGCGGGCCGGTGGCGTGATCGTCGGCGGAGAATGCGCGCCCGCGCAGGATCGGAATGCCGACGGTCTGAAAATAGCCGGGCGTGACCGTTCGCAGGATCGCGCGCGTTTCGCCGCCGGCGGGCACCGACGGTTCGCCTGCCGGCGCGAGCAGCGCCAACGGGCCGCTGCCGAGCGGGGAACTGCTTCCGGCGGCCGCGCTGTGGACACCGGGGATCGCTCGCGCCTGGGCCAGCAATTCATCGACGTAGCCCGAGATCGCTGCCGGCGTGACATAGCGCGGCGGGCCAACGGTGGTCCGCATCGTGATGCGATTCGCGGGTTCGAACCCGAGCGGCGCCTGAGTCAGCGCCGCGAAGCTCTTCAGAAAGAGCGCCGCGCCGAAGACGAGCACGAGCGTCATCGCCACCTGGCCGATCAACAGCGTGGTGCGTGCCCGGCTCTCGGTCGCGCTTCGCCCGGTGCGCGCGCCCGGTCCCAGCGCCGAGGACAACTCGATCTTCCTCGCCGAGAACATCGGGACCAGGACGAAGGCGGCCGCGGTCATCGCGGTCACCGAGAAGGCAAACAACCAGGCGCGGAAATCGACGGGGATGTCCGCGCCGCGCTGCAGGAGATCGCCGGGCAGTTGCGTGGCGATCGCG
>DASUGM010000062.1:0-24824 GCA_036274055.1 Vicinamibacterales bacterium | reverse complement strand
GGCCCGGTTCTACGTCGTCGGCGGCCTGGGTTCCTACAATCGCAGCGTGGAGATCACGCAGTACGTCGGATCAGGCATCATCTGCGATCCGTATTTCTACATCTGCGGCACCTACCCGATCAACGAGGTCATCGGCGAACGCGGCGGCTGGGACTTCGGATACAACATCGGCGGCGGCGTCGGCTTCAAGATCGCCGAGACCGCGGAGTTCTACGTCGATTTCAAGTACCACTACGTGGCAGGCCCGGAAGTCAGCGCGACCAACCCGCTGACGGGCAACACCACCAGCCGGAAAGCCACCGGTTACTACTACCCGATCACGTTCGGCTTCCGCTTCTAGTTTCTTCCGGCGGGAGCGCCGCCGGCGCGGCGCTCCCGTCAGGTATCATTCACGGCGACCGTCGTGAATTCCCGAATCGCGCTGCTGACGCTGGCCTCGTGGATCGTCACGACGCCACTCCTCTATGCGCAGGATCTGGTGCCTGGGGCGTACACGCCTGGCCCGGTCGGCCTCAACGTCGTCACGCTGATCGCGAACTTCAACAAGGGCGACATCACGTTCGATCCGTCCCTGCCGATTGAGGACGGCCACGCCACGATTAGCCTCGCCGCGATCGGCTACATCCGCTCCTTCAGTCTGTTCGGTCGCTACGCGCATGCGGGCATCATCGTCCCGGTCGTGCATGGTCACGTCCAGGGGATGCTGATGGACGAATTCCAGGAACGGACGCGGACTGGTCTCGGCGATCTGGGCGTGCGGCTGGCGACGAATCTGTACGGCGCGCGCGCGATGTCGTTGAAGGAGTTCGCCGCCTACCGCTGGTCGACGATCGTCGGGTTCGGTTTGGCTGTCGGCATTCCGGTCGGCGAGTACGACGAGACCAAGGTCATCAACATCGGCACCAACCGCTGGTCGTTCAAGCCGGAAATCGGGGTGTCGCGCCGGCGCGGGCACTGGACCTTCGAAGGCGACATCGGCATGGTGGCGTTCACCGACAACACCAATTTCCTCAGCGGCGGCCGGCGCGAACAGGCGATGATCGCGACGTTCCAGGGGCACGCGATCTACACGATCCGGCCGAATTTCTGGCTCGCCGGCGATGTCAATTTCTGGCGCGGCGGCCGCGTCACCACCAATGGCACGAAGGCTCTGGAAGAGCAGCAGAACTCTCGCGTCGGCGCGACCATCGCCATTCCCGCCGGCCGGCAGCAACTCCGGGTCGCGCTCAGCGGCGGCGCGCACACCCGGCTCGGCGGCGACTTCTGGTCGTTGGGCGTGTCGTACAACTACGCGTGGATGCGCAAGTAGCCGCGGCGCTGCAGCGAATCAGAACGACCAGCCGAACGACAAGGTTATACCGAGGTCGCTGCGGGCGGCGCTCGGATTCGGCGGCTTGCTGTCGAACGTGAAGAACAGATTCAGGGAAGAGTTGAGGTCTTTGTAGAGGTCGCGCTTGAAGCTGGTGTCGAGTTGCACGCGCTGGCGGCCCCAGTTGCTCAAACTCGGATAGTACTGGAACGCGAAATCGAGGTTCGTCTTCGACCCGTCGTACGAGTAGAACGAGGTCGTGAACGACAGCAGACCCTCGATGTTCTGCGTCGCTTCCGTGTCCACGCCCTGTTCGTCGTTGCCGACGAGGCCGGCTCCGGCCTGCATCTGGGCCCGGTTGGTGCTGATCAGGCGCCGCCCGAGCAGGCCGCCGAGCTGCGAACGTAGCTTCAGCCCCAGGCTCTCGTTGCTCTCGAACCGCGTCGCGCCGGCGATGAACCAGTTCGGACCACGGTATCGCGCATACGCGAGTTCAACCGCGGCGCGGTCGTCGGTTTGGTCGCCATTGTTTTGATCGGTCACCGTCGCCGAACCGTTCAAGTGGATGAGAAACTCAGGCCGACGGTAGCGCACGTCGCCGCTGAGGTTGACTTGCGCGACCCCACTGGATCGCGTGTACGAAAAGCCGGCGTCGACCGCGCCTTCGAGCTTCGCCCAGAAGCCGGCATTGATCGGCGCGATCTGCGTGATCTCGTCAAGCGGCAGGAGGGTCGGGATCGCGCCGATTTGAAGCCGTCGATCGCTGGGTGTCGCAAGCGCGCCATAGAGACGCTGCCGGGTCGTGGTCTCGACCTCGAACTGACGCGTCGCCTGCAGCCGGGCGACGTTGTCCCATTCGATGTAGATGGTGCCGGCGTCGTCGGTCTTCAGCTCGAGCCGGCCCCGCGACAGACGGACGATCTCGCCGGTGATGCGGTCACCGTTGACGAGCGTAATCACATCGGTTTTCGGCTGCGCCAGCGCCGGCGTGCTGGCGAGCACGACGAGCATGATTGCGCCGATGATCGTGCCAGGCCGTGCCATCATCGCACCCGCTGGCGCTGCCGCGCCGCTTTGAGCGACACGCCGAAGTATCCGATCGCGCCGCGCCCGGGCTGGCCCCAGGCGACGTCAATCCTGATCACGTCGACGAACGGCACCAGAAACCGAACGCCGACGCCGTAGCCGTCGATCGCCGACGACGTGTTGAAGTCGTCGCTGCTGTTCCAGGCGACGCCGAGGTCGGCAAATCCGACGACTTGCAAGCCGGCGTAGAAGTTGAAATCGGCGACTGAAAAGGGCGTCACCGGCTGCGCGACGAAGGTGTACTCGAGGCTGGCGATGAACTGATTGCGGCCGCGCCGGGAGTCCAGGTCCCAGCCGCGGATGCTGTTGCCGCCGCCGAGCGCGAATTGCAGATACGTCGGCAGGCTCACGCCGACCTCGCCGCTCTGCAACGTGGCCAGGCCGAACGCGGCGAGCCCGTGCCTGGCGCTGAGCCGTTGAAATCGACGTCCGTCGAGGGTCAACGTCCACGAGTTCGCGTCGCCGAAGAGGTGATCGACCTGCACTTCCGCCCACGTGCCAATCCGCGGGTCCGTGGACGAATCGAGCGTATCGAGTGAAAGAAAGCCGCCGACCGTCGGGATCACGTCAGTGCCGTCGGCAGACAACGACGCGCCCGACGAACCCGTGTCGAGCAACGTCAAGTCACCGGCCACGCCGAAGCGCAGACCGCGAGACAGGTTGTGCGAGACACGGACGTCGGTGGTCAGCGCATGCTCGTCGAAGTCGAAGACGGTGTTTCGCCGGTGGGTATCGCTGAACCCGCCATGCCACGCCACGGTCGACGGCGTGATCGTCGTCGAATCCAGCGTGACGGCTAACGCGGTTTCGCCGCCGAAGCGGGTCGCTACTCCCAGCTGCTCGCCTTGACCAAACAGGTCGATGACTTTCACGCCGGGTCCGGCGCTGAGGCCGTTTTCGTCGGTGACACGAAAGACCACGACCGGCAGGACGCGAAAGGTCTCCGCGACCGTGATGTCGACGACCACCGCGTCGCGGTCGAGCCGGGGTGCGATCGCCACCGATGAAAAGACGCGCAGCTCGTCGAGACGCCGGCGATCGGCGTCGACGGCCGCGCGGTGAAACGGTGCGCCTGGCTTGGTCGACAGATGGCGTTCGACGAACTCGGCGGTCAGATTGCGCAGCCCGGCGACGTTCACTGCGCGCACGATGACGCCTTCGAGCGGGTCGACGGTCTGCACGCCGGCGATCCCGACCGCAAGGCTGATCGCGAGCAACATCGCGTCCGTGGGTCACCGCCGCCATTTCGCGACCGCCGTCGGCTTGCCGGCGGCGTCGAGATAGGTCACGACAAAAGTATCCATGGTCAGTTCGTAGCGCCGCACCTTGTCCGGCGCGATCGCCGCAATCGTCGCGGGATCCACCGGACGATCCGACGCCAGGTCGGCGGGATAGAACTGCTTGCGGACGTTGTCGATGATGATCTTGCCTTCGTAGTCGAGGGTGATCGTTCTGGTCGCAGTCGCGTCCTGGATCACGCCCTTGATGATCATGTTGCCGTACGCGTCGTAGGTCAGCTGGCCGGTCGCGGTGACCGGGCGGTGCGCTCCGGAGGGGTCAACAGCTTCGAGCGACGCCAGCGTCCACGTGCCTTCAAGGCCGCGCCTGGTCGCTTCCATCGATCCGGGCCCGTCGTTGACCGGTCCCAACCCAAACGGCTTCTCGAGCGGCGCCGCCTTGCAGCTCCAGCACACCAGCACCAGCGCTGCGACGCCGATCCGGCTCCGGATACCGGGCCCTTGCTGTTTCACACACGCCTCCAATCGACTCCTGAGTGCAAGACCGAGGCCCGAATTGTACGTGCGGATCATCCCGCCGACCGAGAAGTTGCTGACGGCCGGTGGTGAGCGGGACTCGGCGGATCGCGAGGCAACGTGGGAAACCGCACAACTCGGCGGCCTGCCGGATGCTCTCGCGGCGCGACCATTGGCCCCGCTCTTGCGGTATGAAAGCCGTCCGTCGCTGGAGACACGTCTGGGAGAGATCCTCGGGAACGAGCCATCGGCCGCACAGTCGAACAAGGACAACTGACATGGATGACCTCTTCGCGCGCATCTGGGAAAATCTCGGCGGCCGGGTTGGCGGGCCGCTGACGTTTCGGCTCATCCTGCAGCCGCTGGTCGCCTCCGTGCTGGCGATTCTGGCTGGCATCAAGGACGCGCGCGCAGGCCGGCCCGCCTACTTCTGGGCGGTGCTCACCGATGCGAACAGCCGGCGTGACCTGCTGCGCGAGGGATGGAAGTCTGTGGCCAAGGTGTTCACGCTGGCGGTGATCATCGACGTCGTCTATCAGCTGATTGTCTTCAAGTGGGTCTATCCAGGCGAGGTATTGATTCTTGCATTTCTACTGGCCTGCGTGCCCTACCTGGTGCTGCGCGGACCCGTGAACCGGCTCGTTTCGATGTTTCGCAAGCAGTAATGGAGTCGCCGATGACGGCCGTCGCGCCGCGAACGCTCGATACGGGCACCCGACTCGCCGTCGACCGAACCCGACTCGCGCACGAGCGCACGCTGATGGCGTGGGTGCGAACCGCAACCTCGCTGATTTCATTCGGTTTCACGATCTACAAGTTCTTCGGTTTCGAAGCCGGCACGGCGCTCGTGCAGCCTGACCAGTGGTTGTCGCCGCGCGTGTTCGCCATGATCATGATCGGCACCGGTCTGCTCGCGTTGACGTTCAGCGCGGTTGAACATCGGCAGAGCATGCGGTCGATGGAAGTAGAATTCGGCGTCAAGACGAGATCGGTCTCGCTGGTCGTCGCCGCGATCGTTTCGCTTCTGGGCTTGCTCGCGTTCTTCGCGACGCTGTTCCGCGCCTGAGCTATTCGATCGTTCCCAGAAGGATCCGAGGGTTGGTGCTCTTGTGCCGGGTGCCACATGCTCTCCTGCCAGAGCACGTGAAACACCCGGCACGTGGTACGAGCACAAATCGAAGTCGTTACTTGCCGAGCGGACGATGTCCTGAGTTCTCGATGACCACCGTGATGTTCTTCGCCTTGGCCGCCAACGTGGTTTTGGCGTTGTAGCCGGTGCCGTCGGTCAGCTTGCCGAAGACCACGTCGAGCGTGACCGCGTCATCCTTCTTCTCGATATACGTCGCGATGTTGACGCCGGCGAGCAGCAGCGCCTTGCCGTCGACGTCGATGTTCATCAGGTCGCCCGGCAGGATGAAGTCCTTGAACTCGACGCGCACCTTGCCGGCTTGCGGCGGCAGGACCTTCATCTTGCCGCCGTCCTTGGCGGCCTGAATCTTCTCGGCGTTGGGCGGCACGTACTGATGGATCAGGGCGACCGCCTTCTCCATGTAGTCCGACATCTCGTCCTTCTTGTTCTCGACGACCTTCTCCTTCAGCCGGCCGCTCCGGCCGCCTCGGCCACCGGAATCCGGCGCCGGCGCCGCGGCCGGCGCGCCCATCGGCACCTTGGTCAGCTTGCCATCGGCGCCGTAGAACACGCGGTTCTGCTTGCGCGCTTTCTCTTCGCCCTTGAGACTGATCGACGTCGTCTCGATCCACTCGTAGGTGCGGATCTTCTTCGCGCTTTCGGCGAGGTTCTGTTTCAGCGCCGCCACAACCTGATCGGGGGACGGTGGCGCTTGCGCCGCGTCCTGGCCGGCCGAGAGCGTGGCCATCAGACCAAGCGCGACAATGGAGAACACCAAGTACTGACGTTTCATATCGGTCTACCTCCGGCGTCCGCCGCCACCGCCGCGGGGAGCGCTTGGTCGATAACTGCCTGAGCGCGACGACGACGTCGTGCCGCTGCGCACGGAACTGGCGTCACGCGTCCGTTGCGCGCCTTCGGATCGCTGTTGAGCCGCCGTTCGCTGTTCGGCCGACGGCGTGACCGGATTCCAGGATCCGTTGCCGCCGTACTGCTGCCAGCTGTCGCCGCTCTTCTTGTAGACATTGCCGTCGCGGCCGGCATAGACATCGCCGCTGCCGGTTACGCCCGCGAAGCTGTTGCCGCCGGCGCCGCCCGTGCGCGTGGTAAGCGAGCCGCCTTCGCTGGTGGTCGTCCGGCGCGTCGTCGCGCCGGTGACATCGTTGGTCACGCGCGACGTCTTCGCCCAGTCGTTGCCGTTGGCGACGCCGGTCGTGCCCCAACTGCCGTAAGTGCCGGAACCCTGACGCGTCGCCGCCGACGTGCCAGTGCGTGGATTGTAGGCACCGGCCGCGCCGCGCGAGCCATAGGGACCGGAGACCGCGGCACCGCGCGCCACCGTACCGGTGCGCGGGTTGTAGGCAGAGCCGACGGCCGCGCCGCCATACGGACCCCACGCCGCGGCGCCGCGCGCGTAGGTACCGGTCGCCGGGTTGTAGCGCGCGCCGACGCCGGCACCGCCGTACGGCCCATAAACCCCGCCGTACCTCCCGTAGCCGCCAGTCCACGGGTTGTACCAGGCCCCGTAGCCGTAGGTCGGGTAGAACGGGTAATACGCCGGGTAGAAACCACCGTAATGCACGTAGGGCGGGTAGTAGTAACCGGTACCCCACACCGCGCAGCCCCACGCAATCATCAGGCCGGTGTACGCGGGGCTGGTTTCGTACACTACGGTGGTCGGGTTGTCCTCGACGACGGTGACGTAGGTCACGTTATGCGCCGGCGAGCTCGCCGGAATCTCGTAGATTTCCTTGGGCACGGCTCCGGTCACTTCCCACGGGCCTTCGGGCTTGCTGGCGATGAACCACACGCCCTGAAAGCACATGTAGTAGAGGTCGCCGACCTTGAGGATGTCCTTGTCGGTGTTGACGGCTCGCTCCACCGTGGTCGTCTCGATCGGCTTGAACTCAGGCTTACCGCCCGCGTATTGGACCTCCGGGGCCTTGACGCCTTTCTTGTCGACCGTCGCGTTTTCCGGAATGCTCGCCAGCATCACGGCCTCGGCCGCCTGGCTCGTTCCCGGCACTGACGCGAGCACGCGCGAGCGATCGTGCTCGAGCGGAATTTTCTGGAAGTCAGCGGGCAGCGCCGTGGTCGCGAACGTCCATGGCCCCTCGAAGCCGGGCGACGAAAACCACCGGCCGGCGACCAGGTAATAGACGAGGCCGGTCTTGCCGACGCGGAACACGTCGCTCTCGGTGTTGCTGACCCAGAGCAGCTGCGTCCCTTCCACGGCCTCGTAAGCCGGCGCGCCCTTGAGCAGAATGAGCTCGGCCGGCTTCTGGCTGACGAAGACCTTGGGCATCGACTTCGCCGATAGCGACTTGCCCGGCACGGCCGCGACCACATCCTTGAAGTTCTCGTCTTTCGGCAACTTGGAGAAGCTCGGCGGCAATTTACCGGCCGGAGACCACGGTCCCTCGATCGACGCCGCCTTCAGCCAGGTCTTGTCGTTGCGCAGAAAGAACGTTTTGGCCGGTTCGAGCTGGAACAGATCCCAGTTCGTGTTGACCGCAAACATCAGGTCGTTTTCCGGAATCCGGCCCCAGATCGGCTCGCCGTCGACGTTCACGATGATCGCCGGCGTCTGACTGAAAAAAATGACCGGCGGATCCGCCTTCACGCCTTCGATGTTCTTCGGGATGATCGAACTCTTGTCGATGCTCGCCAGCACGCGATCGAGCGCGATGACGCGATCCGGCATCGGCATGCGCGTGATCTCGTCGATGATGTCCTGAATCTGCGGCTTGTCCAGTGTCGGAAAGTTCGACTCGACGATCTTGAGCGCCGAGAAATCCACCAGTCGATCCGCGACCGAGACCCGCGTGTTGGCGGAGATTTTGATCGTGCCCATTTTCTGGGCCGGATCGTTCTTCGGCGTGTAAGAGACCGCCGAGTAGGCGGTCATCAGCTTCTGTTGTTCCCAGCCGGCGATCTGCGGCTGGTAGACGATCAGCCGTGCGCCCTTTGCCGTGAAGTACACGCGCGGCCAGTTGCCATCGGGCGCCGGCGGCGGAGGCGGGGCTGGAGTCGTCGCCGGCTTGGCTGGCGTCGTCTGCGGGGTCGCGCCGGTCGCCGGTTTGGTCGTCGGCGCGGCCGGCGTGGTGGCCGGCTTGGTCGTTGGTGTCTGCGTTGCCGGCGTGGTGGTCGGCTTGGTCGTCGTCGTTTGCGAGCCGGCAGTCTGCGAAGCGAGGCCGCGAGCCAGCCCCCCGGGGGCCACGAACAGCATCCCTGTCACCAGGAGGGCGATCCGGCCTTGGAGCGGTCCGACACGGATATCCATGTCCCACGGGATAGGCAATTTGCCAGCCAGCCCGCGACCACGGCGGAAGGGGGATTTATCCGGAAAACGCGCGGTTTATCACCAGATGCCGTCAGCCGCTGACGACAGGCTGGAGCGAATCCAATTGAGGTACATCGAGGCCGTGTCGCGGGCGACCTTTTCGACCCGTCCGCGCAGCATCCGAGCCCCCAGACCGCTGAGCTGACTCGACCGGGCCCGGACACCGGCAAGCACGTAAAACCCCTTGCCGTCGACCGTCGGCGCCATCGAAATCACGGTGAGTCCCGCTTCGATGTAGCGGCTCGAGAAAAGCAGCTTATCGACGACGATGATCTCGCCGCCGGGGGCGCGCCAGGTGACCAGCTGGTGAATGGAGATCGCCGCGTCGGGACCGGCGCCGCCCTTCGCCCAGTACAGCAGCGACTCCGATTGCGGGAGCGCGACGGCGGGAAAACCGGTGAGGTACGAGGTCAGCGGCGCCGCCAGCTGCTTCAGCGTCGTCGCTTGCGCCAGCACCAGGCGGAACTCGTCGGCCGCGGCGCGCGGCTGGCTCTCGTTGTGATACGCGCCGAGCGCGGCGTCGCCGCCTTTGAGATAGGCATCGGCGTGGCCGAGCAGCAGTTGCCGCGCGATCAGATTGGCGCGGCGCCCGGCGTCGGCGGCCTTCCAGTCGATCGCCTGGAACTGCTTGATCGCGGCATCGCCGAGGCGCAGGTCGCAGTTGCCGGGCGCGCAGTCGCGCAGCGCCGCCAGCTCGTCGGAGTCCAGCGCGAGATCCGCGAAGTCGCCGATCTTCGGCGGCGTGCCGATCTGGCGCGCCAGCCCGAGCTCGGCGGCCTTGCGAAAATTCGCGACGTCGCGCAGCCAGCCCGAGAGACGCGCCGGCGTGCCGTCGATCCGCACCACGCCGAGGACGCCGATGTCGGACGAGTCCTGCGACGTCAACAGCTTGGCGACCGCTTTGCCGCCGCGCGCCTGTGTGATCTCCGCGGCGGTGAAGCCGAAGCGATCGGCGAGCAGTTTTTCGGGATCGGTCGGGACTTGCGCCGCCGCTGGCATCAGCAACAGCGCGATCGCTCCCAGGGTAACGAAGCCTCGCAGCATCATGTTTCTTCGGGACATGAAGGAAGTGTAGTCAGTGAAGACAGTGTAGAAGAGCGGGTTCTAGTGTTTTTGAAAACCCCGGTCTTCTTCACTTCCTCTACTGCCTTCACTTCCTTCATGTCGAGAATCGAGAAACCACCCTCACTGCCGCGCCATGGCCATCCGCATCGCGGCTTCCGTGTCATGGATTATCTCGCCGCTCACGTCGACGGTGACGCCCGCCGCGGATCTCGTCGCGCCGGCGGCGGCTGCCGCAAGAACGTCGCCAAAGCGCGCATACGCCCAGCAGTGGACAACGTTATGTGCGCGCCAGTCACTTCACCACATCCCGTCAGCCGCTTGATGACGAAGGGCAGCCAGCCGGCGTTGGAATGACTCTTGAACTACCTGTCTGCAGGGAGGTGGCCGATGCCTCGGGTGACGATACGGACGGGTTTTTTCACACCGGACGGACGCGAAGAGGAGTTGAGCGACTACCTGTGCGACGCACCTGATTGCCCGAACATTGCGACCGACAGGATCGCGGTCGTCAGGGAACTCGGGCTGTCGCTGGTGATGTGCAGCGAGCACGCCGCTTCTGTGCGACAGCCGCGCACTCGCTCGGGGTCGAACGATGACTCCTGTCTTTGAAGGACGACGCCGCTTTACACCGACGTCACGCCGCGGCGAGGGGGATCTTCACGATGACGCTGCTGCCGTGACCGGGGGCGGATTTCACCGTCACCGTGCCCTTGGCGAGGCGCACGCGCTCGTCCATGCTCCGCAAGCCCAGCCCATGACCGCTTCGGTCGGTCGTCACGAAGCCGACGCCGTTGTCGGTGACGCTGAGCCCGACGTGTTCAGCGGTCACGTTCAAGCCCACTTCCACGGTCGTGGCCCGCGCATGGCGCACGATGTTGCCGAGCGCTTCCTGCGTGATGCGGAACAGGCACAGCGCGACGTCGGGCTTCAGCGAACGCAGATCCCCCGCGGTCGTCAACGTCAGCTGAATGTGATGATGCCTCTCGGCGTCGTCGCACAGACGCCGTAACGTCGCCTCGAGGCCGGTGGGTTCCAGCACGCTCGGATGCAGTTCGTGTGAGAGGTTTCGCACCGCTTCGGCGAGCGTCGCCGTGCGTTCCTGCAGTGTGGACACGGTCAGGTCGATGTCCGGGTCGGCGCCGGCGCGGGTGATGCGCCGCTTGAGGCCGCTCAACATGATCGCGATGCCGGCCAGCTGCTGGCTCAGGTCGTCGTGGAGGTCGCGCGCGATCCGCGTGCGCTCGGCTTCTTGCGCGTTGATCAGCCGGCCGGCGAGATCGCGATTCGATTCTTCGATTTCCTTGCGATCGGTGATGTCGAGCGCCGAACCGACGTAGCCGGCGAAGCGGCCGCCCTCGTCGTAGCGCGGCACGCCTGAGTTGATCAGCCAGCGGTAAGTGCCGTCGGCGCGCTGGAAACGGCACTCGAAGTTGAACGGTTTGCCTTCGTCGAAGGCCGCCTCGTAAGCGCGGAGACAGGCGTCGCGATCGTCGGGGTGCAGGCCCTCGGTCCAACCGCGGCCGCGCTCTTGTGCGTCGGAACGGCCGCGAAATTCGAGCCACGGCTTGTTGAAAAAATCGAAGCCGCGGTCGATGTTCGATCGCCAGATCAACACCGGCGCGGTGTCCGCCATCACCCGGAATCGCCGCTCGCTCTCGCGCAGCGCCAGTTCGGTGCGGCGCCGGCGGACGCCTTGAACGACCAGGCCGGAAATCAGCAGCGCCTGCATCACGACGATCGCCGCCGCGCCAACGACCAAGGGTTTGTATTGCACCCAGGGACTCGGCTGGCGGAACAGCACAACACTGTCCGCCGGTAACCGGCTCTCGTCGAGGCTCCAGCGGCGCAGCTGGCGGCCGTCGAACATCGGGACGGCCGTGCTCGACGGCGTTGCGACGCGAATTGAAGGCCCCTTCGCCATCTGCAGGGCGAGTGCGGCGAGGTGTGTCGCCTCGCGCTCGACGCTGACAACGACTCCGCCGAGCGCGCCGCCGCCGACGAATTGGCCCGTGGCGACATAAACCGGCACCGGCGCGATTCGCGCGATTTCGCGGACCGCATCCTGACTGCCGATCGCGCCGTCGCGGCGGCCGCGCGGCTGGCCAACCACCATGACGATGGTGTCGGGCGGCAGCGCCTGCACGCGCGGCAGCAACATCTCGAGCGGCAGATTTCGCAACGGCACGATCGACGTCTGCGGAGCCGCGGCGGTCACCTGTTTGACCGCCTCCAGGTAAACAGATTCACCCGCGTCGTCGGGCTGCGGCGCGTCGATCAGAGCGATTTGCCGGCTCTCGGGATGGAGCTGAAGCGCCAGGGCCGCCGTTCGTCCGAACGTCGGGCCGGACCAGACCGCCAAGACACGCTCGGGAAGAGTGTGTGGATCATCACTCAGCAGCGCGGCGACCGGGATGCCCGCAAACAGCGGGTCGTCGGTGTCGAGCAGAAACTCCAGCGCGCCGTCGTAGACGGCGACGATCACCGCAATCCGTTTGTCGGCGTAGCGTTCGCGCAGATACCCGCGCGTGCGGTGCATCTGCGCCTCGCCGCGGAAGCGGCTGGAATCGATGGTCTCGCTGTAGAGGTCGATGGCGTCCGCCCCGGCGCGGAGCGCACCGGCCAGCGCGGCGTCGAACGCGATTCGGGAGGGAACGTCGTAGCCGTCGCTGTGGAGGACGAGGATGGCTTTCCCGGGCGTGGCCGTGACCGTCTGGGCCGCCGCGGGCGGACCCAGGGCCAGAAGCAGGATGAGGCTCAGCCTGACGGTCACGGAGCCCACAATACTAACGCGCGCGATACTGCGCCCGGGTGATGTTCTGCTTTCCACGGGCGACCCGCCCGTGCCGGTCGATTAGCCCTTTTTGACGGCCTTTTTCGGGAATTTCCCCATCAATTCCTTGATCACGGCGCGCAGCCGCGCGATCCGTTTCTCGTCGCTGTTCTCGAATTCGATCTTCGCCTCGGCGATCCCGCGCCAGATGATCGGCCCGGAGTTCGGCAGTTCGGCATCGATGATCAGGGTCCCCTGCGGGTAGTACGAGAAGGACTGCGTCTGCGGCGAGAACGGCGGGATGCCCCAGTTGGCGTTGGTCGGGAGGAACTGGCCCATGTACTGCGACGAGTCGTTCATCGCAATCAGCAGGCGATAGGTGATCACGAAGTCAGCCGGCGGCGCGCTCGCCGGCGTATAGCCGCGCGCCGCAATCTGCTCTTCGACCGCCTGCATCAGGATTGGCTCGTACTGCTTCTTGACCGGCTCGGACTTCGAGTCAGCCGAAATCCAGACCTTGACGTCGCCCGGCGCGTTCGGGTGCCAGATCCAGGTCTTGAAGGTCGCGACATCGATCTTCGGATCTTTCTGAATCCTGATCTTGGCTGCCTCGAGGACAACCGCGGCCGAGACGACGAGAACGAGCGCGGTGATGGCGCGTTGCGACATGGTCATATCTTAAGCAAGTTCGCGACCGCCACGATCGCCGGCATGAATCGCCCGCGGCACAGTCTGCCGTGACCGCCGTCAGCCGTCGCTCACGACATGCCGTGATTGCATCGCGGACAGGCCCAAGTTCACTTCGGTCCGGCGGCGAATTCGCTGGCCCGTGTCTTGCCTTGCTAGCATCGGCGTTCCATGCCGACTGACTCTTCGCTCGCCCCGACGCCCTTCCACCTGCTGGCCAAGCCAACCGGTGCGATCTGCAATCTCGACTGCAAGTACTGCTTCTTCCTGTCGAAAGAGATGCTCTACCCGGGCAGCCGGTTCCGCATGGCCGACGAACTGCTCGAGACCTACATCCGCCAGCTGCTCGAGTCGCAACCGGGCCCCGAAGTGATCGTCGGCTGGCAGGGCGGCGAACCGACGTTGATGGGACTCGAGTTCTTCGAGCGCTCGATAGAGTGCGTGCGGAAGCACCAACGGCCGCACCAGCGGGTGACGTACACGATCCAGACCAACGGCACGCGTCTGACCGACGAGTGGGCCGTGTTCCTGAAGAAGCATCAGGTGCTGGTTGGGCTGAGCGTCGACGGCCCGCGTGAGATGCACGACGCCCTGCGTGTCGACAAAGGCGGGAAGGGCACCTTCGACGACGTGATGCGCGGGTGGGAGTGTTTGAATCGCCACGGTGTCGACGTCAACATCCTCTGCACCGTCAACGCGGCAAATGCCGATCATCCGGTCGAGCTCTACAAGTTCTTCCGCGACGAGCTGAAGACCACCTTCATCCAGTTCATCCCGATCGTCGAACGGACGACGCCCGAGACGCTGCCGCTGGCCAACGCCGGCTGGAGCGAGCGCGGCAGCGATCCACGGCCGTTGTACCTGCTCGAGGGCGATCAAGTCACCGATCGGTCGGTCGGCGCCGAGCAGTGGGGCCGCTTTCTGATCGGTGTGTTCGACGAGTGGGTGAAGACCGATGTCGGCAAGGTCTACGTGCAGATGTTCGACGCCGCGCTGGCCTCGTGGCTCGGTCTGCCGGCGTCGATGTGCATTTTCTCGGAAACCTGCGGCAGCGCGCTGGCGCTCGCGCACAACGGCGACCTCTACTCGTGCGATCACTTCGTCGAGCCGAAGTACAAGCTCGGCAACATCACCGAAGTGCACATGCTGCAGCTGGTGACGTCGAAGCAGCAGCTCGAGTTCGGCCGTGCCAAACGCGACACGCTGCCGAAGTACTGCCGCGAGTGCGCCGTCAGGTTCGCCTGTCATGGCGAGTGCCCGCGCAACCGCTTCATTGCCACGCCCGACGGCGAGCCGGGACTCAACTATCTGTGCGCCGGCTACAAGGATTTCTTCACGCACATCGATCGTCCGATGCGGCTGATGGCCGATTTGCTGCGGCAAGGCCGCTATGCCGACGAGGCGATGGCGATGCTGTCCAACTGACGCCTCCGGCTGTGTCACCGATTCCCGTCGCCACGATCGCCTTCGTCCTCACCTTTGGCAGCGCCGTCGCGGCGACCTACGTCCGCGAGTGGCTGCCGCCGGCGCACCTGAGCAAGGAATCGCAGGACGTCGTCCGGCTCGGCATTGGCCTGGTGGCGACGATGACGGCGTTGCTGCTGGGACTGGTGACCGCGGCGGCGCGCAGCGCG
Source organism: Vicinamibacterales bacterium (assembly GCA_036274055.1). Lineage (GTDB taxonomy): Bacteria > Acidobacteriota > Vicinamibacteria > Vicinamibacterales > SCN-69-37 > DASUGM01. Next base: position 10,047 of record DASUGM010000062.1, on the reverse strand, counting down.
TTCGACGTCCAGGACGTGGCGGTCAGGAACGGGGCCGCGAACATCCTGACGCTCGATCGGCATCTTGCGCGCTATGGTCCGGAGACCGCGCCGACCCGCGATCTGATCCGACGGACGCTGGCGCAACGGATCGAGGCGGATTCACCGGTGGAGTTGACCGGCGCGGCGCCGGCGCCGATCGAGGACATCGAGAATCAGATTCTGGCCCTGACGCCGCAGACCGACACGCAGCGCTGGTTCAAGGCCGAGTCGCTGAAGCTCAGCGCGGACGTCGTCAAGGCGCGCTGGCGCACCCTCGGCGGTGGCGGCGCGGTGCCGGTGCCGTTCCTCGTCGTGGTCATCTTCTGGCTGACGGTGACGTTCACCAGTTTCGGCTTGTACGCCCCGCGCAACGCCACCGTGCTTGCGGTGCTCGGCGTGTCGGCGTTCTCGGTCGCCGGCGCCGTGTTCCTGATTCTCGAACTCGACGGGCCCTTCGACGGAATCATCCGTGTGTCGGGCGCGCCGCTGCAGTACGCGCTCACTCAACTCTCTCAATAGGACACAACAACCATGACTAAGATGCTCGCGATCGTTTCCACTGCGTTCTTCCTCGCCCAAACGCCGGCGCCGGTAACCGGTCGTCAGTCCGCGCAGGCCTCGGTGACCGCCACGGTCCAGGCCATCGACTACAACACGCGTGAGGTCACGCTCAAGGGATCGCTCGGCAACGTCGTCACGTTCACGGTGGACAAGCGCGTGGCGCGGTTGAACGAGATCAAGGTGGGCGACGAGGTGACGGCGGACTACTACGTCTCGATCGCCGGCGAAGCGCGGCCGGCGACCGAGGCGGAGAAGGCGAATCCGATTCAGGTGCTGCAGGAAACCGCGAAGGCGCCTGCCGGCACCGAGCCGGCCGCCGGCGCACTTCGCATCATCCGCGTCGTCTGCACGGTTGAGGGCCTGGATCGGCCGACGAAGACGCTGACGGTCGCCGGACCGCGGGGGACCCTCGTGATGGTGCAGGTCGCTGACGTCGCCAACCTCGCCAAGTTGCGGCTGGGCGAAACGCTCATCGTCACCTACACCGAGGCGCTCGCCGTCTCGCTCCAGAAGCGGACGCCCAAGGGACAAAACTGATTACGGAAGAGACGCCGGGCGTTATTTCGCGGGACTTGCGTGCGAAATAACGCCCGGCGTAATTTGTGCGCTTGCTATCATCGCTCTGAATGAGCGCCCGAACAGCGTGCACGCTGCTGGTGGCCGTGCTCGCGGCGCTCGCCGCGCCGCCAGCCGCGGCGCAGGGCACTGAAGCACCGACGCGGACAGCGCAGATCGAGCAGGCACAGGCCGAGAAGGCCAGCCAGCTGAAGCCCCCCGTCCCGAACGCCGCGGAGAAGTATCTCAATTGGGCCGAGGATTACCTGCAGTACGGCGGCGTGACCTGGCATCCGTACTTCAAGAGCCCTTACTCCGGCGGCGGCTTCGTCATGGGCGCCGGCTATCTGAAGCGTCTCGGCTCGTACAACGTCCTCGACACACGCGGCAGCTTGACCTTCTCCGGCTACAAACGCATCGAATCGGAGTTCACCGCGCCAATGCTGTATAGGCGGCGGTTGGCGCTCTCCGTCCTTGGCGGCTGGCGCACCGCGACCGAGGTCGCCTTCTACGGCATCGGCAGCCAGACCACGCCCGATGCCAAGACCAACTACGGCTTCGAGCAGCCCTACGCGGCCGCGACGATCGCGGTCAGGCCGGGTCGCGGCTTGTTCTCTCAGCGAGGCCTGGTCGTCATGCACGGCGGTCTCGAGATCTCGCAGTGGCAACAAAAGCCCGGCTCGGGTAGTTCGCCGTCGATCGAAACCGTGCACACGCCAGACACGCTGCCCGGCGTCGGCGCCTCGCCGACGTACGTCCATACGCAGGGAATGATCGGGTTCGACTGGCGTCCGGCGCCAGGTTATGCGCGCCGCGGCGGCGTCTACAGTGTCACCGTGCACGACTTCACCGATACTGGTGACGCCTTCGGCTTCGGCAGGATCGACTACGACGCGATCCAGCACCTGCCGATCCTGCGTGAGGCCTGGGTGCTCTCATTTCATGGCCGCGTCGAGACGACGTCCGAGAAGCAGAATCAGCAGATTCCTTTCTTCATGCTGCCGAACAACGGCGGCGGATCGGATCTGCGCGGCTTTCCGAGCTGGCGCTTCCGCGACCGGCACAGCCTGCTCCTGCAAGCCGAGTGGCGGGTGATCGTCAACCGCTTCATCGACCTGGCGGTGTTCTACGACGCCGGCAAGGTCGCGGCGACGCACGACGGCATCAACTTGAAGGATCTCCATACCGACGGCGGCATCGGGTTCCGCATGCACGGACTCGTCTCGACGCCGCTGCGGATCGATTTCGCCAGGAGCAGAGAAGGCTTCCAGATCGCCTTCGGATCGTCGGCGGTGTTTTAGATGCCGCGTGCCTGGCGCTTGGTGCTTGACGCTTGGTGCCGGTGCTTTCATTGCTCGGTGCTGCGCACATTGGGGCTCGATCGAGGATCGAAATATCTCGATGCTCGGTTCGGGCCTGATGGTCACCGCACGAAGCAGGCAGCACCTGCACGCGGCACCATGCACCCGGCATCAGCACTGAGCAAGCTGTCCGTGCGCGCCGCCGCGTGCGTCGCAGTCGCTGGCACGTTCTTCGTGGCGCACATGTCGTCGCAGTCGCCGCGTTTTTACCGCGACGATCCGATCGCCGTCGAGCCGAACAGCCGCGATGCCTCCGGCGTGCAGCCGTGGGACATCCGCCTGACCTACGAAATCACCTACAACCTGTTCGTCACCTCCCGCTACCAGCCGACGAACACCCGCGCCAGGAACATCAACACCATCGACGAGGTGCCGGATTCGAGCTGGTTCACCAATCGGATAGGCGCCGCACCGCTCTCCGCCGAGGCGATCGCTCGAGGGCCGCTGGTCGGCGCGCCACCGGCGCCGGAAAAGTGGGTGATCCTGCGCGAGAAGTCCGCCGGTATCAATCCAGGATTCACCGCGCGCGATGCCAACGGCGAGACCTGGTTTCTCGCCTTTGATTACACCGCGCGACCGGAAGGCGCGAGCGGAGCGGTGGTGGTTGCCAACAAGCTGTTCTGGGCGCTGGGCTATCACCAGGTCGAGACCTTCCTGACGACGTTCGATCCGAATCGGGCGGCCATCGATCCGCAGGCGACCGTCAGACGGCCGTCGGGCAAGCGCACGCCCTACACCCTCGACGACATGCAGCTGGTCCTCGATCGCGCCGCGCGCAACGCCGACGGTACGTATCGCGTCTCCGCCGGCCGCGCCCTTCCGGGAAAGATCCTCGGGGGGTTTCGCTACGCCGGCACTCGCTCCGACGATCCCAACGACATCGTGCCGCACGAGCATCGCCGCGAGCTGCGCGCGCTGCGCGTCTTCGGCGCCTGGACCAACCTGACCGATCTCAAGGCCGGGAACACGCTCGACACGCTGGTCACCGAAAACGGCAAGACGTTCGTGAAGCACTACCTGCAGGACGTCGGGTCGACCTTCGGCATGGCCAACGGCCCGAATGAGTGGGCCCTCGGCTTCGAGTATTTCTACGAGCCGGACGCGTCACGCCGTCGGCTGCTGTCGTTCGGGTTTGCGCTCAGTCCCTGGCAAACCGTCGACTACGAGGACTATCGCTCGATTGGTCCCTTCGAAGGCGACCTCTTCGATCCGACGAAATGGAAGCCGCAGACGCCCACGACCGCCTACCTCGAAATGCGCGCCGACGACGCGTTCTGGGCGGCACGTCGGGTGATGGCCTTCAGTGATGAGTTGATCCGCGCGGCCGTGCGCACCGGCCAGTACAGCGATCCGGCGGCGGAAAAGCATCTCGGCGACGTCCTGATAAAACGTCGTGACACCATCGGCCGCGTTTACCTCACCGCCGTCAACCCGATCGTCAACCCGCGGCTCGACGCGGGCGGCGTTCTGGTGTTCGACAACGCCGCCGTCACTGCGGGCGTCGCCAAGCCCGCGACCGAATACCGCGCGACCTGGTCGCGGTTCGACAACGCGACCGGCGCGACGCAGAAGATCGCTGACACGCAAAGCGCGGCGACGACGATGCAGGCGCCGCGCGAGTTGCCGGCCGCGGCCGACAGCTTCATTCAGGTCGACATCGCCGCTACCAGCGCCGAGCACGCGTCGTGGTCAGAGCCGGTGCATGTGTTCTTCCGCCGCACCGCAGCCGGCTGGGTGCTGGTCGGTTTGGAACGGCAGTAGTCCGCGGCCGTCATTCCTTTTTGCGCGTCTGCTCCAACACCGGATCCGGAAACCACTTGTCCTTCGGCACAATCTTCTTGTCGGCCGGATCGGCCTCGTATCTCGGCGATGTGATCTGCACGCCGTACTCGTTGAACGCGTCGAGGATGTTGGCGTTGACCGCGGACCGGACCGGACGGCGTTTCGTCGGATCCTCGAGACAGAAAAACAGCGTGTACTTGACGTAGGCATCCTCGAGTTCGGCCTGCCGGACTATTGGCGGCGGCTGCTTGCGCACGCCAGGTGTCTTCGAAGCCGCGAGCAGGAGCAGCGCCTCGACCTGACGCCACGCGACGTCGTAGCCGATGGTCACGCTCGTCGGCACGAAGACGCCCTCTTCCGCGCCGCGCGTGTAGTTGGTCACGACCTGCGCGACGACGACGGCGTTGGGGATCGTCACGTCCTCGTTCGCGGCGGTGCGGATTTTCGTCGACAGCGTGCCGAGCTGCGCGACCGTGCCTTCGACGTCGCCGATCATCACGAAGTCGCCTTTGCGCAGCGCGCGAGAGTAGATCAGCGTGAAGCCGCTCATGACCTGATTGACCAGGCCCGAGGATCCGAGCGACACCATCAGGCCGGCAAAGACGCTCACGCCCTTGAACGCCTCGGACTCACTGCCTGGCAGGTAGGGATACGCGATCGCGATCGCGAACAGCCACAAACCGGCCGAGAAGAGCTTGCGCGTCGGGTCGGCGGTCTCCGGGTAGACCCAGCGGAGCTTGATCCGACGATCCTGCACCGCCTGGAAGAACACCTGTATCAGACGGCTGGCGAACCGCGTTATCAAGACGATCAGCGCGACCATGAACAGTCCGGGCAGCGCGGAGATCACCGCCGCGCCCGCGTGCGAGAGCCGCTCGAGCAGAAACCCACGCAGCGACTCGCCCCAGTAACGCGTGTACGGGAACCGCCGCAGGCTGAACGTCAACCAGGAATAGGCGAGGAACAGCCCGATCGACCAGGCAATGACGTTGATGATGTGCTGGAGGAACTCGAGGATTCTCGACGAGCGCAGGAACTCCTCGTCACCGACCTTGCTGCGAAGACCCTTCATCGCCTTGTCGGTCAGACGTTCACCGGCGCCGCGGCGGAGGCGAATCAACAGCCAGACCAGCACCGCGAAACCGATGGTCACGAAGATGACGAGCAGCACCGCAATGAACATCTGCTGGGGCCGCCGCGCCTCGGCGACTTCGTTGAGCGCTTCCTGCAGCCGCGTCGCGGCTCCGGCAGCGGCGCTGCTCAGCGTCTCGCCGGCGAGCGGATCGATGTCCGCCGGCAGGATGAAGAACACGGTGAAGCCGCCGACCGTCAATGCCATCGCCGGGCCGACTGCAGTCGTCTCGACCGGCGAGATGATGCCGCCTTCGACGATGCGATCGAGCACCTGGCGCGCGGCGGCGACGCGATCAGCCGGCGCGCGGCCGCCGACCGACGCCCGGAACTTGATAATCGGACGATTGGCGTACGTCAGCGTCAGCGTCGCCGGCGCCGAACCGAAGGTCTCGGACTGTGTCAGGGCAGCCGCCACCGCCGCTTCCACCGGTGGTGTTGCCTGAGTCGCCGGCGGCGTCGTGTTCTGCGCGGTCTGCGCCGACAGCACCGGCGTCAGGAGACAGACCGCGATCGACCACGACGCGAACCGGAGCGTCACCTACTTGACCTTCTTGATTTCGTTGAAGCGAATCGGCTGCTGGCCGTAGTTTTCGAGCACCAGGTTGTTGTCCTTGCTGATGAACAGCTTCGTGCCCGCGAGGATCTTGCCTTCGCCCCTGTCGTTCTGATCGAGATGAATCTCGATGATCGTAATCGGGTAGTCCATCGTCCGCGGCTGGTTGACCGCTTCGCGAAAGCCGATCGGACGATCGGTGGCGAGGACGATCCGCCGCCCGCCGTTTTCGAGCGGGCTCTGGCGCGCGTAATGGAGATCCCACGCCAGCGACGTCGGTGTCCGGATGTACCCGACCTTGGGCAGCTTCTGCAGTTCTTCCTGCAGTTTCTCGTTGGCGCGCATGGCGTCCTTTTCAGGCTTGATGAGCACGAGCAGACGCTGACGTTCGGCGTCCGTGGACCAGCGCGTGATCGTGAAGTCGACGACCGTCGTCGACGGGCCGCTGTTCAAGTTGATTGCAAACCCGGTGAAGCTCTCTTTCTGAGATTCCTGACCCGACACCGTCGGCGCCAGCATGGCGACCGCCGCCATCGTGGTGGCCGCGAGCAGCAGCCCCGGAATCAATCGCGTCGTGCCGTTCATAGCTCGTCTCTCCTGATGGGCTGTGGATTCATTCACTGCGCCGGTCGAGCCCGCCTGGCTCAGTGGCGTCCTCAAGACGATTCGCAAAGACCGCGCCAAGCCCTGTCGAGCGGATCGCCCGCGCAAGTTGCGGGAAAAGGGCCGGAAATCAACGCCGCATCGCTCGTTGCCGGGAAAACGACGACAGGTCACCGCATTTGGTCAGGGCTGCCGGCCCGGGTCTGGTTGTTCGTGGAGGGTAGCACGCGCCGACGCTTGTGCCGGCGCCGCACGCATCGCTGCCCTGACAGCGAGGTCGTCGTTGTACTGATGGCTAATCACAACCTGCCGTGATTGCTCACGTCTCGGTGAGCCTCGCCGTTCGATTCGCTAGGAAAAGCTGCTGGCGCGGGTCTTGCCTCTCACAAGCACATCGTGGATTGTTGGATCGGGGTCGCTCAAGAGGCGCAGCGGCGGACCGTTCGGCTGGCCGGACGCCTGACCATCGGCCACGTGCCCGAACTGCTTCGCGCATGTGCGGAGTCCGCCGCGGTCGAGGTCGACCTGACGGATTTGGTGTCGGCCGATCTCGCCGGCATCGACGCGTTACGACGAGTCCGTGCCGGCGGCGCGACTCTCGTCGGCGCCACCGGCTACATCAAGCTGAAACTGGATACGCAGTAGGTCAGGCCGTCGGCCGGACCAGTCCGAGTTTTCGCATCCGGAAGCGGAGGGTGTTCGGATGGAGGCCGAGACATTCCGCGGCGTTGCCCGCGCCGTTGATACGCCAGCCACAGCGTTGCAGGACGGTCTCGATGTGCGCGCGCTGCACCGCATCGAGATGATCCGGCGCTCCTTCGGGAGGCGCGGTCCGCTTGGTCAGCGTGAGCGGCGCGTCGAGCTGCAGGACGTTGCCGTCGGACTCGATCATCGCGCGGACGATCACGTTTTCCAGCTCGCGGACGTTACCCGGCCACGAATGCTCCTTGAGCGCGTCGATGACCCGCGGCGGAATCTCGGTGATTCGACGGCCGAGATCGCGCTGATGGCGATTGATGAAGAACCACGCCAGACGCGGGATGTCTTCGACGCGTTCACGCAACGACGGCAGACGAATCGGATACACGCTCAACCGGTAGTAGAGATCGGCGCGGAACCGGCCCTCGGCGACCGCGGCTTCCAGGTCGTGGTGCGTTGCGGCGATGACGCGGACATCGATCTTCCGCGTCCGTGACGACCCGACGCGCTCGAATTCGCCTTCCTGCAGGACGCGGAGGAATTTGACCTGCACGTCCGGCGTCAAGTCGCCGATCTCGTCGAGGAAGATCGACCCGCCATCGGCCATCTCGAAGCGGCCCTGGCGCAAGCCGATGGCGCCGGTGAACGCGCCCTTCTCGTGTCCGAACAGCTCGCTCTCGACGAGCGTCGGCGGCAACGCCGCGCAGTTGACGCGCACCAGCGGACGCGCATGGCGCCGGCTGCGCTCGTGCAGCGCGCGCGCGAACAGTTCCTTGCCGGTGCCGGTCGGCCCGAGCAGCAGCACGCTCGAGTTCATCGGCGCCACTTGCGCCAGTCGGGCCAGGCCGAGCCGCAACGCCGCACTCTCTCCGACGATTTCTTCGAAATCGTGGATCGTCTTGATCTCTTCCTTGAGATAGCGGTTGTCCGCTTCGAGACGGGCGTTCAACCGTGCGATCTCCTCGACGTCGGCGCGCGGCGCCGTCATCCGCCGCCGCGGCTGCAGCATGCTCGACATGCTGCCGGCAATCTGTTGAACGCTTTCGATCAGCGATTGCGGCCAGCGCCGCGAGACACCGGTCGCTTCGATCGTCACCGCGCAGAGCGTCGGCCCGGCAATCGGCGCCGGCACGCCGAGGATCGAGTAACCCATCGTGCGTCGCGCGGCTTCCCGGGCGGCGATCGCTTCGGTCGGTAGTTCTTCGGGGCGCGAGATGACGACAATCTGGCCGCGTGACAGCCGCGTCACCAGCCAGTCGTCCGGCGCCGGTGCGCGATGTCGTCCAAGGATGGTCGTTGACGTGCCGGCCGGCGCGTGAACGCGCGCGACCGCGCCAGTGTCGGTGAATTCGATCAGTCTGCAGCTCTCGACGCCGAGTGCGACGTTGATAGCCCCGAGCGCCTCAGCAATCGCCAGATTGACGTCTTCAGGCTGGACGGCGGCGAAGTGCGCCCGCAGTTCCGCGGCCAATCGTCCAATGTCCTTCATTTCCGAGTCGGTGGTGCTACGCGATGCGGGGATGGTGATGACTGACATGTGCGCCTCACTTGGTGTTGCTTAACTCTTGTATTCGAGCATTTCGCTGACGTGACGCTGCCCGACCAACGCCGCTCTGACGGCCGGCACCAGATCCTCCCCGGCCGAGAGCTTCAGCACGTAGCCGAGCGCACCCGCGGCCAGTCCGCATTCGATCAGGCCTTGATCGGCGTTGACCGAGACAAGGACGATCCGTGCGGCCCGGTTGCCGCGAAGGATGGCCGTGGTCGCCGCGATGCCATCCATCCCTGGCATCGAAATGTCGGTGACGATCACGTCCGGCGACAGCGCCGCCGCGGTGCGGACCAGGGCGACGCCGTCTTCGACGTCGGCGACGACGTCGAATTCGACGTTGAGCAGGCCGTGCAGCAGCTGACGCGTTTCCCGATGGTCATCGGCGAGGAGCAATCGAGGGCGATCCATCGGCTAGGCGCGAATACTAGAACCGGGGCGCGCGCCCGCCCAGCGGGGAACTACCGAACCTGGCCCGAAGAACTACTGAGCCTGGTCAGGAAAACTACTGAGGCCGGGTAACGGTCGCGCGACGGGACGACTCGAGCCGGAGTCGAAAATCGCTCTAGGGGACCACCAGCCGGTGCTCGAGGGCGTAGCGCACCAGCTCGGCGGTGGAGTGCACGCCAAGCACGCGCATCATCTCGTATTTGTGGGTTTCGATGGTGCGGGTGGAAAGATCGAGCGCCGCGCCGATTTCTTTCATCCGGCGGCCCTCGACAATCAACCGCAGCACATCGCGCTGGCGCTCGGTGAGCGTCGGCGCCTTGGTCTCCGGCGCCGCCAGCTGCTCCATGACGTCTTTGGTCACGGCCGCGGTCAGATAGAGCCGGCCCTGCAACGCATGCTGAATGGCCGTGACCAGCTCGTCTCCGGCCGAGTGCTTGAGCAGGTAGCCCGACGCGCCCGCCCGCGTCGCCTGAGTCGCCAGCGCCGGGTCGTTGTGCATCGTGAGAACAATGACCTTGCTGTCGATGCGTTCGGCCTTGAGCCTGGAAATCACGTCCAGGCCGCTCGGGCCGGCCGGCATCGAGATGTCGGTGACGATGACGTCGGGACGAAGTTTTCGCGCCTGTTCGAGCAGCGCCTCGCCGTCGCCGACCGTGGCGACGACCTTGAAGTCGTGCTCGGCGAGCAGCATGGCGACGCCGTCCCTGACGATGGCGTGATCGTCAGCGAGGAGAACGGTATACCGCCGCTCGGGGGTGGACGCAGGCATAGCTGAGTTT
>DASUGM010000061.1:0-7328 GCA_036274055.1 Vicinamibacterales bacterium | reverse complement strand
TGATGGCGACCCGGGCGAAGTTCGCACGCAGCGCCGGGATGTAAGCGCGCGCGACTTCGAGATACAGAACGGATCGCAGAAAGGTCGGGTCCTGATTGGAGTTCAGCAGATTGAGCGATCGGTACCCGAGGAGATGCTGGTCGTGGACGAAGTCCATCGTGATCGACAGCGGCCGTTTCAAACCTGCGGGCACATTGCCAAACGAGTTGTTACCGCGAAAAGACACTCCGACATCACGGTAAGTCCGGCCATCCACGATGAGCGTGGCCGGAAGCAGCACGTCGGTGTGGTAGAAAGCTTCGAGTTCCAATTCCCAGTCGGGCTGCTCGAACTGCAGGAAGTAAGTCCGGATCGTCATCGCGTCGTACAGCGACACCGACGCGGGAAATCGGTTGACCTCGTCCGGCGAGAGCATCGGTCCCGGCGTTCCGCTGCGGTTCAGACGGCCGCCGCGTGAAGGACGGCGCAATTCAGGATGCGCAACCAGGTACTCTCTCGCTGCGTCCCGTTCCTGGCGGTTGAGTCGGCGGTCTCCATCGCGATCGAACTGTGCGACGAGCGCAATGTCTGGCTCGGCCCCCTGTGCCGGAACGCTCCCTCGGCCTGCCGGCACCGCGACCTGGGAAGACGGCGGGTTTTGCTGCGCCGGACCCGAGCCGATCAGCAAGCCGAGGATGACGACAGCCCAAAGCCGACTCATACGGCGACATGATACGCGCTGGTCGGCCGCGCGGCCTTCACTTGCGGCTCCGAATCGACCACAGCCGATGTTGGGTCCGGATCAGCAGCCGATCGCCGACGATCGCCGGCGTCGCCATCGAGAAGTCGTCGAGTGCGTTGACGCGCACGAGCCGGTACTCATCGGCCGTGTCGATGACGTAGGTATCGCCCTCTTCGCTCATCGCGAAGACGTGCCCGTTGTAGGCCCACGGCGACGCCGTGAACGTCGCTGCGCCCGGCGCCACGCGCGATTGATAGATGCGCTGACCGGTCGCGGGGTTGTACCGCGCGAAGATGCCCTTGTCGTTGAGCACGTACAGCGCGTCCTTGTAGATGACCGGCGTCGGCAGATACGTCCCGCCGGCGCGCCGATCGAACCACGCGACGTGTTCACTGCGGGTTTCTGCGGCGTCGGACACGGTGATATCGCCGGACGCGCCGGGGCGGACCGCGGCGATCGGCCGGTTGTCGTCGCCGCCGGCGCCGGAGGTGATGAACAGGAGGTCGTTCCATGCGAACGGCGTCTGAATCGCGTAGCCGCCCATCCGATTCATGCGCCACAGCTCGCTGCCATCCAGGCTGTAGCTGATCGCGACGCCGGGCCCGAGCGTGATGAGCTCCGTGCGCGCGCGATTCTCCCAGACGAACGGTGTCGACCAACCAGACTTGCGCGCCGGCTGCACGGTTCGGGCCGTGCGCCACAGCTCCTTCCCGGTGCGGGTGTCGAAGGCGGCGACGAAACTCTGCTCTTCGTTGTCGTTGAGCACGAACAGGCGATCCTTGTACAGCGCCGCGGAGGCGCCGGTGCCCCAGTCACGCGTCGTGGCGTGAGCCTTCAGCGGCGTGGCCCACGCCGGCTTCCCCTCGAGGTCGTACGCGAACAGACCATAGTCGGTCAGATACACGTACACGCGCTCGCCGTCGGTCGTCGGCGTCTCGGACGCGAAGCTGTTCTTGGCGTGCCGTCCACCGGCGGGATGACCCGTGTACATCTGGCGTTCCCACAATTTCTTCCCGCTGTCGAGGTCGTAGCAGTAGAGCATCAGATTGATGACGATCTCGCCCGGCATCTCGCGGTCGCGCTCATAGAGCTTCCTGTTGGCCTCTTCCGCAGAGAGTCCCTTCTTCCGTAATTCGGCGAGGTACTCGTTGCTGAAGTCGACGCCGAGCGACGGCTGCTTCATCGGCTGGTCGCTCGTGGCCGCGGTGAGGAAGACGCGATTCCCCCACACGACAGGCGAGGACCAGCCGACGCCCGGCACGTCGGCGGCCCACTCGATGTTTTCGGTCTTCGACCAGCTGTCCGGAAGGTTCGGATTCTCGGCGATCGGATTCGAGCCCGGTCCACGAAAGCGCGGCCAGTGAGCGGCCGTCGGCGTGGACTGCGCGAGCATCGGGACGACGAGCGGCGCGGCGGCGAGCGCCGCGATGGTCATCAGGAGCGCGCTGCTGACTCGCATGGTCGAAACGCTACCACGAGCTCTACTGGCAGGGGAGGGTCCTGACCGATCCACTCGTGCGGCACAGGTTCTACTGCCTGCTCACGTACGGCGCAGCGCGAGCGTCAGCACTTCCTCCATCCGGCGCGTCATGCCTTCCACCTCGAGCGGCGCGCGGCCGGCGATCTGAAGCGGCAGAAAGTGCTTCCAGTCGGGGCCGTACGACAACAGCGCGTGCACGTCCCAATACGGATCGACCGCACGTCCTGACGCGGCTTCGTACAACTCGCGGAAACGTTCCGCGACCTGTGCCGAGAAGAGCAGCGTCAGGTTGAGGCGGCAGTGGCCGACGTCGACGTCGGGCGGCCCGACTCTCGCGCCGCCCCAGTCGACGACGCCGGTCAGCCGCTCTCGGGACCACAGCAGGTTGAAGTGCTGATAGTCGCGATGGATGAAGCCCGTACGAGTGGCCGTGCGCGGTTGGGAGAACAGCGCAAACGCCTCCTGCCAAACGTCGGCGCGCGAGGCGTCCGCCGGCGGCGTCAATTGGTCGGCGTCGAGCCACGATTCGAATCCGCCGCCGGCAACCTCGAGTTCATGAATCCGAGCAAGCATCTGCGCCATCTCGAGCAGCCAGTGCTCGCGGTTGCGCGGCATCAGCAGCACGCGCCCGGGCACGCGCGTCATGAGCACCGCCGGGCCGCCGGCCGCCACCTCGCGGGTGGACGCGACCAGTTGCGGCGCTGGCACATCGCTCCGCTCGAGTGCGGTGAGGATCGCGGTTTCATCGGCGACCGCGCGCAGGATCCAGTCCTGATGAGCGCTGTCGGCGGGCCACGAGCGCAGCACGTAGCGGCTTCGCCGGCCGCTGCGCTCGACGGTCAGTGCGTGCACCAGCGACGTGAGCCCGCCGGTCAGCACGCGTGCCGCGACAACCCGCGCGCCTCGGCCCAGGGCCTGCTCGACCCACTGCAGTGATTCTGGTCGCGGCCGCGACGAACGCATGGGCGCAGTGTAATGGTCCGAGCGGCGAGCGACTATCATCGCGACGGCACCCCGGGAGGGTAACGTTGCCCCACTTCACCAAGCGATTCCGACTGGTCGTTTTGCTGGGACTGCTGAGTGCGCTGGCGTTGATTCTCGTCGGCCGGTGGCTGAACGCGACCAAGCGAGGCGGGCAGGGGCCCGCCGAACCATTTCGAATCGCCGGCAACTTCTACTACGTGGGCGCGACCGATGCCGCGGCCTTCCTCATCACCGGGCCCGAGGGCCACATCGTCCTCGACGGCGGTTATCCCACCACCGCGCCGATGATCATCGCGAGCATTGAGAAGCTCGGCTTCAGCATCAAGGACGTCAAAGTGCTGCTGAACTCAGAGCCTCATCCCGACCATGGCGGCGGGCTCGGCGTGCTCCAGCAGGCGTCGGGCGCCGAACTGTGGGCGAGTGAGCCGAGCGCCTACACTCTTGCCTCCGGCGGCGATGATCCGGACGGGGTCCTGCCGTTGCGGGCCCTGGTGTGGCTCGGCGTGCTGGGTTATCCGAAGATGCGCGTCGACCACCGATTCAAGGACGGCGACATCATCCGCCTCGGACCGCTCGCACTCACCGCGCACATTACCGGCGGCCACACGCGTGGTTGCACCTCGTGGTCGTTTCAGGTGCGTGACGGTGATCGCGTGCTGAACGTCGTGAGCGCGTGCGACATTGGAGTACTGAGCCCTACACGATATGCGGAACAAGCAGCGGACCTCGAGCGAAGCTTCCGCACGTTGCGGAGTCTTCCCGTCGACATCTGGGTGACCTGCCATGCACGGTGGTGGGGGCGCTACCGCAAGTTCGTCGCGAGCGGCACCGCGAGCAACCCGACGGACCCGTTCATCGATCCGGACGGCTACCGCGCTTACATCGATAACGCTGAGCGAGACTTCCGCAACGGCCGGGTGCACTAACAGGCCGCAAAAAACGCGGCCTGGTCGCGAGCGTCATAATGCAGCGTGCGCAGACGTGTCCGGGACAGCATCGATGACTGGGCTCGGCGGACACCGCAGGCGCTCGCGCTGATCACGCCGGGACGCACGACCGCCACCTATCAGCTCTTGAGCGATCAACTGACGCAGGCTGGCCGCGAGCTGCGCCAGCTTGGTGTTGCCGCAGCGGATCGCGTTGCGATCGTGCTGCCGGATGGTCCCGAGGCGCTGACCGCGTTCCTCGCGGTCTCGGATGTCGCGACGGCCGCGCCGATCAATCCATCCCTGCGTCAGAACGAGTTCGAGGCGCACCTGCTGAACGTACGGGCTACGTCGCTGGTCACGTCGCTCGAACTCGACTCGCCCGCGGTCCGGGCAGCGCTATCGCTGGGACTGTTGGTGCTCCGCCTTCGCGGGGACGGACCGGCGGGTGCGTTTTCGCTGGAGAGGCTTGCGGCTTCGTCCGGGACGCCGGCTTCGGCATCCGACGCCGAGAGCAGCAGCAACGACGTCGCGCTGATCCTGACGACATCCGGCACCACCTCGAAACCCAAAGTCGTGCCGCTCACGCATGCGAGCATCGCTGCCTCAGCGGTCTCGATTGCGCGAAGCCTCGAACTGACGTCCGCGGATCGTGGCGTCGTGATCATGCCGCTCTTCCACGTGCACGGCCTGATCGGCGTCGCGCTGTCGAGCCTGTCCGCCGGCGCGAGCCTGGTTTGTCCGGCGACCGGATTCGATGCGCCCCGATTCTTTCCGCTCGCGGCTGAATCCGCCCCGACCTGGTATAGCGCGGCGCCGACGCTGCATCAGGCCATCGTGTCCCGGGCCGATCAACATCGCGATCTCGTCGCCGGGATCCGGCTGCGCGTCGTTCGTTCCTGTTCCGCGGCGCTGCCGTCGACGACGCGCGTCGCGCTGGAACGGACGTTCCGCGCCCCGGTCGTCGAAGCGTACGGGATGACGGAAGCCGCGCATCAGATCGCGAGCACGCCGCTTCCGCTCGACGGGCGGAAGCTCGGATCGGTCGGCGTCCCGACCGGCACGACGATCGCGATTCTCGATCCGGAGACGGCTCGCGTGCTCGATGCCGGCGTGACGGGTGAAGTTGCGATAAGAGGGGAGTCGCTGACCACCGGCTACGAAAATGCGCCGGCCGCCAACGCGGCGGCGTTCGTGGACGGCTGGTTCCGAACCGGCGATCAGGGCCGGATCGACGCGGACGGCT
The DNA here is from genome assembly GCA_036274055.1 of Vicinamibacterales bacterium. Lineage (GTDB taxonomy): Bacteria > Acidobacteriota > Vicinamibacteria > Vicinamibacterales > SCN-69-37 > DASUGM01. The sequence goes on along the minus strand of DASUGM010000061.1, from coordinate 1,971 downwards.
ATCTCTTCCTGACCGGCCGTCTGAATCAACCGCGGCGGCGAGAAGATCAGTCCGGCGGAAGTGGATCAGACGCTACTCGCGCATCCGTCGATCGCGCAGGCCTGCACATTCGCCATGCCCGACGGCCGCCTCGGCGAGACCGTTGCGGCCGCTGTCGTGCTGAAGAGCGGCGCCGCCGTCAGCGAACGCGACGTGCGCGAATTTGCCGCCGAGCAGATGGCGGCCTTCAAGGTGCCGGCACGCGTGGTGTTCGTTGACGAGCTCCCGAAGACGCCGACGGGAAAAGTGCAGCGAATCGGCATGGCCGATCGGCTCGGCCTCATGGCGGATCGCACGCCGATCTCCGACTCAGCGACCGCCACCTCGGCCAGGCCATCGCCGCAGAAGTCTGTCTTCCTCCGTCGCGTCGTCACGGCCATCTGGTGCGACGTCCTCGGCCTGGACGACGCCGGCGAGGACGAGTCGTTCCTGGATCTCGGCGGCGATTCGCTTCTCGCAGGCCAGATTCTGGCGCGTATCCAGGCAATGCTGCAGGTGGAGGTGTCGATCATCGCGCTGTTCGACGAGCCAACGATTGGCGGTCTCGTTCGGAGTATCGAACGGGCCGCGCCAGAGCGATGGCCTCGCCCTGACCAGCATTGAGGACACCAGTGCGCATGGCTGTTCCCGCAGATTGCTCGCGGCGTCAGCATCCTGTGCGGTCGGTGTTGGCATTCGCCTTGCCTTACGACAGGTATGGCCCTCTCACCACGTCGTACAACGCTGCATGTCATCGTCGCGTTGGCCGCCGCTCTGACCCTCTCCGCTCCGGCAGTCGCGCAAACCCGCATCGATCCTGACAAGAATCGATTTTCGCCGGCGCAGGACGTCGAATTGGGGCGCCGCGCGGCGGCTGAGGTCCGGCAGGAACTCCCGGTGTCGCGGGATCGTCAGGCCACCGCCTACGTCGAACGGATCGGCGAACGTCTGGTCGCCGCGATCCCAGCCCGGCTGCGGCAGCCGCAGTTTCGCTACACGTTTCAGGTCGTCGATCGCAAAGAGATCAACGCGTTTGCGCTGCCCGGCGGGCCGATTTTCGTGAATCGCGGCATGCTGAATGCGGCGAGGAACGACGGTGAGGTCGCCGGCGTGATCGCGCACGAGCTCAGCCACGTCGTGCTGCGACACGGCACCGCGCAGGCCACCAAGGCGCAGCCGTTCCAACTCGGCGCGTTTGCCGGTCAGCTGCTCGGCTCGCTGATCGGCGGCAAGACCGGCGCGGTCATCGCGACAGGTTCACAGATCGGGATCGGCACTTACTTTCTGAAGTACAGCCGCGAGTACGAGCGCGAAGCCGATCTGCTCGGCGTGCAAATCATGGCGCGCGCCGGCTACGATCCACGCCGCATGGCCGACATGTTCCAGACGATCGAGCGCCGCAGCGGCAGCGGCGGCCCCGAGTGGATGAGCGATCATCCAAGTCCGGCCAATCGCTACGCGGCGATCAACCGGGAGGCGGCGCTGGTTCGCCGCGGGTAGAGCGCGGTTCCAGCCGTCGCCCGAGGGGTGTTCGCCGACGTGTCTTTGCGATATAAAGCGAATCATGAGCCTGACAAATGACGTGATTGCTGCCTGGGCGTTGGCTCTCGTCGGCCCAGCCGTCCTGTTCGTTGCGGCGTTGTTCCTACGCCAGGTGCCGCCGCCGGCGTCCCAACCGGCGCGCACGGCGGACCGCATCGTCAAATGGTACGCGGCGCATCCGCAGCTCGCGCTCTGGGTGTTTCTGCTGCTCCTGCCGCTCTCGGCGTTCATTCTCGGGAGCGCGGCATTGCTGCGGACGTGGGGCGACAATCCGCAGCTGCAGTACTACACGTGGCGCGCCCTCGCGGCCATTCCGGAACATTGGCCCGCCGTATCGATCGGCGGCGTGACCCTGCTCTCGGCCGGCGTCCTGGCAATGATCACGGCGCAGTTGATGGCCGGGCAGGCTGG
>DASUGM010000060.1:0-7267 GCA_036274055.1 Vicinamibacterales bacterium | reverse complement strand
GGTGGTCGGCCTGTTCCACGTCTGGGAAGGCGATCGCACGGCGTTCTCGCCGCCGAATTTTCTCGACGTCCAGGCGCGCGCCTCGTCGTTCGCGGCGATGGGCGCCTACACCGATGCCCGCTACGTCCTCACCAACGCCGGCGAGCCGATGTCGGTCGTCGCCGGGGAAGTGTCGAGCGGCTTTTTCGAGACGCTGCAGGTCGCGCCGGCGCTCGGCCGCTGGCTGCAGCCGGGCGAGAACGAGCCGGGCCGCACCGGCGTGGCCGTGCTCGGCCACGCGCTCTGGCGCGATCGATTCAGTGCCGATCGCGGCATCGTCGGCAAGACGATCACGCTCAACGCAGTGCCGCATGAAGTCGTCGGCGTGATGCCGGCGGGGTTTCGGTGGCCCGCCAATGTCGATCTCTGGGTGCCGGACGAGTACACCGCGTCGTACCGCCAGACCAATCGCGGGGCCTGGATCGTCGATGTCATCGCACGCTTGAAGCCCGGCGTCTCGATGTCGCAGGCGGCCGCCGAGATGAAGACGATGGGCGCCCAGCTCGAGCGCGAGCATCCCGACAAGAACGCGCAAGTCGGCATGACCGCCTACCCGCTGCTCGACTCGATCGTCGGCGGCGCCGCGCCTGGCCTGGTCATGCTGCTGGGCGCGGTTGGATTCGTGCTGCTGATTGCGTGCGCCAATGTCGCCAACCTGATGCTGGCGCGCGCCTCCGCGCGCGCCGACGAAATGGCGGTACGCGTCGCGCTCGGCGCCGGCCGGCGGCATCTCGTCCGTCAGTTGATGGTCGAGAGCCTCCTGCTCGCGAGCCTGGGCGGCGCGGCGGGACTCGGGCTCGCGTACTGGGCGACCGGGGCGCTGGTCGCGCTCCGCCCGACCGCGATTCCACGTTTCGGCGAGGTCGGCCTCGACGGCACGGTGCTCGCGTTCACGTTTGCGGCGACGGTGATCGCTGGCGTGCTGTTCGGGTTGATCCCGGCAATGCAGGTGTCGCGTCGATCGACTTCACACACGCTGCGCGAACACGGCCGGTCCGGGCTCGGCAGCCGCCGCAGCCAGCACGTCCGCAGCACCCTCGTCGTTGTCGAGACCGCGCTGGCGGTGATGTTGCTCGCCGCGTCCGGGTTGCTGATCCGCAGCTTCGCGCGGCTCAGTCACGTCGATCCCGGCTTCACCGTCGGCGAAGCGGCCACGTTTTCGATCGGCCTGCCCGCGAATCCGTACAAGACCGACGCCTCCCGCCTCGTCTTTTACGATGCGGTGCGTGAGAAGTTGCGGACGATTCCCGGGGTGACCTCGGTCGGCGCGGTGCTCGCCATTCCGCCATCGGCGCCTTTGATGGTCATCTCGACCTACGTCATCGGCCGGCCGCCGGCGCCGGCGAATCAGGAGCCAGCGTCGGAGATTCGCATCGCCGACGAGCACTACTTCGAGACGATGGGCATTCCAATCCGCCGCGGCCGCGGGTTCACCGCGCTCGATCGGCCGGGCGCGCCGCCGGTGGCGCTGATTACCGAGAGCGGCGTCCGCCGGTTGTTTCCCGACGAAGATCCGATCGGGCGCGAGATCGAAATCGGGTGGCGACGCGAGGGCGGGCGCGTCCGCGGCAGGATCGTGGGCATCGTCGCCGACGTCAAGTCGCTCGGCCTCAACCAGCCGGCGCCCGCGCAGCTGTACTTTCCGCTCGCACAGGTGACGAATGGCAGCATGGCCTTCGTCGTTCGCACGACGACCAACGCGGCCGGTCTCGGCGCGCCGATTCGCGCCGCCGTCGCCGCGGTCGACCGCAACATCCCGGTCAATCGCCTGACCACGCTCGAGCAGCATGTGAATGAATCGATTGCCGAGCAGCGTTTCTACATGCTGCTGCTCGCGATTTTCGCCGGCGTCGCGGTGTCGCTCTCGGCGATCGGCATCTTCGGGGTGCTCTCGTATCTCGTCGCGCAGCGCACCCGTGAAATCGGCGTCCGGATCGCGCTCGGCGCCGGGCCGCGATCGGTCGTGTCCCTGGTGGTGCGGCGGGCCATGCTCCTCACCAGTGTCGGGGCGGCGCTCGGACTGGTGGGAGGGCTGGCGATCGCGCGCCTGCTCGCGGTGCTGTTGTTCGATTTGAGTCCCACTGATCCAGTGACGTTCGCGATCGCCGCCGGTGCGCTGATGACCGTGGCGCTGGCGGCGTCGTGGATTCCGGCACGACGCGCCAGCAGCGTCGATCCCATCGTCGCGTTGCGCGGCGAGTAGGGGAATCTCCCCCAGCGTTGCGGAATCTCACCCTGCTGTTTGTCGATCCGCAACGACCGTCGCGCGAAATCAGCCCCGGATCCCGGCGGCACCCTGATTGCAGGGGGACGCGCAGGCGGGTTGCGACGGTTTATGTCGCCTTGGCCTTCGAGACCTGTCGCTCGATGGCGAACGCGAGAAATCTCCAGCCCGGCGCTCCGGTAGCCGCGACAAAGCACGATGTGCTTTCTTGCCGCCTCGGAGCGGTCGCAGCCGCCGATTGCATTCATCGCTTCGATTACTCGGGCTGAGCATCTCCTTCCTGGATGCTCAGCCCGAGCTTTTTTTCATCGGGCGAGGGGCGATCGGGTGATCGGGCGATGGCAGAGCATCGGGCGATCGCGCGATCGGGCCAAGGCCGGAATGCGAACGCAGTCAGCTCAGGCCAGCCGATCGAATCTCAGTTGTCCTCCGTGAAGCCTTCACTCGATCGCGCGATCGCCCATGCTCTGCCATCGCCCGATGGCTCGATCGCCCATCACCCGATGGGGCAGCCCGGCCTAATCGCGCACCACCCGCATATATTCCACCCACGGTCCCACCTCGACCTTGAGCTGTTTCGCCATCACCCTTGAAATCTGCGCGAGGTGATCGAGATCGTGGACCGCCCACGTGGCGATGAGTTGCCGCAGCGTTACGGTGCCGAATTTCGGATGAGTGCCGGTGCGATCCAGATCGGCATCGGTCAAGTGGCGCGTGCGCACCTTGAAGAGGTTGGCGGTGCGAACTTCATGAAATTCGGCCAGCAGCGTCGCCAGCGGCTTCCCCTGACTTTCACGGAACTGCGCCAGGCGATCGAACGTCGCGAACGTCTTGTCGGCCTGATCGCCGAGGATGATGTCCATCCGGGCCATCCAGTCGGTGCGTTCGCCGTGAATCAAGTGGCCGACGACGTCGTATGGACTCCACGTGTCGGGCCCCTCGTTGTGCATCGTCCATTCCGGTGAGAGCTCGAGCAGGAGCAGTTCGAGCACGCGCGGGGTGCGCTCGAGCACTTCCAGGCAGCGATTGAGATCGAACGTCATCGCTCAACCATACGCCCGGCGCTGCCGACTGGTCGAATTCGGCCACTGCATGCGGCGTGACAATTTGCCGCATCTTGCAATGCGCTCCGCGGCGAACTTATGATTCCTGTCGAACGTCTACAAGGAGACATCACCGCATGGCCAAGCCGCGCACGGACCTGCTGCAGGGAACGCTGGATCTGCTGATCCTCAAGACACTGGCGCTCGGGGCGCAGCACGGCTGGGGGATTTCGCAGCGCATTCAGCAGATTTCCGAAGACGTGCTGCGGGTCAATCAGGGGTCGCTCTATCCGGCGCTGCACCGGCTGGAAGTGCAAGGCTGGGTCGCGTCGGAGTGGGGCACATCGGAGAACAACCGCGAGGCGAAGTTCTACCGGCTGACGCGTGCAGGCCTCAAACAGCTCGAGATCGAAACCGCGAACTGGGAACGGATGGCGACCGCCGTCGCCCGTGTGCTGAAGGCGATCCAGGCATGACCCGCCGGGCGCTGCTCGCGGCGATTCGCGGCTTGCGGCACGCGCCGCGCCTCGCCGTCGCCGCCGTGGTGTGCGCGGTCCTGCCAGCGCATCGTGCGTCGACTATCGATCCGATGACCGCGTTGAAGGGAGACTAGCCGTGGGTCTGTTCACACGCCTCCGCTCGATTACGAAGAGCCGCCGCATGGACGACGAGATCACGCGCGAGATTGACGCCCACATCGCGATGGAAATCGAGCATCGCGTCAAGCGCGGCATGAGCCCCGCCGAGGCGCGCCGGACCGCGCTGCGTGATTTCGGCGGCGTCGGCCGCGTCCGCGAGGAGGTGCGCGACACCCGCGGCATGACGCTGTGGGACGCGTTCACGCAGGACATCAAGTTCGGCCTGCGAACGCTGCGCCGATCGCCGGGCTACACCATCGCCGCCGTCCTGATTCTCGGCCTCGGCATCGGCGCCAACACCGCGATCTTTTCGGTGATCGACGGCGTGCTGCTCAAGCCGCTGCCGTTCCGCAACGGCGGCGAACTGGTCCTCGTCCAGCAGTCGCTGCCGCAGCAGCAGAACCGCGCGGTCGGTGTCGCGATTCCCGAGTACTTCGACTACCGCAAGCGCGCCGCGAACGTCCGTGATCTGGTCGAGTACCACCAGATGTCGTTCGTGCTGCTCAATCAAGGCGAGCCCGATCGCGTCGACACCGCCGTCGTCTCCGGCAATTTCTTCGACATGCTTGGCGTGCGTCCGCTCTACGGCCGGTCGTTCAACGACAAGGACGCGGCCCTCGGCGCCGAAGCGGTGCTGATGTTGAGCAACGGCTACTGGAAGCAGAAATTCGGCGGCGATCCTAACGTCGTCGGCAAGGCGCTGGAGATGAACAACAAGGTGCACACCGTCGTCGGCGTGCTGCCCGATTATCCCCAGTATCCCGCCGCCAACGACGTCTACATGCCGTCGTCGGCGTGTCCGTTCCGCGCGCAGGCGGAGGAAGCGCTGCCTCAGGGACACCGCTCATTTGGCGCGTTGAACGTCTTTGGCCGGCTCTCGCCGGGGGCCACGGCGGCGAGCGCGACGGCTGAGCTCAACGCCATCGGCGGATCGTTCGAGAAGGATTTCGCGCGCGACTACACGCGCGTCAAGGGCCTCGCCGTCGAGGCGGCGCCGCTCCAGGATCAGCTGGTCGTCGGTGCGCGGCCGATGCTGCTGGCGCTCGGCGGCACGACAGTCCTCGTGCTGATGATCGCCTGCGCTAACGTCGCCAACCTGTCGCTGGCGCGGACGATGCGGCGCCGGCGCGAATTGGCGCTGCGCACCGCCCTCGGCGCCGATCGCGGCCGGCTGCTGCGGCAGCTGATCACCGAGAGCGTCATCGTTGCCGTCGCCGGCGGCGTCCTCGGCGTCGGCATCGCCTGGCTGTCGCAGGACATGCTGACGACGTTCGTCGGCCGGTTCACCGCGCGTACCGGCCAGATCGGCATCGACACCACCGTCCTGATCTTCACGCTCGGCATCTCGGTGCTGACCGGCGTGATCTTCGGCGTCGCCCCGGCGCTGGCTGGACGCAAGAACACGGCGCAGTCGATGCGCGATGGCGGCGCGCAGGGCGGCGAAGGCGCGGGCAAGCAGCGCTTGCGCGCGGCGCTGGTCGTCGCGCAGGTCGCGGTGTCGTTCATTCTTCTGGTCGGCGCGGCGCTGCTGCTCAAGAGCTTCATGAACCTCGAGGCCGTGAATCTCGGCTATGACGGCGGCAACAAGGTCATGACCGCGGCGATCTTCGGCAACTTCACGCGTCAGCAGGGCCCGGGGGAAGCCGAGCGGCTGCACACCGACGTGCTGACGCGCCTGCGCAATACGCCGGGCGTCATCAGCGCCGCCGCGACCAACGCGGTGCCACTGCAGCGCCTGAGCCCCGGCCGGCAGCCGATTCGAATCGTCGGCCGCACCAATCAGAACTCGGCGCAGATCGTCGTCTCGCCCAGCGTCGCCAGCCCCGGGTATTTCGAAACGCTGAATGTGCCGGTGCTGCGCGGCCGATCCTTCACCGACGGTGACAGCTCCACCGCGGCGCCCGTCGCGATCATCAACGCGACCATGGCCAGGTCGTGGGAGGGGATTGATCCGATCGGGACGCGCTTCGTGAGCGACATCCCGCCGACGCCCGGCCAGCCTGAGCCGGTGCCCTTCACCGTCATCGGCGTCGTCGCCGACTTCAAGCTCTACAACGTCGATCAGGCGACCGAAGCGCAGTACTACGTGTCTTACCGTCAGAACGGCGGCTTCGCGGGACGGCTGCTGGTGCGCACCGCCGGCGACGCGCGCGACCTGATTCCCGCAATCAAGGACGCGGTGCACGCGGTCGACGCGCAGACGCCGGTCGAGGAACTGCTGACGCTCGAAGAGCTGCGCAACGGGCGGCTGCGGTCGCCGGAGCTGACGGCCGCGCTGTTGTCGATCTTCGCCGGCATCGCGCTGCTGATCACGCTGGCGGGGCTGGCCGGCGTGATCGGCACCTCGGTCAGCCAGCGCACCCGCGAGTTCGGGTTGCGCATGGCGCTCGGCGCCAGCCGTACGTCGGTGTTGCGCCTCGTGCTCGGCCAGGGCGTGATGATGGTCGCGATCGGCCTGGCCGCCGGGATCGGCGGCGCCTGGGCGTTCAGCAAGCTGATCGAGCGCTACCTGTTCGACACGCCGCCGACCGACGTCGGTGCCTACGCGGTCGTCGCGGTGATCTTCTTCGCCGCGGCCGTCATCGCGGCGGTTGGGCCGGCGAAGCGGGCGACGAGCATCGATCCGCTCAGTGCGATCAGGGCTGAGTGACGTGCGCTTGCCGAGAGCGGATACACAGAGAGAAGAATGAGAAGAACAAGAGGCAGAGCATTAGAGGGGTCTTGGTAAGAAAAGCCAGAACCCTGGTCTTCTCAAGATCTTCTCGTGCTTCTCCCTGTGAATAGCTCTTTCACAAAAGCTTTTCCCGCATCTCGCCGATCTCACCGTAAGATAACGGCCCGATGGCCGTTTCGGACGCGTACCTCGCGTTCGTCCTCGAGCAACTGGGCGGCGTGAAAGCCGTCGCCCACCGCCGCATGTTCGGCGGCATCGGTCTGTACGCCGGCGAGCGCTTCTTCGGCGTCATCGACAACAACACGTTGTTTTTCAAGGTCGACGCCGCGTCGGTCGGCGACTACACGCGCGCCAAGATGAAACCGTTCCAGCCGGACCCGAAGGGCAGGCCGATGACGGGGTATTACCAGGTGCCGCCGTCGGTGCTCGAGGAGGCGGAGAAGCTCGCGAGCTGGGCGAAGCGCGCGGCGGAGATTCAGAGCGCGAAGAAGGGCACTCGTCAAGAGCACTAAGCCGTCCAGCCCGACGACGACTGGGTCGCCTGCGACCACCCTCACCTCCATCACTTGAGCCTCGTGAGGCAACTCTTAACGATCGCGCCGCGATCTCGACCAGCGCGTCGGCGCCTAAAATCATTTCGGCGGCGCTG
>DASUGM010000059.1:0-6340 GCA_036274055.1 Vicinamibacterales bacterium | reverse complement strand
AATCACCGGCAGCGACTGCGCGTCACATCGCGTCCATTCATCGCCGGCCCAGCGCATCCAGCAATCGTGCTCCTGATCGAAGACGTGGAGCGGCTTGTTGCAGAGCTTGGCGAACTCCGCACCCCAGCCGGTCCCGCCGCGCACCGTGCCGTCGTCGAGCACCGTGCCGATGACGTAGATCTCCTGGCCGTTGTTGACCTGGTACCAGAGCGTCTGCAGGATGCGTCGGATCGTCGGCGCGTCGCTATAGCGCCGCTTCAGCAGCCGCGAGACGTACTCGAGGCTGATGTCGCCGTTCTGCAGTTCCTCGTGATTGAGCATGCGGACGCCGCGCGTTCGCGCCATCTTGTGGCCCTCGAACGTGAAGTTGACTTCCTCGACGCCATGGCGCTCCGCCGCCTCGCCAAACGCCGCTTCGGCGCCGGGCGCGCCGCCACTGAACAGGATGCAGTCCGCAGCATGCATTCGCGGATGATAGCGCACTAGAATGACGGTATGCCTGCTGTCGACGTCACCGCCGAGATCGAAATTGCCGCCGCGCCCGCCGATGTCGCCGCGGTGATGTTCGATCCGAACCGCGATCCGGAGTGGGTGGCCGCGGTCAAACGCGTCGAGCTGATCGACAAGGCCCTCCAGCCGGGCGCCCGCGTCAAGCGCGGCGCGACGTTCATGGGCCACGAGATCAACTGGACCACCGAAGTCCAGGACGTGCACTTTCCGCACGTCCTGACGCTTCGCATTGCCGAGGGGCCGTTTTCAGGGACGGTGGCGTATCAGATCGTCCGGCAGGGCGCCGGCTCGCGGGTCGTGATTCGCAACAAGGGCGAAACCGACAAGCTCGGTTTCCTCCCGTCGGCGATGATCGAAGGACCGATGCGATCGGCTATGCAGGCCGATCTGGCGCGGCTCAAGGCGATCGTCGAGAAGCAATAGACCACGGCCCCGCTATCTGACCGAAATCTTCGCCACGTTCGAGGTACTGCCGCCGGGGTTGGTGACGGCGACCGAGTAGTCGCCGGTCATCGTCAACGTGCAGGTCAGCTCGAACGACGTCGGCACGACCTTCCGCGCCGCGACTTCCGACACGTCCGCGCCGGCCGGATCGGTGACCATCACGGTCAGGCCGCTGGCGAAGTTGCGCCCTTCGACGACGAACGACTGTTGCTCGGGCTTCTTCGTCGTCTCGGCCGGGTTGATCCGATCGATCGCCGGACCAGCCGGCGCCCGGCCCTTGACGTCGATCGCGAAGGGCGGCGAGACGCCGCCGTCAGAGTTGAGCACCACCAGTTCGTAACGGCCTTGTTCGTTGAACGTCACGCTGGCTCGGAACGACGTCAGCGTGCGCGATTCAATCGCGTTGCCGCCAAATGGCGTCTTGGCTCCGCCCGGCGTGGTGATTTCGAGCGTCAAGCCAGGCTGAAAGTCCTCGCCCTGGACCGTGATCGTCAGGGGATTGGAACTGCGCGCGATCGCATTGGGCGCGACACTCAGGATTTTCGGTGTCGATGCGGACGACGCCACGAGCGCCGCCCCGGCCGCGATCATCCCAACAATGAGCAAGATCCGCGTCTTCATGGGCACACACTCCTCCTGCCTTGGCAACGGCAATCGATCGCCGGCCCTCGTCCCTGAAAGAGTGCAAGAAATGGTGCAGGTGGTACCATCCGCGTGCCCGTCATCTCCGGAGAAACCCGATGTGTCGTCGATTTGCTGTGACTGCGGTCCTCGGTGCGCTTGCGTCCCTGACTGCGATCTCCGCGCAGGCTCCGTTGCAGTCGATTACCGGCTCGATCACCTATCGCGAGCGGATCGCGCTGCCGCCTGCCGCCGTCGTTGAGGTCACGATTGCCGACGTCTCCCGCGCCGATGCGCCGGCCGTCGTCATCGGCCGGCAGCGGATTGAAAGCCCGGGACAAGTGCCGATACCGTTCAGGGTCGACTACGAGCCCTCGGCCATCGACCCGCGACATCGCTACTCGGTGCGGGCAACGATTGCGAACGGATCCGAGTTGATGTTCACGTCGACAGAAGCGGCGCTGGTCATCACCCAGGGCCATGGGATGACCGCCGATTTGCTGCTGCGGCGAGTGACCGAACCGCCTGCGCCGCCGAAGCCTCCGGCGCCGGCTTCGCCGGCAGCGTCTCAGGCGCATGCTGTGATCCCGTCCACGCCGGCGCTGCCCCCAGCGCCACCGCTGCCGGCCAACCCCCTGGTGAGCCTGCCAGCGACGTTCAGCGGCACATGGCCGTGCGCCGACTGCCCGGGAATTCGCGTCCAGTTGAATCTGTTCCGCGACGATTCGTTTTTCATGCGCCGCACCGAGGTCGGGAAAGCCGTCGAGCCGAGCGACGATCTCGGATCCTGGGTGCTGTCATCCGATCGACGTGTGCTGATGCTGAAGGGGAGCGGCGACGCGCCGATGTTCTTTGCCGTCGCCAGCGCCGGCACGCTGCGGCCACTCGACAGCAACGGCAACCCGATCGCGGGCACCGCACCCACCGAACTGCGCCGCGCTTTGACGCATCAGCCGCTCGACGTCCGCGCAAAGATGCGCGGGTCATACGTATACACGGCGGACGCCGCGACGTTTACCGAGTGCTCGACCGGACAACGATGGCCGGTGGCGATGGAAGCGGCGAGCATCGATCTCGAGCGTGCCTATCTGGCCGCGAAGAGAGAGCCAATGGCGCCGATGCTGGTCATCGTCGATGCACGCGTCGCCTCGCGTCCGAAGTTCGAGGGACCGGGGCCGGCGCCGGCGCTGGTCTCGAACTATCGGCCGGCTCTGGTGGTGGTGAAGGTCGAGCACGCGCTGCCGGCGACCGACGTCTGCGCGCCACGCCTCGTCAGCGCGCCGCTGACCGGGACGCTCTGGCGTTTGAGCCGGCTCGGCGAGCGCGCGGTGCCGCCGGCGGCCGATGTGCGGGGTCAGGCGTCGCTCGAGTTTCAAGCTGACCCGATGCGCTTTTCGGGATCGAGCGGCTGCAACCGTCTGATCGGCGGCTACACCGCCGAGAACGCCGCGATGACCCTGACCGCCGCTGGAACGATGATGGCCTGCCCGGGCGCCATGGCCGACGAAGCGGCATTCCTGGCTGCCCTCAAGGCCACGCGCGGCTATCGGATCGTCGGGTCCTGGCTCGAACTCCTCGATGCGAAGGGCGCGTCACTGGCGAGGTTCGAGGCGAAATAGTCCCAGTTCTTCGGTCGTCGCGCGGGTCGGGCGGTCGTGGCATGGCGGTTGCTCTACGCAACCCCATGCCTGAATCGGTCTCGACCACAGAAGCCGGAAAACGCGGCGAAACGCTCGCGTGCGAGGAACTGGCGCGGCTGGGGTACGCAATTCTTGCCACTCGTCATCGCACCCGGTACGGAGAAATTGACATCATCGCGCGCGACAACGACGTGACCGTGTTCGTCGAGGTCAAGGCGCGCCGCAGTGCCCGCCGCGGAACGGCGGCGGAACAGATCACGTTTCACAAGCGCCGGCGAATTGCCGCTATGGCGCTCGACTACCTCGCCTGGACGCGTTCCCTCGACACCCGCTGCCGCTTCGACGTCGTCGCCATCGATCGGTTCGAGGCCGCGGGGCAGACCATCCGCGTGATCAAAGATGCGTTCCAGGTCGATGGCTAGCGCGCTACTATCTCGGACCTCGGAGGTCCCATGACACGCCGACTGGTTCTGCCGCTGGTGGTGAGTGCCGCGCTTGGCCTGACGTCGCTGCCCGCCGCTCCGCCGCAAGCTTCCGCCAAAGTCGTGGCGCTGGTCGGCGGCACGCTGATCGACGGCTTCGGCAGCACGCCGCTGCGCAACTCGGTCGTCATCGTCGAGGGAGAGCGGGTCAAGGCCGTCGGGCAGGTCGGCACCCTTGCCGTCCCGGCCGGCGCGCAGGTGATCTCCACGGAAGGCATGTCCGTGCTGCCCGGGCTCTGGGACATGCACGTCCACCTGATGATCAACGGTCACTCCGACTACACCCATTGGGACAAGACCTACCCGGCGCGGTTGGAGCAGGAGATCATGCCGGCCGGCGCGCACCAGCTGCTCCTGGCCGGGGTCACCTCGGCGCGCGATCTCGGCGGCCCGCTCGAAGCGAGCATCAACGTCCGCGATCGCATCAATCGGAGAGAGATTCCCGGGCCGACGCTCTACGTCTCCGGCCCGTTCATCCAGCACGCCCCATACCCTGGAACGGAACTGTTCCGCTGGGGCGTGAGCGGCGTCGCCGACGCGAAAGCAAAAGTGCAGAAGATCGCCAAGGCCGGCGTCGACGTCGTCAAGTTGATCGATCAGGATCAGATGACGGAAGACGAAGTGAAAGCCGTCATCGACGAAGCTCACGCGAACGGTCTGCCCGTGGTCGCGCATTCGCATCGGCCGGAAGAGATTCGTCGCGGCCTGAAGTACGGCGCCGACAACTTCGAGCACACCGGTCTGGCGACCGCGCCCGAGTATCCGGCGGACATCATCGAGATGATCAAGGCGCGGACGTCGCAGATGTCGCTCGGCCCGTTCTTCTGGACGCCGACCGTCGAGGGGCTGTTCAACTACGAGTACATGCGCGACAACCCCGAATTCCTCGACGACCCGTCGTGGCAGCTCGACATGCCGGCGGATATCGTCGCCGACATCAGGCAGTCGATTCTGCATCCCGACCAGATGGCGTATTTCCAATTGACGCCGGCGCGCAAGCCGACGCTGAAGCGGAAGTTCACGCAGTTACGAGAGGCCGGCGCGACCTTGCTGGTCGGCACCGATAGCGGTATCCCGATGCAGTTCCACAGCCAGACGACCTGGAACGAGCTCGACATCTGGGTGCGTGAGATGGGCGTGTCGCCGATGGAAGCCATCCGCGGCGCGACCTACTGGCCGTCGGTGATGATGAAGAAGGACAAGGACGTCGGCACGGTGACGCCCGGCAAGTACGCCGACATCATCGCGGTGAAGGGTGACGTGCTTCGCTACATCAACCTGCTGTCGCGCGTGGACATCGTCGTCAAGCGCGGCGTGCGCGTGAAGTGAGACACAGTTTGACGGGCTGAGTGAAGAGCGCAAACGCTTTTGACTCAATCCAGCGCACGGTACTTGAAATTGCGGAATCGAACCTCGCCCGTGCCGGCGGCGTAGATCGCCGGGCGCAGACTCAGGAACTCGTAGGCGACGTTGTGGTGATAGCCCGAGAGCTCCATGCCGCGGTCGTACCTGGTCCACGTCTGGCCGTCGAGGCTGTACCACATCGTCACGATGTGATGGTCGTTGCGGATGCGGATCCACAGCCGGCGATCGACGTCGGCCGGTTTGCCCTGCGGGCGATCGAGGCCGTAACTGTGCATGAAGAAGTTCTTCGACGAGAAGCCGAGGCCGGCGTACAAGCGGCTGCTGTAGAACAGCAGCAGTCCGGCCGAGGCATCCGGGTCGCGCTCGATCTCGACCTCGATCTCGTAGGCGCGATCGCCGATGACGAACGACAACGGCGACGCGTCAGCGGGCGACGTGCCTTTCGCTTTGAGAATCAAACTGCGATCGGCGAGCCGGTAGCGGTCGCGGTCCTCGACGGAGCCTTTGTAGAAGTTCCACTGCGTGCCGATGCGGCTGGTCGAGAAATCATCCGAGAACGCGACGCCGTGCGGCACCGCCGCGCCACCCGCGGGCTTGGCGATCGGCGCCGCAGGATCCGCGCCGGCGGTACGGAACCAGCCGTCGGCGGTCCATTCGATCGGCTCGAGCAGCGTCTGCCGGCCCAGCGTGTAGTAGCCCTTCTCGTAGGCGTGATAGACCATGTACCAGCGCGCATCCGGCCCTTCGACGAGCGTGCCGTGGCCCTTCGACCACCACGCCTCGTCGGCTGATCTCGTGCGCACGATTGGGTTGTGCGGCGAGTTCTCCCACGGCCCGTCGATCGACTTCGAGCGCGCCGAGACGATCATGTGTCCCGTCGGCGGTCCGGCCGTGCCGCCCTCCGCCAGCACCATGTGGTAGTAGTCGCCGCGCTTCACGATCTTCGGTCCTTCCTGCGCGAAGCCCTCGACGATCCAGTCAGCCGGGTACTTCCAGCCGTCGTAGACCTTGTGCGGCTCCGCCGTCACCGAAAACCCATCGTCGGCGAGCGGGACGACGAAACCGGCGCTGAGGAACAGGTAGCGCTTGCCATCAGGCCCGACCGCGTGACCGGGATCGATGCGGCCGATCTTCAGATCGATCGGCTCGCTCCACGGTCCACGGATGTTGTCGGCCCAGATGACGTAGTTCGAGCGATACGGGCCAACGCCGGGAAAGTAGATGTAATAGCGGCCGTTGTGTTTGACGAGATCGGGCGCCCAGACCGCGCCGACGTTG
>DASUGM010000058.1:0-12999 GCA_036274055.1 Vicinamibacterales bacterium | reverse complement strand
TTTCAACGGAACGCCGTCGGGTTTGCTCGCATCGAACTCCAGCCGCCCTCGATATCCCATGACCTCACAGATCAGCTCGGCTAGCTCCGCGATCGACGTCGTCTCTCCGCGCCCGAGGTTGATCGGCGCGTCGTCGTCGTAGCCGCGCAGGACGAAGAGACACGCGCTCGCCAGGTCGTCGGCGTAGATGAACTCACGGCGCGGCGCGCCGGTGCCCCAGATCGAGAGCGACGCGGCGCCGGTCGTCCGCGCCTCCTCGGCGCGGCGAATCAGCGCGGCGACGACGTGCGAGTCGTCGGGGCTGAAGTCATCGCCCGGGCCGTAGACGTCGGCGGCGATGGCGCTGATGAACGCGGCGCGATGCTGGGCGCGATACGCGCTGACCGTGCGCAGACCGGCGAGCTTCGCCGTCGCATAGGCGGCACTGGTCGGCTCGACCGGCCCGGTCCAGAGCGCATCAGGCGCGTAGGGCTGCGCGGCGGCGCGCGGATAGATGCACGAACTCCCGAGGTACAGCAGCTTGCGCACGCCGTGCCGGTGTGCCGCCGGAATCACGCCGGCGGCGATGAGGAGGTTATTGGTGATGAGATCGGCGGGCCGCCGGAGATTGCCGGCGATCCCCGCGTGATCGCCGCCGGAGACGATGACGGCGTCGGCGCGCGCGGTGGCGAGAAAGCGATCGACGGCAGCGGGATCGGCGAGGTCAACGGCCTCGCCATCGATCAGCGTCCACGACGCGTCGGCGGCGGCGAGGCGCGACAGCGCGTGGCCGGTGACCGTGGTGGCGCCGGCGATCCAGAGCCGGGTCGGCGCGTTCATGTCGTCGCGGCGTAGCGTCGCTCGAGCGAGTGCCCGGCCATCGCGCGGATGTGCTCGACGGTCTTCTCGCCGAACGTCCGCCGCACATGATCGAGATAGCGCGGATGCGCGAAGTACTTCTGGAACGCGTCGTCGCGGAATCTCAGCACCTCCCCGGCCGTGAGGTGACGGGTCGGCAGCGGCAGGGTATCGACGGCGTGCTGCGAGTAACCGCTCCACGACTCGGGCAGCGCCCAGCCCTCACGCAGCGCCTGCGTGTACAGCGCCGAACCGGGATACGCCATCGCTGAATAGAAGTTGGCGAACTCGCAGTTCAGATCGATCGCCAGATCGAGCGTGCGCTGCATGCTTTCGGCGGTGTCCTCGGGCAGGCCGAAGATGAAGTTGCCGATGATGTGGATGCCGGCGGCCTTCACCTTGTCGATGGTGGTATGGACCTGCTCGATGCTGTAGCGCTTGTCGACGTCCTCGAGCACGCCTTCGTCGGCGGCTTCGATGCCGAACGCCAGCCAGCGGAAGCCGGCCCGGCGCAGGCGATCGAGCATGTCGTCCTTCACCGTGTCGACGCGCGCGTAGGCCCAGATGTTGAGGTCGTAGCCGCGGGCGATGATGCCGTCAGCAATCGCGGCGATGTGGCGCGGGTGCAGGACGAACATTTCGTCGGCAAACTTGATGTTGCGGACGCCGTACTTCGTCACCAGCAGATCGATCTGCTCGAGCACCTTCGCCGGGCTCCAGAAGCGGTAGCTGCTCGACCCGGCCTTCAGCCCCTGGGCCTGCTCACCGCCGCGGAACGGCGCCTGGATGCAGCAGAACGTGCAGTGATAGGGACAGCCGAGCGTGGTGTAGATCGCCGCGTACGGCTCGCGATCGACATCGCCGAAGCAGTGCCAGTTGTGGGCGCGATAGGCCGGCATCGGCAGCAGGTCCCAGGCGATCATCGGCATCTCGACGTCGAGCTTCTGCACGAGCGGCGAGGCCGGATTGGCGACGATCGCTTCGCCATCGCGGTAGACGAGCCCGCGCACTTTGGACAGATCCGGTGTCGCCGACGCCGCATAGGCGTCGACCAGATCGACGACGGTGTGCAGGCCCTCGTCGCGGGCGACGAAGTCGCACGCCTCTTCCATCAACGTGCGTTCGGGCAGCGCGGCGACGTGGCCGCCGACCATCAGGACCGGGATGCCGGGCGTCAGCTCCTTGATCGCGGCCGCCACCGCGCCCGAGGCCGGCATGTTCTGCGTCGACGCCGACGGCTGATGACCGTAGACCGGAATCACCGCCAGCCGCGGCGCCAGATCCTCGACGCGCGCGGCGACGTCTGCCGGGCCGAGGCCTTCGGCTTCGGCGTCGATGATGACCACCGACTTGCCGTGCGTCCGCGCAAATGCGGCGATCAAGCCGGCCCACACCGGGTTCTCGACCGCCGCCAGCGACGTGCTCAGCGACTGATACACGCGGGCGCGGCTGGCCGGATTGATCAGCACGAGATCGAGTGGCACGCGACAATAGTACAAGGATCGCGGCTCGGCGTATGATCAGGCCCCGTGCCGCTGGTCTCCGTCGTTTTCTCCTTCCGTAACGAAGAAGAAAACATCCCGCCGCTGCTGCAACGGCTGGGCGCGATGTTCGCGCCGCTGCCGGTCGACTACGAGCTGATTTTCGTCAACGACGCCTCGACCGATGCGTCGCTGCGGATTCTTGCCGCCGCGCACGCTGCCAATCCGCGCGTCAAAGTGGTGACGCTGGCGCGGCGATTCGGCGTCGCCGAGGGGGTGCGCGCCGGCATGGCTGCCGCGCGCGGCGATGCCGTCGTCTACATGGACGCTGACCTGCAGGATCCGCCGGAGGTGATTCCGCAGCTGATCGACGCCTGGCAGAAGGGCGCCGATGTCGTGCATACGGTGCGGACGCGGCGCCGCGGCGAAAGCGCGATGAAAATGGCGCTGACCGCGCTCGCCTACCGCATCATCCGCGCCGGCTCGTCGATCCAGTTGCCGGTGGACGCCGGCGATTTCAAGCTGCTGTCGCGCCGCGCCGTCACCCACGTGCTCGCGCTCAACGAATCGGATCCGTACATGCGCGGCCTGGTGACCTGGATCGGCTTCACCCAGGTGCTGATTCCCTACGAACGGGCCGCGCGCCACGGCGGCACCACGCACTTCCCCTTCTTCAGCCGCAATCCGTGGAAGACGTTCGCGCTCGGCCTGACTTCGTTTTCGTTCATGCCGATCTACTTCTGTCTCGCGCTCGCCGTCGGCGGCCTGACGGTGGCCGCGATCACGCTCGCGGCCGGCCTGGTGATGTGGCTGAACAGCAGCCAGCAGACCGACGCCGTGCTGTTCCTCGGCCTGATCACGTTTTTCTGGGCGACGACCGTCGGCGCGATCGGCGCGGTCGGCATCTACGTCATCCGCATCTACAAGGACACGCGCGGCCGGCCGCAGTACATCGTCAGCGAGACGATCGGAGTGAGTGACTTGCGAGATGAGTGAGAGGCGCTCGCCAAGAGCGATTCACAGAGAGAAGACCGAGAAAATCTCAAGCTCTTCTCATTCTTCTCCCTGTGAATCCGTATTTGGCAAGCGCTTCTCGCTCATCCCGCCGGCTAGACGTTCCCGTATCTCTCATTCCGAATCATCGGAAAACCGGTAATCAATTCCCGAATCCCCTCGTCGAGCGAGTGCGCGGGCTGATAGCCGGTCTTCTCGATCTTCTCGTTCGAGACGATGTAATCGCGTTTGTCGGGATCCTGGCCGACCGTGGACTCGAAGACGGTGAACGCCGGCACCTGCCGTTTGATGCGATCGCACAACTCCGCCTTCGAGAGGTTCGCGTCCGACAGGCCGACGTTGTACGGCCCGCCCTGCATCGCGTCGAAGTGATCGATCGCGTGCATGAACGCGCGCGCGACGTCGCGGACGTGAATGAAGTTTCGCTTGAAGTGCCCTTCGAACAGGACGATGAAGCGATCGCGGCAGGCGCGGTAGACGAAATCGTTGACCAGGAGATCGAGGCGCATGCGCGGGGACATCCCGAACACCGTCGCCAGCCGCAGGCTGATCGACGACGGATGACGCTCGAGCATGATCCGCTCGACTTCGACCTTGTCGCGGCCGTAGAGCGACACCGGCCGCAGCGGGGTGTCTTCGGTGCAGAACTTCCCGGTTTCGCCGACGCCATAGCCGCTGTTGGTGATCGGCAGGATCACCCGCTGCGCCCGGCTGAGCATCGGCAACATGTCGACGATCGCTTGTTTGTTCGTCGAGGTCGCGGCGAGCGGATCGCGGTCGCAGAGCGGCGCTCCGACCAGCGCCGCGAGTGGGATGATGACGTCGGCCTTTGCGACCAGCGGCTTCATCAGGTCGAGGTTGCGGACGTCGCCGCGACGGAGCGAAAACCGGCGATTGTGGCAGACGGCCGACAGGCTGTCCTGCCCGTACATGAAACTGTCGACGACCGTGACCTCGTCGCCGCGTTCGAGCAGCATCGGCACCAGGGTCGAGCCGAGATAGCCGGCGCCGCCGGTCACCAGCACACGAGTCACGCTCACGCTCCCTCAGGCACGGCGGCGTCGAGCACTTCACGCAGCCGGTCGATTTGCGGCGCCAGGTCGCGCGGGTGGTTGCCGACGAAGAAGCCGCGATCGTGGGCGAGGTTGGCGTTCACGATCTCGCCGACGGTGTCGTAGTCGTAATACTTGATGGCGTCGTGGCGCAGAAAGCAGCCGCCGGTGATCATCCGGAAGCCGATGTCCGCGCGGGCGAGCGCATCGGTCGCCCGCTTGCGGTCGACCTTCAGCGCCGGGTTGAGGATGATCGTAAAGCAGAACCACGAGCTGACGCCGTGCTCGCGCTGGATGATGAAGCGCTCGTCGCCGCTGAACAGCCGGACGAAATGCTCGGCGTTGCGGCGGCGCGCGGCGATCGAACTGTCGAGCTTCCTGAGCTGGACGCTGCCGACGGCGCCGCACATCTCGAGCGGCCGGACGTTGTAGCCGGGCAGGATGAAACGATAGAGCTCGGCCATGTCGGCGTCACGGGCCTCGTAGATCGGGCTGCCGGCCGGCACGTCGCGGCTCCAGCCGTGGTTTCTGATCGCCCGCGCGAGATGGTCGAGCTCCTCGCTGTCGCTGACGATCAGGCCGCCTTCCATCGTCGACATGTGATGCGAGTAGAAGGTGCTGAAGGTGTTGATGTGACCGAAGGTGCCGCACGGTTTGCCGCCGAGCGACGCGCCCATCGACTCGCAGTTGTCCTCGAACAGGTAGAGGCCGTGGCGATCGCAGAACGCCCGCAGCACGTCGAGCGCCGCCGGGTTGCCGAGGATGCTGACGGCGACGACCATGCGCGTCCGCGGCGTCAGCGCCGCGTCGAGCTGGTCGACGTCGATGTTCAGCGTGTCCAGCTCGATATCCACGAAGCGCAGACGCAACCCGTACTGCTGCAGCGGGTGATACGTCGTCGCCCACGACAAGGCCGGCACGATCACTTCGTCGCCGCGCTGCAGCGGCCGGTCCTTGACGTGAAACAGCGAGGCGACGGCGACGAGATTGGCCGACGATCCGGAGTTGCACATCGCCGCGTGCGCGACCCCGAATTTCGCCGCGAATTCGCGCTCGAAGCCGCGCACCGCCGGCCCCATCGTCAGCCGATCGTCCTGCAGCTGCCTGGCGATGGCGTCTTTCTCTTCGTGTCCCCAGGTGGAACTGGCCAGTTCGTAGAACATCAGTGGAGGATCAGTTCGCGCGCGGCCGTGGCGATCTTCGCGGCGTCGGGATAGAAGAACTGCTCGAGGGTGTAGCCGGCCGGCGTTGGCACGTCCGGCAGGGCGACGCGCCGCACCGGCGCTTTGAGACTGGCAAACCCCTTCTCCGCGGCGATGCAGCCGAGCTCGGCACAGACGCCGCCGATCGACCAGGCGGTGTCGACGGCGACCAGCCGGCCGGTCTTTTTCAGGGATTCGAGGACGATGGCTTCGTCGAGGGGCTTGATCGTCCGCAGGTCGACGACTTCGGCGTCGATGCCGTCGTCGGCGAGCAGCTTGGCCGCCTGCATGCCGAGTTCGATGGCGTGCGAGGCGCCGGCAATCGTCACGTCTTTTCCCGGCCGGCGGACGATGCCCTTGCCGATCGGGACGCGGTAAGCGCCTTCGGGGACGACACCGTCTTTCCGCATCAACCAGCGATGCTCGAAAACGCAGACCGGGTTGTCGTCGAGGATCGCGGACAGGAGCAGGCCTTTGGCGTCGTGCGGCGTGCTCGGCATCACGATCTTCAGGCCGGGGACGCCCATCAGCATCCCTTGAATGGCCTGTGAGTGCTGCGCACCCGAGCCCCAGCCGCGGCCGATGGCCGCCCACACCACCAGCGGCACCGACGTCTGGCCGTTGTCCATGAAGTGAAACTTCGCGGCGTGGGTGACGAGCTGGTTGAACGCCAGCAGCACGAAGTCCGGACGATTGTGCATGAACACCGGCCGCTGCCCGTTCATCGCCGCGCCGGTCGCGACGCCCATCATGCCTTCTTCGGACAGCGGCGTGTCAAAGACGCGCTCGGGTCCGAACTTCTGCTGCAGCCCGCGGGTCGTGCCGAACATCGCCGACGGATCGTCGACACCCTGCCCAAAGACAAAGACGCCGGGGTTCTGTTCGAGGGCGATCGTCAGCGCCTCATTGATCGCGGCGCCGTACGACAACACCCGTCCCTCAGCCGGATCGGGCCGGTCATAGACGAGCGAGTTAATGAGTCCTTCGTCCCAGGGCATGACGGTTGGAGGTCGGGTGGCCTTTATGCATCGGCCGTATAAAGGCCACCCGACCTCCTTTTTTCGCCGTTAAGCGTACACGTACTTGTACAAGTCTGCTTCCACCGGGTTCGGGCTGCTCAGCGCGAACTCGAAGGCGTCCGCGATTTCGGCCCCTATCTTCGCCTCCATCGCCTCAACCTGCGCGTCATCCAGCACGCTCACCTCAGTCAGGTGCTGGCCGAACATCGTGATCGGATCGTACGGCGCCCAGGCGTCGCGCTCGGCTTCGGCGCGGTAGCCGGTCTTGCTGTCGTCGCCGGCGCCGCCGTGAGCGCGGAAGCGATAGAGCGGCGCTTCGATGAACGCGGGGCCGCCGCCGGCGCGGGCGCGCGCGATTGCGGCGGCGGACGCGGCATGCACCGCCAGGACGTTCATCCCGTCGACGCGCTCGGCCGGCATCCCGTAAGCCGACGCCCACCGGCAGAGATCGCGCACCGGCTGGCGCGTGAACAGCGGCGACTGCACCGAGTAGAAGTTGTTCTCGCAGAAGAACACGACCGGCAGCTGTTTGAGCGCGGCGAAGTTCAGGCTCTCGGACGCGACGCCTTCCTCCGTCGTCGCATCGCCGAGAAACACGACGACGACGTCATCGCGGCCCTGCATCTGCGCGGCCAGCGCCGCACCGGTGGCGATCGGCACTGCGCCGCCGACGATCGCCGAGGTGCCGGCCATCCCGACGCGCTTGTCGATCAGGTGCATCGAGCCGCCGCGCGAGCCGGCGCAGCCGTTGACGCGGCAGTGCATCTCGCAGAGCATCGCGCGCAGGTCGCCGCCTTTGGCGAGATAGACGCCGTGGGTCCGATGACTGCTGTACATCAGGTCGCTGGTGCGCATCGCCGCGCAGGCGCCGACCGCCGCCGCCTCCTGGCCGATGACCAGGTGAATCGGCGTCTTCATATAATCCTGGTAATAGCGCCGCTCGATCTCTTCTTCGATGCGTCGAATCCTCAGCATCGACTCGAACATCGCCAGCTGCGCGGCGGCCGGGTAGTTCGACGCCAGCGGCGCGAACCCAGCGACGCCCTCCCCCTCGTACTGATAACGAATCATTGATGCCTACCACCCATCGGGCTGATACAAAACGATCCGGCTCCCGGAGCTCTCGAACCGAAACGGGACGTCGATGAACGTCTTCAGCCGTTCGCGCACCCGCGCGCGATCCTCCGGTTTGACGAACAACAGCAGAAACCCGCCGCCGCCGGCGCCGAGAATCTTGCCGCCAATCGCGCCGTCGGCGCGCGCGGCCGCATACATGTCGTCAATCGTGGCGCTCGAGACGCGCTCGGCGAGGGTGCGCTTCAGGAGCCACGATTCGTGCAGCAGCCGGCCGAAATCAGTAATGTCCGCGGCCGGCGAGGCAAGAATCGCGATCGCCTGGTCGACCATGCGTTGCATGTTCTGCAACGCCGCCTCCCGCTGCGGCAGGTTGGCGATCGTCACCGCCGCCACTTCTGCCGACAGCCGCGAGATGCCGGTGAACAGCAGCATCAGATGGTCCTGCAGCAGATCGAGCCGCGCCCGCGGCACGATCAGCGGATTGACCTGATAGCTGCCATCCCGGCGGAAGGTCATGTGATTGAAGCCGCCAAACGCGGCGCTGAGCTGATCCTGCGATCCGACCGGTTCATTGATCACGTCCTGCTCGACGTGCAGCGCCTCGTCCGCCAGCTCTTCCTGCGACACGCGGCGGCCGTCGAGGGCGTGAAGCGCGTTGATCAATCCGGTCGTGAACGCCGAACTCGAGCCGAGCCCGGCACGGGCCGGCAGATCGCCGTCGTGATGAATCTCGAGCCCGGCCTTCACTTTCATCCACTCGAGGACCGCGCGGACCGCCGGGTGCTTGATGTCGGCGGGCTGCTGAACGTTCTCGACGATCGAGTAGACGACGCGAAACTTGTGCTCGAAGAAGGGCGGCAGCTTGCGGACGCTGATGTAGCAGTACTTGTCGATCGTCGTCGCCAGCACTGCGCCGCCGTGTTTGCGATACCACTGCGGGTAATCCGTGCCGCCTCCGAAAAACGAGACGCGGAACGGCGTCCGGCTGATGATCATGCTCGAGGCAACACCTTACTCCGGAATGGCGTACAGACGCACGTTGCTGCCGGATGCAATTTCTGGCAGATCGAGATTCCAGTCGCCCGGCACCACGACTTCAGTAACGCCGTACGTGGCGCGCACCGTACGCCACTTCTGGAGCGTGAACATCTCCCAGGCCGCGCGTGCGCTCTGATTGGGGATTCTGCCCCCCTGCCGCGCGTCGGGCGGCGGATTGAAGTAGTCGATGCCGTAGACGTCGCGCAGAATCCGCGCCGAGAGCGCCGACGCCTCGAGCGCGTACGGCAGGCCATCCAAACCACCGCCGTCGATCAGCACCGGGCGGCGGGTGCGCAGTTGAATCAGGTGGAGATCGCCGCCGGTCGCCACCAGCCCGTGACTGATGCTGAGCATCCCGTAGACACGATCGTTGGTCCGATCGCGGAAGATTGCCGCCGGCTCCGAGCGCGAGTAGCGGCGGGCTTCCACCGCCTCGCCCGCCGCTGCGATCACGAGCACCACCGCTGTCAGCCACCGCGCCAGACGGATCATGCCGCCGCGCGCCTCGCCCACTTCGCCCGCCGTGCTCGCCGCGGACTCGCGTCGTCGTGCCTGCAGCCACCCGACGAGCAGCGACCCGATCGCGATCGCGGCGACCATATCCAGCGCGTTCCAACCACTGCCCTTCGGCTGCCCGATGAATTCCCAGGCGACGCTGCGACGGGTGCCGACCAGGACGACCGAGAGAATCAGCAGCAGCCACGCCGCCAGTGGGACCCGTTCAAAGCGGCCGAGAAGGCCGGCCAGCAGCGGGACCGCGAGAAACACGTCGAAGTTCAGCACGCGTGCCGGCATCGCGATCAGAAACCACATCGGCAGTCGTCCCGGCGGCTGATGCGATGCCCACGCGACCACCAGACCGAGTCCGCCGGCGACGGCCGCGGCCTGCAGCAGGAGGCGCGCCGCCACCGGCAAATCCGCGCGCCAACGCCACAGAAAGACCAGCGCGACGATCATCACGAAAACGTTCATCTTGACGCCGTTGGCCGACAGATCCACGGGTCGGCGGTGTTCGTCCCAGAACGCCACCCACTGCGCGAGAAACCGCTGCGCATCGGCCGGCGCGATCGATGGCAGCGCCGGCATCATCAGCAACTGCACGCCGAGGCTGAGCGCGGTCACCAGCGCGCCGGCGCCGTACCAGCGCCAGGCCGCGCGCAGCGGTCCGGTCCCGTTCCAATCGATCACCACGCAGAGCGCGACGATTACCGTCAGCCAGAAGCCCAGCGACGGATGGACTGCGGGCATCAGCGCGAGCAGAAACGCGCCCGTCCGCCACCATCCCGATCCCAGCAGCGCGACGATCAGGACGATGCCCGACAGGCCAATCGCGCCGTAGGTGAACGGCGTGCCGATCAGCATGACCGGGTAGATGACGCCGAGGTCGTAGATGCCGCTGATCAGCACGAGGAACGGGATCCCGATTGACAGCCACGTCCGCCGGCTGATCGCAAACGTCGTCATCGCCAGCGCCTGAAACGACAACTGGCCGATCAGGCCGCTGAGCAAGGTGGAGATGGTGATCTCGCCGAGACCAAGGCGCAGGAGCACCGCACCGATCTGATGCAGCACGGTCCAGAGCTTGACGTGATAGATGAAAAACGGGCTGTCCGCCGGGTAGTGAACGAGCCCGGCGACGACTTGCGCGGTCTCGACGGCATCCTGCCAGTTGCGAAAGGCCACGCCGAACGCAAAGCCAAGCACGCCACTCACGACCAGGGCGAGCGCGCCGGTGGGACGTTCGCGCGTGGAGTTCATTTAGAAACGGCTCAGGGCTCAGGGCTCACGGCTCGGGATCGTTCTCCCGAGCCGCGTGCCCCAAGCCCTGACACCGAGCCCCGAGCCGTGAGCCCTGAGCCGTGAGCCTCGAGAAGGAACTATCGGAGCCCGCCCCCGCCACCGCCGCGCCCGCCGGCCGCGCCCGCCGCGCCGCCGCGATCGCGCATCGCGCGCGGGTCGAGGATGATCGCGATCTGATCCTTGCAGTCCTGCAGATGCCGTTTGGTCAGATCGTCGGTCACTCGCGAGAGCGCCGTCGTCAACTCGCCGTCGAGGGCGCGCAACTCGCCTTTGAGCAGCGCCCGCACTTCGTCGCTCGGCGCGGTCGGCCCGTTGAGGCGGTTGTCGATCGTGTCGAGATACGAGCGATGCAGGTTGCGGCGGTAGATGATGATCGGCTGCGCCGGATTGGCGAGTTCCGACCACACGCCCTTCCGCAGCTCGGTCAGGAACTCGATCGGCGAGTACGCCGCCGGGCCGTCGAGCGCGACCTGCTCGACCATGCGATCGAGCCGCGCCGACTGCAGCAACCCGTTCATCATGCCGTTCTGCGCGGTGCGGATCCGCTCGACGACGCCGGTGGTCTGAATCCGCCGGAGAATATCGGGCTGGATCATGAACTGCGGCGTCTGGAACGCGTTGTTGAGCAGGAATTTCACCGCGTCGGCCTGCGTCTGCATCGGCACGACGGTGAACCGCACGCCGTTCTGGCCGATGTGCTTCTGCTGCGAGTTGAAGCCGCCGACGACACGGACGACGTGATTCAACTCGGTCTGCCACTGGCTGACCATGCGGCCGTAAACCTCTTCGAGTTCCGACCACGGATCGCCGACGCGCGAACTGGTTGCCGCCAGCAGCATCTCGGAGACGCGCGAGAGGTTCTTGAGGCCGAGCGCCGTGGCGCGGACCGCGTCCATGTCGCCGACCGCCTCGGTCTCGTCACCCGGATCCGTCCCGTCGTTGCCTTCGGTCGAGAACCGCAGGTACGGCTTCTCGTCCTGCTCGCGCGCCCATTTGTCGAGCGTCGCTTTCTCGTCCTTCGGCGTCTTCGCGCCGGGGATCGGCGCGTAGCCCCAGTGCGTCGCCCACTTGTCGTACGGACCGATCTTCGGGATCAGGTCGGCCGGATCGATCTTGTCTTCCGGCTGCGCGACGTAGTTGAAGCGCGAGTAGTCCATCAACGTCGGCGTGTGGCCCATTTCCTTGACCCACTTCGGATCGCGGACCTGCTCGATCGTGTAGGTCGAGCTCGCCTTCATGTTGTGCTGGAAGCCGAGGGTATGGCCGACTTCGTGGGCGACGACATAGCGCATCAGCTCGCCCATCAGCGGATCCGGCAGCGGCAGGTTCTTCGCGCGCGGATCGAGCGGGCCGACCTGCACGAAGTACCAGTTCTTCGCGAGGTTCTGGACGTTGTGGTAATACTGGATGTCCGCTTCGAGAATCTCACCGGTGCGCGGGTCGTGGATGTGCGGCCCCGACGCGTTCTCCGTGGTCGACGGCAGCCAGCGAATCACCGAGTAGCGCACGTCCTCCGGCGCCCAGTCCGGATCGTTCGTCGGCGCTTCCTTGGCGATGATCGCGTTCTTGAACCCCGCCGCCTCGAACGCCGGCTGCCAGTCCTCGATGCCCTTCTTGATGAACGGCACCCACTTGGGTGGCGTGGCCGGATCGACGTAGTAGACGATCGGCTTCACCGGCTCGGACAGCGCCGCGTTCGGATCCTTCTTGTCGAGCCGATAGCGCGTGATGTACCGGCTCTGGACCGACCGATGCTCGTCGGTGCCGTAGTCGGTGAAGCCCTGCGTGAAGTAGCCGACGCGCTCGTCGAACAGCCGCGGCATCATCGGATTTTCGGGCAGCTTGATCATGCTGTAGTGCGTCAGCACGGTGGCGCTGTTGCCGCGCATGCCGGTGGCGCGGCCGGCGCCGCCCGGCCGGCCGGCGCCGCCAGCGGCCGCCGCGTTGTCGGCGCCGGTGAACGTCTGCGTCACTTCGACGTTGATGTTCTCCGGAAACGAGACCGCCTTCTCGAGGAACGACCGGCTGGCGTCCATGCTGCGGCCGCCGACGCGTCCGCGCACCGAGAACTCCGGCACGTCGCTCATGAACAGCGGCGTCACATCGATGACCGGATCGCCCGACGGCGAATAGGCGGCGACGTTGAAGGCACGGATGATCGCCGGGTTGTTGGAATCGGCGACCGCCTCGGCGATCGGGTTGTTCGGATCGGCGATGACGCTGTAGTCCATGTTCTCGAGCAGCACCCGATCACCGCGCAACCGCCAGCGCGCGACGCGGTTGCCGGCAGCCTGGCCGCCATAGCCGACGCCGATCGTCGTCTTCTTGATCTGGTTGTTGAACAGGAAGTCCTTGCCGAGTTCGGCCTTCGGAATCTCGTAGTAGAGCGTGTCGCCGATGCGATGCACCTTGGAGATGCCGTCATCGGTTTTCGCGGCGCTCGTGATCACCTGCGCGTACGGGCGCGGCGCCGGCGGCT
>DASUGM010000057.1:0-9180 GCA_036274055.1 Vicinamibacterales bacterium | reverse complement strand
ATCAGTTCGCCAGCTACAGCGAGGCCAAGATGGAGTTGTTCGACTACCTCGAGGTGTTCTATAACCAGCGGCGTCGGCACTCGACACTGGGCCAGATCAGCCCAGCGGCCTTCGAACGTCGGCACGCTCAAGCAGCGTAACAAAACCGTCCACGAAATCGGGTCAAGCTCATTCTCCCTGTGTAATCGCTCGGGGCAAATGCGTCTGACTCATGACGCTTCGCTCTGCCCAGAGCGCTTTCACAAGGAGAAGGCCGAGAAAACCATGAGGACGGGGAGAGCGCTCTTGCAGAAGCTCTCTCGATGTTTGTCCTCATGCTCTTCTCATGCTTCTCCCTGTGTAATTGCTCGTGACAACTGCGTCTGACGCATGACGCTTCGCTCTGCCCAGAGCGCTTTCACAGGGAGAAGTCCGAGAAGATCACGAGGACGGAGGAGAGAGTCTTGCAGAACCTCTCGCAATGTTTGTCCTCATGCTCTTCTCAGGCTTCTCCCTGTGTAATCGCCCTTGGCAAGCGCACTTCACTCATCTCGCAGCCGCCCTCAGTGGTGATGCCCGATCACCGCCGAGCCGGTCGACAAGCCTCGGCCGATCAACAGCAACGCGAGGAGGACGAGCGCCGCCGGCGCCAGACGTCTGACGGAGACCGGTAGTCGGCGCGCCAGGGCGCCAGCCGATCGTGACGCGATGAGCAGCAGCGGCGTCGTCCCGACCCCGAATGCCGTCATCGTCAGCGCGCCCTCGACCGGTCCGGCGAGGCCGATCGAGGCTGTCAGTGCGCCATAGACGAGCCCGCACGGCAACAGGCCATTCACGACGCCGAAGACCAATGGCGCGCGCGTTCGTCGCGCCCGCAGCCAGGCGGCGACGCGACCGAGCCATTGCGTGATCTGGCGGGAGGCGCGCGCACCGCGCCCGAGCGGGAACGACATCGCCACGGCCTCGGCGACGAGCAGCGCCGCCGCGATCAGGGCCAGTCCGCGTCCGAGGCCGAAACCGGTCAGCGCGAGACCGAGGCCGCCGGCCGCGGCGCCAAGGCCCGCGTAGATCGCGATCCGGCCGGCGTGATACGCGATCGCGCCGCGCCACCCGCGCGGTTGCATGAGGGCGACGAGCGGGCCGCACATCACCGCGCAATGGACGCTGCCGGCGAGGCCGAGCAACAACGCTCCCAGCAGTGCGGCGGTCACCGGACGTGCACCTCGGTCGTCGCGGCGAACAGCCGGCCATCGAATTTCCAGTCGACGTTCACGCGCCACAAGCCGGGTCGGAGGCCGCCGAGCGCGACGGTCTGGCGGCCGGTGGCGTCAGGCGCCATCCGGATCGCGCGATCGTCGGCGGCATCGGACGGCCGGTACAACGCGACGGTGCCGGCCGCGCCGGCCATCTCCGCCGGCCAGCGGATCTCGACGGTTCGGCCGTCGCTGCTCGGCTGGATCGAGAATCGGCCATCGAGCGCCACGACGTTTGCGAGCGCGGCGGTGCGCGCGTCGACGGCCAGCGAGCGCTCGTAGTAATCGGCCGAGACCAGATCGACAGGCTGGCGCATGGCAATCACGACCATGGTGATCGTGCCCGACGCGAACAGCGCGTAGACGAGCGCGATGCGGGTGCCCCAATGCCAGTGCCGTTTCATCGTCCGTCCTTTGCCGGCGCCGGGCCGCCGGGCCCCAGAAACGACGACGCCACCGTTTGCGCGGGCTGCCCATCGACCAGAATCGCGAACGTGACCGGCGTCGAGGCGCCGGTCAGCTGCGCCGCCGGGACCGACAGGAGGAACCGGCTTTCGATCAGTCCGTGCGGTGTCGCCGCTCCGATGTCGCCGAGCGCGGTGATCGACGCGCCGGCCGGCGTCACCGCTCGATACTCGAGCGCGTGCGCGCGGCCGGTGCGATTGATCACCTGCACCGTGTAGAAGTTGCCGAGCATGTCGTTTGCCATCGCGGTGTAGAGCGTGCCTGGTTGCCGCAGGATCAACACGTCGACGTCAGGACGGGTGATGATGAGCGTGAGAACGGCGGTCACCATCACGGTCCAGATCGACGCGTAGGCCTTGACGCGCGGCGTGAACACGCGCGTGACGCCGGTTTCGACGGCCTCGTGCGAGGTGATTCGGATCAGACCCGCCGGCCGGCTGAGCCGCCGCATGACGTCGTCGCAGGCGTCCATGCAGGCCGTGCAGTTGATGCACTCGAGCTGGATGCCATTGCGAATGTCGATCCCGGTCGGGCACACGGTGACGCACTGCGCGCAGTCCACGCAATCGCCGTGGGGCGTGGCGGCGGCGTCGACGGCGTGCAGCCGCCGGCCGCGCGGCTCGCCGCGCCGCCGGTCGTAGGTCACCGTCAGCGTGTGCCGATCGGTCAACGCCGACATCACCCGGCCGTAGGGGCAGGCGAGCGTGCAGGCCTGCTCGCGGAATCGCGCGAACACGCCGTAGAAGACCAGGCTGAAGATGGTGATCGCGATCAATCCGGCCAGATGCTGCCGCGGCGGATCGGTGACGATGGTTCTCAACTCGTCGGCGCCGATGATGTAGGCGAGGAAGACGTTCGCAATCACGAACGACAGCCCGAAGAACACGCCGTGCTTCACCACGCGCCGCCACGCCGTGTCGAACGTCCACGGCGCGTTGTCGCGCCGCACCTGCTGGGCCGCGGTGCCGTCGATCAGGTATTCGATCTTGCGGAACAGCATCTCCATGAACACGGTCTGCGGGCACAGCCAGCCGCACCAGATCCGCCCGACCGTCGTCGTCACCAGCGCCAGCGTCACCAGCGCGGTCAATGCCACCAGGACGGCGATGTAGAAATCCTGTGGCCAGAACACCAAACCGAAGGCGACGAATCGCCGCTCGATGAAGTCGAGCAGGATCAGCTGCTGTCCGTTCATTCTGATGAACGGCGCGCTGAAGAGGAACGCCAGCAGGAACCAGCTGAGGACGGTTCGCGCGCGGTAGTAGCGGCCCGACGGCTGGCGCGCGTAGACCCACTTGCGCCGGCCATCGGCCTGCACGCTCGCGAGTGCGTTGCGGAACGTTTCGTGGTCTTCGTCGAATCCACGCGCGCTCGTCGTCACGGTCAGCGGCACTCCTTGTCCCGCTCGGGGTCGATCGGCTTCGGACTGGCAGGATTCGAGCCGCGTTTCGAGATCACGAAGCTCACCACGGCGAGCACTTCGTCGTCCGTCAGCTGCTGCCCGCTGCCGAACGGCAGCATGCCCTTGGGCGGAAACCCGGTGCGAACGGTCTTCACCATCTCGGCCGCGGTGCAGCCGTGAAGCCACAGGTTGTCGGTCAAGTTCGGCCCGACGATGCCGCCGAGATCGGGTCGATGACAGGTGTGGCAGAGATTGCGCGTGCTCATGAAGATCGCTTCGCCCTTCGCCAGCGACGCCGCGTCGGTGAGCGGCGCGATGACCCCGGCGCCGTCAGCGTGACTGGCGCGCGCCGACCGCGTCACCGCCGCCGCGACTTCTGCTTTGTATTCCTCGGCGATCGACGAGCTGCCGAAGAGCGGCGTCGCCAGCACGTGATAGTTGGCAAAGTAGCCGACGCCGAGGACGATGGTGAAGTAGAAGCCATACAGCCACCAGCGCGGCAGCGCGTTGTCGAACTCGCGAATGCCGTCGACCTCGTGGCTGAGCAGTTGGTCGCGATTGGGATCGGTCACGAGTGGCCTCCGTTCTGATCGGCGCCGCGTTCCGGTACCGGCGTGGCGGCGCAATCGGGGTCGTCGAGCGGCAGTCCGGCGAGGCGCGCGGCGCGGGTGCGGTCGAGGCGGGCGGCGTGGATCACCACGGCCGCAAACACCACGACGAACAACAGCAGCGAGACCAGCGGAAACACCTCGATGCCGGTGATTGAGCGGAGAATCTCCTTGTACATCAGCGTGCTCCCGGGGCAGGGGCGGCGGTAATCGCCGGCCGCGCCTTGATGTCGGTGCCGAGCCGTTGCAGATAGGCGATGACCGCGATGATTTCGCGGTCGGGCGCCGCGGTGTTCATACCGCTGGCCTTGAGGCCGTTGGCAATCGCCTCGGCCTGGGTCCGGAGCGCCGCCACGGCGTGCTGTTCGAAGCCGTCGGAATAGGGGACGCCGAGCCGCCGCAGCGTGATGATCTTGCCTTCGGTGTGCGAGGTATCGAGCGGCGCGTCATAGAGCCAGGAATAGGCCGGCATGATCGATCCTGGAGACGTCGACGCCGGCTCGCGCATGTGCAGGTAGTGCCAGGAGTCCGGGTACTTCCCGCCGACGCGATGCAGATCCGGTCCGGTACGTTTCGATCCCCAGAGGAACGGATGGTCGTAGACGAATTCGCCGGCCTTCGAGTACTCGCCGTAGCGTTCGGTCTCGGCGCGCATCGGCCGCACCATCTGCGAGTGACAACCGACGCAGCCTTCACGGATGTAGAGATCGCGGCCTTCGACTTCGAGCGGGGTGTACGGCTTCACCGACGCGATCGTCGGGACGTTGGATCGAATCAACGCCGTCGGGATGTATTCGACGGCGCCGCCGATCGCCACGGCGACGAACACCAGCGCCGAGAACCGCAGTGGCTTCGCCTCGACGGCACGGTGCCACGCCGTCGCCGGCGCCAGTTCCGGGCGCAACCGGGGCGCCTGGACGCGTTCGCCGGCGATCAGGGCGCCGCTCGCCGCGGTGCGATAGAGGTTGTAGATGGCGACGCAGGCGCCGGAGAGAAACAACGTGCCGCCGCCGATGCGCATCGCATACATCGGGATGATCCGCGTCACCGTCTCGAGGAAGTTCGGGTAACGCAGGGCGCCGTCGGCGTTGAAGTCGCGCCACATCAGGCTCTGGGTGATGCCGCCGATGTAGAGCGGGATGGCGTAGAACAGAATGCCGGTGGTCGCCAGCCAGAAATGCAGGTTGGCCAGCTTCACCGAGAAGAGCCTGGTGCCGTAGATGCGCGGCACGATGTAGTACAGCATCGCGAACGCGAGGCCGCCGTTCCACGCCAGCGCGCCGAGATGCACGTGGCCGATGATGTAATCGGTGAAGTGCGTCAGCGCGTTGACGCTCTTGATCGACATCATCGGCCCTTCGAAGGTCGACATGCCGTAGGCGGTCACGCCGACGACGAGGAACTTCAGCACCGGATCTTCGCGGACGCGATCCCAGGCGCCGCGCAGCGTCAGCAGCCCGTTGACCATGCCGCCCCATGACGGCGCGATCAGCATCAGCGAGAACACCGTGCCCAGCGACTGCGCCCAGTCCGGCAGCGCGGTGTAGAGCAGATGATGCGGGCCGGCCCAGATGTAGAGAAAGATCAGCGACCAGAAGTGGACGATCGACAGCCGGTACGAGAACACCGGCCGGTTCGCCGCCTTCGGGATGAAGTAATACATGATGCCGAGGAACGGCGTCGTCAGGAAGAATGCGACCGCGTTGTGGCCGTACCACCACTGCACGAGCGCGTCCTGCACGCCGGCGTACATCGAGTAGCTCTTCAGCAGGCTGACCGGCAGCTCGAGCGAGTTGACGACGTGCAGCAGCGCGACGGTGATGAAGGTCGCGAGATAGAACCAGATCGCCACGTACATGTGGCGCTCGCGGCGCCGCAGGATCGTGCCGATCATGTTGACGCCGAACCCGACCCAGACCAGCGTGATGGCGATGTCGATCGGCCACTCGAGCTCGGCGTACTCCTTGCTGGTGGTGAACCCGAACGGCAGCGTCAGCGCCGCCGAGACGATGATCAGCTGCCAGCCCCAGAAGTGGAACGCGCTCAGGCGATCGCTGAACATCCGCGCCTTGCAGAGCCGCTGCAGCGAGTAATAAACGCCGACGAACAGCGCGTTGCCGGCGAAGGCGAACACCGCGGCATTGGTGTGCAGCGGACGGAGCCGGCCGTAGGAGAGCGGCGGAATGAAGGCGAGAAAGCCCGGGAACACCAGTTTCGTCGCCACGATCAGGCCGACCAGAAACGCAACCACGCCCCACAGCGCCGTCGCGATCATGAAGTTGCGGACGATCCGGTTGTCGTACTCGAACGTGTCGATGTCGGTCGCGCGCTCGTCGAGCGGCAGCGCGGCACTAGAGACGGGGCTGGACATTGGCATCCTCGGAGTGGTCATCGTCGAACAGCATCCGCACCGGCGGAGACGTGGTGTCGTCGAACTGCCCGGCGCTCACCGCCCAGGCAAACGCGAATAGAAAGCCGGCGGCGACCAGGCCGCCGGCGCCGATGAGCAGCGCGATCACGCTCATGGCCGCGGCTCCAGGCGCGGGCCGCGGCGCATCAACCCGGCGCTGAGGCCGACGATCGTCAGCGAGCTCACCGGCATCAGGATCGCGGTCGCGAGCGGCGTCAGCCGTCCGGTCAGCGCCAGCGCCAGACCGCCGACGTTGTAGACGATCGACACCGCGAAGCAGAGGACGATCACGGTGCGCGCGCGTCGCGCGTAGGCGAGCACGGCGTCGAGCTGAGGCAGCCGATCGCCGGCGATGATCGCGTCACACGCGGGCACCAGGCACGCCGTGCTGTCGGAGACCGCGATGCCGACGTCCGCCGCCGCCAGGGCGCCGGCGTCGTTGAGGCCGTCGCCGACCATCAGCACGCGATGACCGCGCGCCTGCCACTCGCGAATCGCGTCGAGCTTGTCCTCCGGCGACTGCCGAAAGCGCATGCGCTCGCCGAACACCGCCGACCAGCGCCGTTCGGCGGCGGCGTCATCGCCGGATAGCAGCCAGGTTTCGTGATCGCGCGCCACCGCGGTCGCCGCGGCGGCCGCGCCCGGGCGCTCCGGCGTCGTCGCCTCGATCGGCTGCGGCAGGTCGCCGTCAATTGCCGCCCAGGTGACGCCGGCGATCGCGGGGACGTGGTGCGCAGTTACAGCGCCGATGAACGCGGCCGATCCGAGCACGACGGCGCGGCCGTCGACGGTGCCGCGTAAACCGAGCCCGGCCACCTCGATGACGTCGTCGATGCCGTCGCCGCCGCTGATTGCGCCGGCGATCGCGCGGCTGACCGGATGCGATGACTGGGCGGCGAGACGG
Source organism: Vicinamibacterales bacterium (assembly GCA_036274055.1). Classification (GTDB taxonomy): domain Bacteria; phylum Acidobacteriota; class Vicinamibacteria; order Vicinamibacterales; family SCN-69-37; genus DASUGM01. The sequence goes on along the minus strand of DASUGM010000057.1, from coordinate 2,159 downwards.
CCGATGAGCCGCGCCTCGTCGCCGGTGCGGCCGTGAAAGCGCACCGAGGTCTCGCGCCCGCTGGTGGTCAGTGTGCCGGTTTTGTCGAACGCGACCGCGGTGACGCGGCTGAGATCGAGGGCGACCGCGGGCGACTTCAGGAAGATGCCGGCGCGGCCGAGTGCGCCCATCGCTGTGCCGAGGGTCAATGGCGCCGCCAGCGTGAACGCGCACGGGCACGCAATGATCAACACGGCGGTCGCGACTTCGACGGCGCGACGTGCATCCGGCCACCACCACATCGCCCCGCCCGCCGCGAGCATCAGCGCGGCCACCGTGAACCAGCGTCCGAAGTGCGCGAGCACGTCGTCGAGCCAGACCCGCTTCGGCGCGGCGAAGACAGGATGCGTCCACAGCCGCGCCAGCGCGCTGTGCGACACCGGCCGCGCCAGCGACAGCCGCAGCGTCCGGCCGACGACGCGTCCGCCGGCGATGACGATGTCGCCGCGATGGCGCTGGACCGCCGCCTGTTCGCCGGTCACGAACGCGAAGTCAATCGCGCCATCCTCGTCGAGCAGGACGCCGTCGGCCGGGACGACCTCGTTGTGACGCAGCACCACCACGTCGCCGGCGCGGAGCCGATCGATCGGCGTCAGCACCGCATCCGGGCCGCGCTCGACGACCACCGACAGCGGCAGAAACGAACGAGCCGTGCGATCGAACGCGAGGCGGTCAAAGGCTTTCTGCTGGAACAGCTTGCCGATCAGGAGGAAGAACACCAGGCCGGTGAAGGAGTCGAGGAAGCCCTCGCCGGTTCTCGTCACGATTTCGAAGAGACTGCGGCCGAACAACGCCGCCAGTCCGATGGCGATCGGGGCGTCGAGCGTGATCGTGCGGGTCCGCGCCGATCGCCACGCGCCGCGGAAATAGTCGGCGGCGCTGAAGAGCAGCACCGGCAGCGCAAACAGCACGTTGAGCGCGTCGAACATGGCCTGAAAGAACGGTTCGAGCGGCGCGCCGTTGGCGTAGCGGGGGATGCTGAAGAGCATCACGTTGCCGAACGCGAAGCCGGCGACGCCGAGCCGCAGGTAGAGCCGCCGGCGGACGCGCGGCACGGGTGTGGCCAGGGCTTCGGCATCGATGACCGGCTCGTAGCCCAGCGCCGCCAGCCGCTCGGCGATCCGTCGCGGTCCCGTCCGCGACGGTTTGAACTCGACCGTCACCGAGCGATGCAGCAGATGTGCTTCGGAGCGCGTGACTCCAGACTCGACGCGCCAGATCCGTTCGAGCAGCCACAGACACGACGCGCAGTGGAGCGCTGGAATCGAAAAGGTGACTCGTGACAGGTCGTTGCCGAATCGCGTGACAAAACGGCTCGCGACCGCCTCGTCGTCAAGCGCCGCGAAGCGTTGGTCGGGGGCGCCGGCCGTCTGGCGCTGTGAGACGCCCGGCGCGATTTCGCACCGGTAGTAGTCGGCGAGCCCATGCGCGTGAAGCAGCAGGTAGACCGATTCGCAGCCCGCGCAACAGAACACACCGGACGGCGAGGTGACGGCACCGGAGCGGCAGGCGTCGCCACAGTGCCGGCAGCGTGTTGGACCCGTGGCAAGGTCCTGATCCGGTATCGAGGTGTCGAGTGCGGTCATCATCGTCGCAGCCCGGCACAGGCCCGGCGATGGGGCTATCGCAAGCTTGAGGCCAGCCGGATGGGACCGTCACCCGGCTGAAGTGCTGAGGTTTCGACGATGAAATGACGCGTGCGCTGAAATGTCTCGCGCCGGGTGCGAAAAAGTCCGGGGTCCGACTATTGTCGGCCGCAGTTGGGCTTCCAGGCGGATCTCATCGTAGCCGTCGGAGTTCCGCTTCCGAAGCAATGAACCCGAACGCCGGCCAGCCGCCCGACTGGATCGAACGCTCGAACCACTTGCGCGCCCGCGCCTTGTCGCCACGAATCAGGTACCAGTTGCCGAGGCCGTAGGCGAGCGTCGCGATTTGCACGTCATCCGTGTCCGCCGCTGTCACCACGTCGTCCGGACCGATTTCGCCGCGATAGAGTTTCAAACGCCGCGTGTACGCGTTGTCCACGGGCTTGTTGTCCGGCCGCCGATCGAGCATGGCCTTCGCTTCGGCGCCGCGACCGGCGCGGCTGAGCGACATCCACAACCAGTCCGTCGAACCGG
>DASUGM010000056.1:0-5691 GCA_036274055.1 Vicinamibacterales bacterium | reverse complement strand
GATGCATGTCCTCGAGTCCGGCGCCGTCGAGCCGCGCCGTCGCGCCCTTCACTTGTCCCTCGTTCACGAGATCCACCGCCTGGCCGCCGACCATTCCCGCGGCACCGGCGGCGTGCGCGAGCGTGGCGACCGCGCGGAGGCGTTGTTCGGCGTTGGCCGCCGGCGCGTCCGGCGGTGTCGCCGGCGACGGCGACGCGGCCAGGACGCTGAAGGCTTCGGTCAACAGCCCGTCACCGACGAGGATCGCGGCGCCATCGCCGTAAACGACGTGCGTGGTGGCGCGGCCCCGGCGCAGATCGTCGTTGTCCATCGCCGGCAAATCGTCGTGGACGAGCGAGTAGGTGTGGATCATTTCGACCGCGCAGGCGCCAGGGAGGGCCAGTGCGCGGGCGCGCGCGACGTCGAGATCGAGACGCGCGCCACAGGCTTCAGCGATCGCCAGCGTCAGGCACGGCCGCAGCCGCTTGCCGCCGCCGGCGATCGGATACCGCATCGCCTCGGCAATCACCGCCGGCGCGTGCGGCTGCGTCAGCACCCGGGTGAGCGCCGCATCGACTTCAGCGCGGAGTGCTGCGAGGTAGACATCGATGTTCACCGGTCGTTGTCTTCGTCGAGCAGGTGAGAAGCGTCCTTGAGTTCGCCGCGCTCGGTCAGCTGCTCGATCCGGCGCTGGGCCGCGCCGAGCTGATCGTGGCAATAGCGCGACAGCTCGACGCCGCGCTCGAACAACGCCAGCGACTTGTCGAGCGCGAGGTCGCCCTCTTCGAGCTGCTTGACGATCTTCTCGAGCTCGGCGATCGCGGATTCGAAGTCTTTGATGGAGGACACCATGCGTCAGATCTCTTTGTCTTCGACTCGGCAGGCGAGCCGGCCCTCGGCCAGCGTGATCTTGACCGCGTCGCCGGGCGCGACCGTGTGCGCGGACCGAATGATACTCGTGCCGCCCTCGTTCCAACAGACGGCATAGCCGCGGCCGAGCACCGCGAGCGGGCTCAAGGCGTCGAGTCGCGCCGCCAGCGCGCCGGTGCGCGACTCGGCGGCATGCAAGCGGCGGGTGGCGCGTTCGCGCAGCCGGCTTTCGACGCCGACGATCCGCGTCCGCAAGTCGGCGGTCACGCGGCGGACGTCGCGGCGCTCGAGCCGGCCGCGGAGGCCGTTGAAACTCTGACCGACCCGCGCCAGCCGGTCGCGCATCGCGTGCACCAGGCGCAGCTCGTGCTCCTGACAATCGCGGTCCCGCAGCACTACCGCGGTCGGCCAGTGACGCAGGCGGGTGCCGGCACGGTCGGCGCGCTGCGCGCGCACGTGCATCGCCATCGACATCGCCGCCTGCAGGCGCCGCTCGGCGCGATCGATGCGGGAGCGGAAGTTGTCGGCGCGATCAACGACGATCTCGGCGGCGTTGGACGGCGTCGCGGCGCGGACGTCGGCGACAAAGTCGGCGATGGTGAAGTCGACTTCGTGGCCGACGGCGGAAACCACCGGCACCGGGCAGGCGCAGATCGCGCGCGCCAGGGCCTCGTCGTTGAATGCCTGGAGATCTTCCGCCGACCCGCCGCCGCGTCCGACAATGACGACGTCGAGCTCGTCGACGCGGGCGATCGCGCGCAGCGCGCGGACCAGATCGCCGGCCGCGCCCTCCCCCTGGACGCGCGCGGCGCGCACCACCACCCGCGCGGTCGGATAGCGCGCGATGAGGACGCGCAGGATGTCACGCACCGCGGCGCCGTCGAGCGACGTCACTACGCCGATGCGTCGCGGCAACACCGGCAACGGCCGCTTGCGCGCGGCGTCGAACAATCCTTCGGCGTGCAGTTTGCGCTTGAGCTGCTCGAATGCGGCCTGCAAGGCCCCGAGTCCGTGCGGTTCGAGCGCATCGCAGATGATCTGGTATTCGCCCTTCTGGTCGTAGACGCTGAGGCGCCCGCGCGCGATCACGCGCATGCCGTCCTCGGGTGTGAATTTCAAGGTCCGCGCAGTGAGCCGGAACATCACCGCCTTCAATTGCGCCTGGTCGTCCTTCAGCGTGAAGTAGATGTGCCCCGAACTCCACTGGCGGCAGTTCGAGATCTCGCCTTCAACGGCGACGCCGGTGAACTCTTCCTCGAGGAGCGACCGAATCCGCGCGGTAACCTGGCTGACCGACCATGGCCGCGGCGTTCGCGGCGGTTCCTGATCGTCGAAAGGTAAGTCGAGCCAATCTTCCATCGCCTACGTCGTCGCGGCGGGCTGCGCGATCAGCGCCTCGAGGTCGTGGGTCGACAGGCTGACGCGTTCGATCGAGATCGCGCGGCCGGTCATCTCATTCGCCTCGACGACGACGCCGTTGACGCGCGGGTTCTCGTTGGCAGTTTCAAAACGCTGCGGCAGACCGGTGAGGAAACGCTGAATCACCGCCTGGCGTTCGACGCCGATGACCGAATCGTGCGGCCCGGTCATGCCGACGTCGGTGATGTACGCGGTGCCTTGCGGCAGCACCCGCTGGTCGGCGGTGGCGACATGCGTGTGGGTGCCGACGACGGCGGCCGCGCGCCCGTCGAGATGCCAGCCCATCGCAACTTTTTCCGACGTCGCCTCGGCGTGGAAGTCGACGAAGATCAACCGCGCGCCGTCGGCGCGCACTTTGTCGATCTGCTCGACGACAACCCGGAACGGATCGTCGATCGCGGTCATGAACACGCGGCCCATGACGTTGATGACGCCGACCTGGACGCCGTTGGCGGCGCGCGCGACGTAGGCGCCGTTGCCGGGGGTGCCGGCGGGGTAGTTGGCCGGCCGCAGCAGGCGCGGCTGCTCGGCGAAGTAGGGAACGATTTCCTTCTTGTCCCAGGTGTGATTGCCGCCGGTCATCACGTTGATGCCGTACTCGAACAGATCCTCGGCGATGTCCGGTGTAATGCCGAAGCCCGCCGCCGCGTTCTCGGTGTTGGCAATCACGAGGTCGATCCGGTGGTGCGCGACGATCGCGGCCAGGCCGCGCCGCAGCAGTTCGCGGCCGGGCTTGCCGACGACGTCGCCGATGAAGAGCAGGCGAGTCATCCGCGCTCCACGGTAATCGGGAGCACGCGGCCGCGCCGGTCGTCGAGGCGCGGCAGTTCGACGCGCAACTGACCAGCAAACGTCGAGGCGCGAGCGCGCGCCGCGTCGAACGCGCCGGCCAGCCGCACCGCGCGGGCAAAACGGCCATAGGCACGCTCGGCGACATGAAAGCGCGCGCCGCCATCGGGTAGCGGCGCCAGCTTGGCGCCGACGATCAACAGCGTGCTGCGCCGTACAGCGACCCGCACCGACTCAGCCGCCACGCCCGGAATATCGATGACCACGACCACCGATGACGCGGTTTCGATGACGTCGACGGGGGGCCGGCATTCGGCGGACACCGAGGCGACACCGGGCACGTCGCGATCCAATTCCAGCAGGAGCCGTCGGGCGTCTTCGGCGAGGTCGGCCGCGTCCTGCGTGAGCAGGTCCATATCGTTCAAGTTTACCCTCGCGGCGGGACGAGGCTAAGGGAGGCTGCACAGCCGGGCACAATGATGAGTATTATACACTCATATAATATGTTTGTTTAACGCTAATGTTTATGTTAGACTGCGCTGAGTTCGGGCCGGCACAGGCCCATCAAAGAGGAGAAGGCAAGCATGGCGTTGACGCGTTGGAGTCCGGTGCGCGGCCTGGCCGCGTTGGAAGTGGATCGATTGAACCGCATGTTCGAGGCGGCGTTTGCGGGCGAGCCGCTCGCGGGCAATGCGTGGGTTCCTCCGGTGGACATCTTCGAGACGAAAGAGAAAGACGTCGTCGTCAAGGTCGAACTACCGGAGATGAAGCGGGAAGACATCAAGGTGGCGTTCGAGAACGACGTGCTCACCATCGAAGGCGAGCGCCCCAGCCTGAAGGATGTTGCCGGCGAGCAGTACCACCGCATCGAGCGCGGCTACGGAGCATTCCGCCGCAGCTTCACGATGCCGGTGTCGGTCGACGCGGCACGCGTCAGCGCGGCCTATGTCGACGGCGTGCTGACGATCACGCTGCCGCGCCGCGAAGAGACCCGGCCGCGACAGATTCAGATCGGCGGCTGACAGGCATCGGCGCACGGGCGCACGGATAAAGAGTGGGCTCGCGAGCCGGGTATACCGGCCGCGAGCCTTTCGCATTTCAGGACCCAAGACCCAAGACCCAAGACGGAACACGAGACGTCTCTTACGCGTTCTTGGTACTAAGGAGACACGCCGATGTGGGGGCTTGCGATTTTCGGGGCAATGGCGATGGCCGGGCTGTTCTTCATGCTCGCCGTCGTTGTGTTGATCGTCAAGATCGCGATCTCGTTGATCGTCCTGCCGTTCCGCCTGGTGTTCTGGCTGCCGATGCTGCTCGTGAAAGTCGTGCTCGGCGTTGTTGGCGCGGTGCTGCTCGGGACGGGACTCGCCGTCGGCGGCGTGCTGCTCGCGATCGGCATTATCGTCGCGGTGCTCGTGCCGCTGTTGCCGTTCGCGATTGTCGCCGGACTGATTTGGCTCGTCTATCGCGCCACGAGACCGCAGGTGGCAATCGCACGATCCTGACGGGATGACGGCTAGAGACTGCCGTCCGCCGACGATCCCAGCACCGTCGGGTGGCGATCTTTCCACTCCGTCGTCCGCTCGAACGCATCCGCGGCGCGCAGCATCGTTGCTTCATCCCACGCGCGGCTGGTGAACTGCAAGCCGATCGGCAGCCTTTTCGCGCTGAACCCGCACGGCACGCTGATCGCCGGCAGGCCGGCCAGCGGCGCGCTCACGGTGAAGACGTCGGCCAGATACATCTGCAACGGATCGCTCGCGCGTTCGCCGAGCAGGAACGCCGGCGTCGGGCTGGTCGGGCCGGCAATGACGTCGACGGATTCGAACGCGCGTTCGAAATCGCGACGGATCAGCGTCCGCACCTGCTGTGCTTTCAAGTAGTAGGCGTCGTAGTAGCCGGCGCTCAGAACGTAGGTGCCGAGCATGATCCGGCGCTTGACCTCGGCGCCGAAGCCTTCGGCCCGCGTCCGTTCGTACATGTCGGTCAGCGAAGCGGGTTTGGCGGCGCGATGGCCGTAGCGGACGCCGTCGAAGCGGGCAAGGTTGGCGCTCGCTTCCGCGGTCGCGACCAGGTAGTAGACCGGAATCGCGAAGCGGCTGTGCGGCAACTCGACGTCGACGATGGTCGCACCCTGTGAGTGCAGGATGCGAAGACTCTCGTCGAACGCCGCCAGGACGTCGTCATCGACGCCATTGGCGAACAGATGCCGGGGAACACCGACGCGAAGGGCGCGGATGTCGCCGGTGAGCGCCGCGCTGAACGACGGCACCGCGCGCGACGACGACGTCGCGTCGCTGGGATCGTGTCCGGCGATCGCTTCGAGGCAGAGCGCGGCATCGGCGACCGTTCGCGAAAACGGCCCGATCTGATCGAGCGACGACGCGAACGCAATCAACCCGTAGCGCGAAATGCGTCCGTAGGTCGGTTTCATGCCGACGATGCCGCACAAAGCTGCCGGCTGCCGGATCGATCCGCCGGTGTCAGATCCCAGCGCCAGCGGCGTCATGCCCGCAGCGACGGCGACGGCGGACCCGCCGCTCGATCCGCCCGGCGTTCGGGCGCGGTCCCACGGGTTCCGCGACGGACCGAACGCGGAGTTCTCCGTCGATGAGCCCATCGCGAACTCGTCGC
>DASUGM010000055.1:0-12026 GCA_036274055.1 Vicinamibacterales bacterium | reverse complement strand
CGACGTTGCCGACGACGCGGATGTTGACCGGCATCGATTTCTCGAGAACCGTCCCGGTGGTCACCGCGACCGCGCCGCCGCCGCCACCGCGGCCGGCGCCGCGTCCGGCGGCGTCAGCGGGCCCGCCTTGCGCCGGCGGTGTCGCGGTGCCAGAGCAGGATGTCAGCAACAGTATTGTGGCGAGACCCAGGGTCAGCCGCTTGTGGATGGGACGGACGAAGGAGAGTGCCGTCATCGGGCGCGGCTGGTTCGGGCGGACCGGCCCGAGACGCGGCGGTCCGCTCGTTGAATCAAGACTAATCCGAGAACGGTCTTCATGTCGACTACCTGACCGGCAGCGATGAGACGCCACGCCGCCTCGAGCGTGAACGTGCGCGGCTCGATCTGCTCGTCGGCGTCACGCGCGATCGGCCCCTTCGGCGGCGTCAGCTTTTCACAGCGGAAAAACGTCATCTTCTCGTCACAGAATCCCGGCGTCGGAAAATATTCACCCAGCTTGGTCAGCTGGCGCGGCGTCCAGCCGATTTCCTCCTCGCATTCGCGCGTCGCCGCGCGCGCCGCAGATTCTTTTTCGTCGCGCGAGCCGGCCGGCAGTTCCCAGATCCACTTGCGGATGGCGTAGCGATACTGCCGGATCAGAATCACGTGCTGCCGATCAGGCTGCGGCACCAGCACCACCGAGCCGCGGTGACGGACGATGTCGAGCGGCACCGTGCGTCCGTTCGGCAGCGCGACCAGATCGCGGTCGACGTGGAAGACGCGGCCTTTGAACACCGTGATCGACGACCGACGGGCGGGTGTGTTTTTCATGATTTGTGCGCGCGTACGCGCAGGGTGGCCAGCCGGGTCGCGAGATCGGGCGGCAGCGGCGCTGTGAACGTCAGCCGCCGGCCGTCGCCGGGGTGATCGAAGGTCAACGACTCGGCGTGCAGGAACGGCCGTTCGAGCGAAGCCAGCGAGGCCAGATGCGACGGATAGCGGGGCCGGACGCCGCCGTAGACCGCGTCGCCGACCACGGGATGGCCGAGCTCGCTGAGGTGGACGCGAATCTGATGCGTGCGCCCGGTTGAGATTGTCATCGCGATGTAGCTCACGCCGCGCATCGGCTCGACCGAGACGATCGTCGTCGAGGCGACGCGAACGCGCCGCGCCCGCGACGACATCCGGGTGCGGTGCTTCGGATCGCGACCGATCGGGACGTTGATGGTGCGCAGCGCCTTGACCGCGCCCCACACCACCGCGACGTAGCGCTTCTCGATCCTGCGCTCCTGAAACGCTTTCGACAGCGCGCGATGTGCGACGTCGTTGCGCGCGATCACCATCACGCCCGACGTGCCGCGGTCGAGTCGATGCACGATGCCCGGCCGATCGGCGCCGCCGCTCCGGCTCAGGCCGCCGATGTGATGCAGCAGGGCGTTGACCAGCGTGCCGCTGCGATGCCCGGCGGCCGGATGCACGACCATTCCCGCCGGTTTGTCGACGACGACGATGTCCTGATCCTCGTAGAGGATCGTCAGCGGCAGGTCCTCGGCGGCGGCGGTCGACGGCGCCGGCGGCGGGACGACGACGGTGATTTCGGTGCCGGCGGCGATCGCCAGGCCCGGCTTGGCGCGGCCGCGCGACAGCGTCACGTGGCCGTCCTCGATCAGCCGCTGGATCTGCGAGCGCGAGAGCGCCGGCAGGTGCGCGGCGAGAAAACGATCGAGCCGCTGGCCCGCGTCGGCGGAGGTGACCGGAAACGCCGCGGCTGGCGCGCTCATACCGCTACGCGCGGGCGCGGCTCCGCAGGCGGAGCAGCATGATGATCGCGACCGGCACAATCAGGATCGAGATGAACTGCGACGTCGCCATCCCCATGATGATGCCGCGCTCGTCGCCGCGGTAGATCTCGACGATGTAGCGCGAGATCGCGTAGAGCAGCATGTAGAGCCAGAACGTGCGCCCCTCGAACGGCTTGCCGCGCCGTTCGGTGACCAGCAGCAGGATCATGATCAGCAGTTCAGCGCCGGCGTCGTAGAGCTGCGTCGGGTGCAGCGGCACGCCGAGTGGCGTCCCGGAGTTGAGCGCGGCGGCCTGGTCGGTGAACGTAATACCCCAGGCGCGCGAGGTCGGGATGCCGTAACAGCAGCCGGCGAGCAGACAGCCGAGCCGGCCGACGACATGGCCGAGGGCGATGCCCGGCGCGAACAGGTCGGCGACCGTCCAGATTCGCAGCTGGTAGCGCCGGACCAGGAAGACCGCGGCCAGCAGCGCGAAGATCAACCCGCCGTAGAACACGCCGCCGACGCGGAACAGCGAGAACAGATCTTTCGGCTGGGTCCGGAAGTGATCGAAGTCGACGACCAGGTAGAGCAGCTTGGCGCCGACCAGCGCCGCGATGATCAGGTAGATCCCGAGATCCATGATCTTGGTACCGTCGAGGCCGCGCCGCCGCGCCCGCACGACCGCGAGTTGCAGCGCCGCCAGATACGCCGCCGCCAGCAGGACGCCGTACGAATAGATCGGCCAGCCGTAGACGTCAAACAGGATTGGATGCATGTCGGGAGCCCAGCAGGAGGTCCAGGAAGACGAAGATGGCGCCAATCGTGATCGCCGCGTCGGCGACGTTGAACGCCCAGAAATGCCAGCCGCGGAAGTAGACGTCGACGAAGTCGATCACGTACGCCTGACGCAGCCGGTCGATCAGGTTGCCGAGCGCGCCGCCAAGAATCAGCGACAGCCCGACCCGCGCCAGCCGTTCTTCGTGACGGATGTGGCGCGCGTAGAAGGCGATGCCCGCCAGCGCCACCAGCGCCAGCACGCTGGTCATCAGCGCGCGCTGCGGATGCTCGACGTCGTTGAGCAGGCCGAAAGCGACGCCGGCGTTGCGCACGTGCACGAAGTCGATCAGGCCCGGAATCAGCGTCTGGCTCTCGTAGAGCGGCAGGACGCGGACGACGATCTCCTTGGTGATCTGGTCGACGGCGATGATCGCGAGGCTCAACCACCAGAACAGCCGTGCCGCGCGCTGCAGGACCGGTGCCGCCTCGGTCGGCACGGACACGGGCACCGGTACCGGCACGCCGGTGCCGGCCTCAGATTCCGGAAGCAACCGTACCTCCCACCGCGTCTTCGCAGCGATCGCACAAGCCGAGCAGTTCGCCGTCGGCAACCGTCTCGGTGACGAAGCGCCAGCAGCGCGGACACTTCTCGCCCGGCGCCCGCGAGACCGCCACCGACAGCGGCGCGTCGCCGGCATCGCGCACCAGGTCGACCGCCGAGGTGATGAAGAACATCGGCAGGTCGGCGCGCGCCTGCTCGAGCAGATCGGCGACGTCACCCGAGGCGGTCACGGTGACCTGCGCCGACAGGGCGTTGCCGATCTCCTTGCGCTGCCGCGCCTCCTCGAGCGCGCCGTTGACCGCGGTGCGGACCTCGAGCAGTCGCAGCCAGCGCGCCTCCAGTGCCTCGTCCGCCCAGACGCCGGCGTCGGCCGGAAACTCGGTGACGTGAATCGACGCCGGCCGCGTGCCCGGCAGATGCGCCCAGATCTCGTCAGCGGTGATCGAGAGAATCGGCGCGAGCAGCCGCGCCAGCCCGTCGGCGATGACGTACTGCGCGGTCTGCGCCGATCGGCGCTCGAGCGCGTCGGCGCGGAAGGTGTAGAGGCGATCCTTCGAGACGTCGAGATAGAACGCGCTCAGATCGACGGTGACGAATTCGTTGACGGCGTGGAAGATCGACTGGAACTCGTAGTCTTCGTAGGCTTGCCGGACGCCCGCCGTCAGCCGCGCGTACCGCGCCAGCGCGAACCGATCGACGGCCAGGAGTTTTGCCGCCGGGACCTGATCCGTGGCCGGATTGAAGTCGTAGAGATTCGAGAGCAGATAGCGGAAGGTGTTGCGGATCTTCCGATAGGCCTCGACCGTCCGCGCCATCACTTCCTTGCCGAGCCGGATCTCGTCGCTGTAGTCGACCATCGAGACCCAGAGCCGCAGCACTTCGGCGCCGTGATCCTTGATCACCTGCTGCGGCGCGACGACGTTGCCGAGCGACTTCGACTGCTTGCGGCCCTGCTCGTCGACGACGAAACCGTGGGTCAGCACCGATCGATACGGCGCGGCGTCGTGCGCGCCGACGCCGACGAGCAGCGACGACTGGAACCAGCCGCGGTACTGATCGGTACCTTCCAGGTACATGTCCGCCGGCCAGGTCAGTTCCGGGCGGACGCGGAGCACCGCCTCCTGGCTCGAGCCTGAGTCGAACCAGACGTCGAGGATGTCGCGTTCACGCTCGAACGCTGTGCCGCCGCACTGCTCGCAGGCGAGGCCCGCCGGCACGAAGCGAGCGGCGTCGCCCTCGTACCAGGCATCAGCGCTTTCGGTCTCGAAGATCTTCGCGGCGTGCTCGACAATCGCCGGCGTCAACGCCGACGTCCCGCACGCCGTGCACGAGAGCGCCGTGATCGGCACCCCCCAGGCGCGCTGGCGCGAGATGCACCAGTCCGGCCGGTTGGCGAACATGCCCGTCATCCGCTCGCGGCCCCACGAGGGAATCCAGCGGACGGCGTTGCACTCGCTGATCGCGGTTTCACGCAGCGCGTCCATGCTGATGAACCACTGCGGCGTCGCCAGGAAAATCACCGGTTGATGGCAGCGCCAGCAATGCGGATACGAATGCCGCACCGTGGTCTTGAAGAACAGCCGGCCGCGCTCCTCGAGCGCCTTCTCGACGACGGGGTTCGCTTCGAAGACCTTCAGGCCGGCGACGTTGCCGACGTCAGCGAGGAAACGGCCGTCGGCGCCGATCGGCGCGTAGATATCGAGGCCGTAACGGACGCCGGTGGCGAAGTCGTCGGCGCCATGCCCCGGCGCCGTGTGGACGGCGCCCGTGCCTTGCTCGAGCGTGACGTACTCCGCCAGCACGCCGAGCGAATCGCGCTCGTACAGCGGATGCCGGAAGGTGACGCCCTCCAGCACTTCGCCCTTGAACGACGCGACTTTGGCGCCGATCGCGCGGCCGGTGAGCGAGCGCACGGTGTCGACGAGCGCGTCCGCCAGGATCAGCAGACGGTCCTCGACCTCGTAGGCGCCGTAGTCGTAGTCGGGATGAAAGGCGATTGCCAGGTTCGACGGGATCGTCCATGGGGTCGTGGTCCAGATCAGCGCCGACACCGGGCGCGCGCCGATCAACGGCACGCGTCCGGTCAGCTGCGACCGGCCCGCCGCGGTGATCGGGAACTCGACGTAGATCGACGGCGACGTGTGATCGTCGTACTCGACTTCGGCCTCGGCGAGCGCCGTGCGATCGCGCAGGCACCAGTAGACCGGCTTCTTCCCTTTGTAGACCAGGCCGCGGGCGACGAACTTGCCGAGGGCGCGGACGATCGCCGCCTGATAGGCCGGCTTCATCGTCAGATACGGATCGTCCCAGTTGCCGAGGATGCCGAGCCGCTTGAAGTCGTTGCGCTGCGAGTCCACGAACCTGGCCGCGAAGGCGCGGCAGGCACGCCGGAACTCGGCGCGATCGCGATCCTTCGCCGCCGGGCCGAGCTCTTTTTCGACGTTCAGCTCGATCGGCAGGCCATGGCAGTCCCAGCCCGGGACGTAGGGCGCGTCGAAGCCGAGCATCGATCGTGATTTGACGACCACGTCCTTGAGGATCTTGTTCAGGGCGTGGCCGATGTGGATCTCGCCGTTGGCGTAGGGCGGGCCGTCGTGGAGGACAAACCGCGGGCGCCCGGCGCGATGCCGGCGAATCTCCTCGGACAGACCCATCGCGTCCCAGCGCGCAATCGTCGCCGGTTCGGTGGCGGGGAGGTTCGCCTTCATGGGGAACCCGGTCCGCGGAAGATTGAGAGTGTCTTTCCAGTCGCGCATGGGAGTCGCCGAAACCCTAATTCTATAATCGGCGGTGGTGGCGCGTACGGCGGCTGTCTTCTTCGACGTCGATTTCACCCTGATCCATCCCGGCCCGCGCTTTCAGGGGGTCGGCTATCAGGAGAGCTGCGCGCGCCACGGCGTCGCCGCCGACGCGGCGCGCTTCGATGCCGCCGTGGCCGGCGCCTCCGCGGTGCTCGACTCGGCCGATTCGCTCTACGACGCCGAGCTCTACCTGAAATACACGCGCCGGATCATCGAGCTGATGGGCGGCGCCGGCGCCGGCGTCGATCGCGTTGCCCGCGAGATCTACGACGACTGGGCCGAGCATCACCACTTCTCGCTCTACGACGACGTCCCCGAGGCGTTGCGGGCGCTGCATGACGCGGGCGTGCGGCTCGGCCTGATCTCGAACTCGCACCGCTGCCTGGTGTCGTTCCAGTCGCACTTCGAGCTCGAGGATTTGATCGCGGTGACGATCTCGTCATCGCAGCACGGCTTCCTGAAGCCGCATCCGAGCATCTTCAACGCCGCGCTGGGCCTGATGGGCGTCGGCGCCGGCGAATCGATGATGGTCGGCGACAGCCTCGCGCACGACGTGCGCGGCGCCGAGCGCGCCGGCATGCGCGGCGTGCTGCTGGCTCGGGGCGGCGCGCCGAGCGGCGTGCCGGCCGACGTTCCGGTCATCCACACCCTGCGCGACCTGACCGACTTGATCTAGAACAGCGCCCGGATCGCGCCGGCCTGGCCTGCGCCTTGAAGCTGGCTTGAGGGTCGGGCGAATCGTAGACTGGAGGCCATGACCATCGGAGAAGTGACCCGGCGTTCGGGTCTTCCGGCGCCGACCATCCGCTATTACGAAGCCCAGAAGCTGATCGCGCGCCCCGCGCGCACCGCGGCGAATTATCGCGTCTATTCCGCGCGCGTGCTCGACGAGCTCACGTTCATTCGACGCGCCCAGCGGCTCGGGTTGACCCTCGCCGAAACGCGGGAAATCCTCTCGCTCGGCCGGGCCGGTAAGAAGCCGTGCAGCCGGGTCGCCGCGATGTGCGAAACCCATCTCGCCGAGATCGAACGCCAGATCGCCGAACTGCGGGCCTTCCAGGCCAACTTGCGGGAGGTCCAGCGCCTCGCCCGGCAGGACTGCGGCTTCACACCGGAAGGTTTCTGCCGCGCGATTTTTTCCGAGCCCGCCGTGACTCCGGCCGGTCAGACCGCCGGAGCGGAGACCAGCTGACCGGCGCAGTCCGATTGCGAACAGTTGTCGACACCCGGCGCGCCAATTAACATCCCCGGAAATGATCCGGGGAGCGACACTCATCGGACGGCTGTGCGTTGCGCTCGCATTGATCGAACCCCTCCTGGCGCAGGAGTGGCCGCAGTGGCGCGGGCCGTCGCGCGACGGTCGGGTCGATGCGCTCGCGGTGCCGGCAAGCTGGCCGGGATCCCTGACCCGGTCATGGACGCTGCGGGTCGGCGAAGGTCATGCGTCACCGGTCGTGGCCAGCGGTCGAGTGTTCGTCTTCTCTCGCGAAACCGGCCGCGAAGTCGTGCGGGCGCTGGCGCTGGCCACCGGCGCGGAACTCTGGCGGAACAGCTACGTCGCCGACTACGCCGTCATGCCGGAGGCGTCGTCGCACAGCGCCGGTCCGAAGGCGACACCGCTCGTCGACGATCAGCGGCTCTACACGTTTGGGATCAGCGGCGTGCTCTCCTGCTTCGACATCCCGACCGGCACGCTGCGGTGGCGGATTGATACCGCCCGACAGTTCGACAAACGCCCGTTGGTCTACGGCATGTCGGTGTCGCCGCTGCTGTACCGCGATCTCCTGATTGTTCACGTCGGCCACGAGAAACGCGGCGCGCTTGTCGCGTTCGACGCCGCCACGGGCAAAGAGCGGTGGCGATGGGACGGCGGCTCTCCCAGCCACGCGTCGCCGGTCATCATCGACGTCGCCGGGGTTTCTCAAATCGTCTGCCTGTCCTATCGATCGATCGTCGGCATCGCGGCCGAGAGCGGGGCCTTGCTCTGGCAGATTCCCCACGCCGCGGTGAACATGCCGCATGCGGTGACGCCGGTCATCTATCGCGACACGTTTCTCGTCTCCGGCTTCAGCCAGGGCATCACGGCGTTTCGGATCCTCAAACGCGCCGACGGCTGGACGACCGAAGAAGTCTGGAAGAACTCCGCGCTATCGATCTCGATGGCTACTCCGGTGGTGAGCGGCGACCTGCTCTTCGGCCTGGCCGATCGCAAAATGGGACAGTTCTTCTGTCTCGACGCGCGCACCGGCGAGACGAAATGGACCTCGACCGGACGCGAGGGGGAAACCGCGGCGCTGCTGGCCACCGATCGCCATCTGCTCGTCCTGAAGGAAGACGGCAGCCTGGTCATCGCCCGCACTGACGATCGGGGCTTCGAGCCGGTGGCGCGGTATCAGGTCGCCGACAATCCCGTCTGGTCGCTGCCTGCCGTGATTGGCCGCCGGATCTTCGTCAAGGATGCGCAGTCGCTTGCCGCCTGGCAGTGGCGATAGCTCGTCTGGGCCATCAGCCCGGCGGCCAGCTGAACTTGCGCCCGCCGAGCACGTGCAGATGGACATGGAACACCGTCTGTCCGGCGTCGGCGTTGCAGTTGAAGACCGTCCGGTAGCCGCCGTCGCCGTAGCCGCGTTCCTTCGCCAGCGCCGCGCCGCGGCGAATCATCGATCCCACCAGCGCGTCGTGTGACGGGTCGAGGTCGTTCAACGTCGCGACGTGCGCACGCGGG
This sequence comes from Vicinamibacterales bacterium, assembly GCA_036274055.1. Lineage (GTDB taxonomy): Bacteria > Acidobacteriota > Vicinamibacteria > Vicinamibacterales > SCN-69-37 > DASUGM01. Next base: position 3,398 of record DASUGM010000055.1, on the reverse strand, counting down.
ACGACGAGGACGTGCATCGGCGCCTGCGGGTTGATGTCACTGAACGCGATCAATTCAGCGTCCTCATAGACTTTGGCGGCAGGGATTTCGCCCGAGATGATGCGGCAGAACAAGCAGGACATGCTCACGGATTATGACGCGGGTCATGGGCGATGGGCGATCGGGTGATCGGGCGATGGCAGAGCAGGGGCGGTCGCGCGATCGGGCAAAGGCCGGACTGAGCGCTCAGTTCTGCGCCCCGACGATCTCAGTACGGCCTTCGCCCGATCGCGCGATCGCCCGATGCTCTGCCATCGCCCGATCGTCCGATCGGCTATCGCCCATGCGCTACGGCGCCGGGTAGAGCCGCTCGAATTCGGGATGGCCGTGGAGGATGGTCAGGTCCGGATCGCGCCGCGCCCAGTCGGCGTCCTTGAGGCCGTTGTCCCAGGCCCGTTTCAGCGCCGCGATCGCATCGTCGGCCTTGTTCATCGCGCAGTAGACGCAGGCCACGTTGTACAGGACATTGGCGTCGTTCGGCCGCAGCGCCAGGGCGAACTGGACCTGGCGTGCCGCGTCTTCCATTCGCTTCGCTGCCTCGTAGTCGATCGCGAGATGCACCCGAGCTCGGGCGTCGTCGGGCACCAGACCGAGATGCGTTTCCAGCGCTTGAATACGCCGCAGCCGGACGTTGCGTAGCGCCTCGTCCTTGCCGAGGGCGCCGAGCGCGTTGTTGAGCGGCACGTAGACGTTGTAGTCGTCTCCGCTGGCGAGCAGGGCAGCGTCGACCATATCCACGACTTCCTGATAGCGGCCCGCCGCGAACAATGCGCGTCCGAGGACGTAGTACGCCCCTTCGCAATCGCTCTTGCGACCGATCGCGCGGCGCGCCAGGGCGATCGCGTCGTCGTACTGACTGCGCGCGTAGGCAATCCACGCCTGCGCGACCAGCACTTCAGGTTCCTCCGGCCTCAGGGCAGCGGCGCGTTCGGCAGCGGTGACCGCCCGGTCCATCCATGACGCGTCCCGTTGATAGTGGTAGTGATATTGGGCACAGATGTTGGCGATGCCGGCGTAGGGCCAGGCGAAGTTGGGATCGAGCGCCACCGCGCCCTCGAACATCTGCAATCCGAACTCGAGATCCTGCCGGGTGACGCGGCGGACGTGGCTCTTGCCGCGCAGGTAGAGGTCGTAGGCCTGCAGGTTCTCGGTCGGCTTCACCGCAATCGCCTGCTGCTCCTGCGGTGTGAGCGTAATCCGCAGCGCCTCGGCGATCTTGCGCGCGATCTCGTCCTGGACTTCGAAGATGTCCTGCAGCTCGCGGTCGTAGCGCTCGGACCACAACGGGAAATCCGTGCGCGCGTCCATCAGCTGGGTGTTGATGCGGAGCCGGTTGCCGGCGCGCCGCAGGCTGCCGCCGAGGACGTAGGCGGCGTTCAACTCGCGGCCGACCTGCTGCGGCGTCACCGATTTGTCGCGGTAGGTGACCACTGTTGGACGCGGGAAGATCTTCATCCCTTTGATCTTCGACAGCTCGGTGATGATGTCTTCGGTGATGCCGTCGCGGAAGTACTCGTCTTCTTTCAACCCGCTGAGGTTTTCGAAGTAGAGGACGGCAATCGAGGCGTCGGCGGCCTTGGTGGGCCCGCTGCGCGGATCGGCGCCGTCGGCGGCGCGCTTGCGGCCGGAATCGAGATCGCGTTTCAGCCGGATCAGATCCGTCTTCAACTCCGTCGCGGTCTGGTAGCGCAGGTTGCGATCCTTCTCGAGCGCCTTGTCGAGGAGGCGCCCGAACTCCGCGGGCGTCTGCGGCGACGCCTGGGTGATCGGCGTCGGATCCCGATTGAGAATGGCGTCGAAGACGATCGCCGACGTGCCGCCCTGAAACGGCAGCACCCCGGTGGCCATCTGGTAGAGCACCGTGCCCAGCGAGAAGAGATCGGTGCGCGCGTCCGTCAGTTGTCCGCGCGCCTGCTCCGGCGACATGTACGCCACCGTTCCCATCGCCGTCCCGGGCGTCGTCAGATCGGCGGCGACGTGCGTCTCGTCCTGCCCGATAGCGTTGCTGCCGGCCTTGCCGCGCGCCGCGTCCATCTTGGCGAGGCCGAAGTCGAGGATCTTCACCTGGCCGCGGGCGTTGATGAAGATGTTCGCGGGCTTGATGTCGCGGTGGACGATGCCCTTGGCGTGCGCGGATTCCAGGGCGTCCGCGATCTGAATCGCGGTGTCGATGAGGGGCAGCGTCTCGAAGCGTCCGCGCGAGAGCGCCTGGGCGAGCGACTCGCCGTCGAGCAACTCCATGACAATGAAGTGCTCGCCCTCGTGCTGCTCGATCGCAAAAACGGTGCAGATGTTCGGATGATTGAGCGCCGAGGCCGCGCGGGCTTCGCGCTGAAAGCGTTCGAGCGTCTGCGGGTCGCGCCCCATCTCGGGAGGCAGGAACTTCACGGCGACGCGCCGGCCGAGCCGCGTGTCCTCCGCCTCATAGACGACGCCCATGCCGCCAGCGCCAAGGGAACGGACGACGTCGTAGTGGGACACGCGTTTGCCGATCATGCGGTCGTCATTCTATCCGCGAGACGACCAAGGGCGATGGGCGATCGGGTGATCGGGCCATGGCAGAGCAAGGGCGATCGCGCGATGGGCGAAGGCCGAGCTGAGCATTCGCGTGCTTCGTGCTCAGGACTCAGACCGTCCTTCGCACGATCGCGCGATCGGCCATGCTCTGCCATGGCTCGATCACCCGATCGGCTATCGCCCATGGGCCGCGCCCAGTCTAGGTTTTGGCGATGCTCTCCATGGCCGACGCGAACGTATCCACCTCATCCAGCGTCGTGTAGACGTTCGGCGTCACCCGGATGCCGTTGTACTCGTCCTTGACGTCGATCGGCGTGGCGATGATGCGCCACTTCGCCCACAACGCCGAGGTGATGTCGCCCGGTTTCATCCCGTCGATGCCGACCGTGCCAATCGCGCAGGAAAGCGCCGGGTCGCCGAGCGGCGTGTGAATCCTGAAGCGCGGCTGGCTCTTGAGCCGCGTCGCCCAGCGGTCGCGCAGATAGCGCAGTCGCGCCGCTTTGCGTTCGACGCCGATGCCGCGATGAAAGACGATCGCCTCGGCGATGGCGTTGTGCGTCGCTGCCGGATGCGTGCCGATCTCCTCGAACTTACGGATGTTGTCGGCCATCGAAGCCGGCGCCGGCTGCAGCGCCCACGTGCTCTTGATGCGATCGCGACGGACATACAGAAACCCGGTGCCAATCGGCGCCAGCAGCCACTTGTGCAGGCTGGTGCCGTAGTAGTCGCAGCCGAAGTCGTCGAGCTTGAACGGGAACTGCGCGTAGGCGTGCGCGCCGTCGACGATGGTGACGATGCCGCGCTGGCGGGCCAGCGCGCAGATGTCCTTGACCGGAAAGATC
>DASUGM010000054.1:0-13788 GCA_036274055.1 Vicinamibacterales bacterium | reverse complement strand
CGTACCCGGAACGTGGTACGTCAATTCAAGACGCGACCCCATTGCGAGTGTCACCGCGGAGGGACGCATGAGCCGCTGGCTGCCGCCGGCGGCGTCCGCACACGCGGCCCAGATCGACTTCGTGCTGCTGCTCGTGCACATCCTGATGTTCGCGCTGTTCGCGGGCTGGACGTTGTATTTCACCTGGGTATTGTTCCGCTTCCGGCGCAAGCGACAACCGCGGGCCGATGCGCGCGGGGCGACCGGCCGGCTCGCCGTGTTCGTTGAAGCCGGCGTCGTGATCGCAGAAGTCGTGCTGCTGGTGGTCTTCGGGCTGCCGCTCTGGTTCCAACGCACGTCGGCGCGGCCCAACGACTCGAACGCGATCGTGATTCGCGTCGTCGCGGAACAGTTCGTGTGGAATGTGCACTACCCCGGCGCCGATGGTCAGTTCGGTCCGGCCAGCCTCGGATTGCTCAGCCCGACCAATCCCCTCGGACTCGATCGCTCCTCACCGACCGGCCGCGACGATATCGTGCTCTTGAGCCAGATTCATTTGCCGGTCAACCGGCCGGCGATCATCCAGCTCTCGACCAAGGACGTCATTCACAGCTTCGGCATCCCGGCGATGCGCGTCAAACAGGACGCGATGCCCGGCCTGCTCACGCCGGTCTGGTTCACACCCACACAAACGGGTACGTTCGAAGTCGTCTGCTCGCAGCTCTGCGGCCTCGGCCACTATCGAATGAAGGCGATCGTCACCGTTGAAAGCGAAGACGCGTTTCGGAAGTTTCTCGAGACCGAGGCGGCGGCGCTGCGGTAGCACATCGCTCCGTGCGTGGTGCGCTCTGCGCTGTGCGTCGTGCGTGTGCCCTGTGCATCTCTCGGCGGACGTTGCCGCAATAGGGGCACCAAGCCCGATCGAGCCACGCCTCCGAAGAGGAGCGCACCGCGCACACGCACCACGCACAGCGCATGGCGCACCGCGCACGGTTCACGACCCCGCCGCCGTCGGCCCCCCTTGCCTGACCCACTCGCTCAGTCCGCCGACCAGCACGTTCACACGCACGCCCTGCTTCATCAGCGCGAATCCCGCCTCAGCGCTGCTGTGTTCGGTCGGACACGAGCAGTACGTCACGATCAGACGGCCGCGTGCGAACGCCCGCAGTTCGTTGGCGCGACGTTCGACGTCCGGCAACGGCACATGGATCGCGCCGGCGATATGACGGAGGTTGAAGGCGTCCGCGCCGCGAACGTCGACGATCAGCACATTGCCGCCGCCGCTGATTCTCATCAGGTCGAGGGCGGAAATCCGCGGAACCCCGGCCGCGTCCACGGGCACCACCAGCGGTAACGCCGGCTCGTCGGGCGGCCGCCGCCCTGCTTGCCGCCAGGCGGCGACGGTTACGGACACAACGAACACACCCAGGACGGCCGCGACCGAGACGACGGTCGCGCGATAACGAACTGCGCGCATCTGCGTTCTCCTTTGCCCGTTCGCAATTCAGGATTCGGGCCAGGCGGAAATGCGTGGGATTTCGGAATCGGCCGGTCGAACGTTGCAAAATCTGCTAGATCGCGAGCTGAAGAGTACGCAGGGGGCGCGCGGGCTTCTGGGTCTTGGGTCTTGGGTCTTGGGTCTTGGGTCTTGGGTCTTGAGTCTTGGGTCTTGAGGCCCCGAGCCGTAAGCCATGAGCCGTAAGCCGTAAGCCGATATGCTCTCCCCATGAAGTGGCCTGCCCTCGATCACCTGTTCGGCAACGGCGACGGCACCGGCGCGGACGTGATGTCCGACGCGACCCGCGCGCTCGGCATGAAGAATGCCGGCGCCGAGGTCGCCCGCTCCGTGTGTCCGTACTGCGCCGTCGGCTGCGGCCAACTGATTTTTCATCGCAACGGCAAGCTGATCTCGATCGAGGGCGATCCCGAATCGCCGTTGAACGACGGCCATCTCTGCCCCAAGGGCGCCGCGTCGTTCGAGCTGCTGAGCCATGCCGCCCGCCAGACCAAGGTCCGCTATCGGGCGCCACACGGCGACGACTGGCAGGATCTCGACCTCGAGACGGCGATGGACATGGTCGCCGATCGCGTCTGGACGACGCGCGAGCGCGGCTTCGTCGCCGAACGCGGCGGCATGACGCTGATGCAGTGCGGCAACATCGCGCATCTCGGCGGCGCGACGCTCGACAACGAAGAAAACTACCTGATCAAGAAGCTCTTCGCCGGCGGCCTGGGGATCGTCGCGATCAGCAACCAGGCGCGGATATGACATAGCTCGACGGTGCCCGGTCTGGGCACCACGTTCGGACGCGGCGGCTCGACCACGGCGCCGTCGGATCTCGTCAACGCCGACGCGATTCTGATCATCGGCTCGTCGATGGCCGAGGCGCATCCGGTCGCCTTCCGTTTCGTCGTCGAGGCGCGCGAGCGCGGCGCCACCGTCATCCACGTCGATCCGCGCTTCAGCCGAACCTCGGCCCATGCCGATCTCTGGGTGCCGCTCCGCGCCGGCTCGGACATCGCCTTCTTCGGCGGCCTGATCAACTTCGTCCTGACCCGGAATCGTGTGTTTCATGACTACGTCGTCGCCTATACGAACGCGGCGATTCTGGTGCGCGAGGATTTCAAGGGGCCGGATGAGCTCGACGGGTTCTTCTCCGGCTGGAATGCCGAAACCCGGACCTACGATCCGGCGACGTGGCAGTACGACCGCGACGAGCGCGGCCGGATCCGGCGCGATCCGTCGCTGGTGCATCCGCGGACGATCTATCAGCAGCTGAAGAAGCACTTCGCGCGCTACACGCCGGAGATGGTCGAGCGCGTCTGCGGCATTCCGCGCGATACGTTCCTCGACGTCGCCGAGCGGTACACGCGCGCCTCCGGCCCTGAGCGCACGGCCACAATTTGTTACGCCGTCGGCCTGACCCAGCATTCGACCGGCGTGCAGATCATCCGTTCAGCGGCGATCCTCCAGTTGCTCCTCGGCAACGTCGGCCGGCCCGGCGGCGGCGTGCTGGCGCTGCGTGGACACGCGTCGATCCAGGGATCGACGGATATCCCGACGCTCTACGACTATCTTCCCGGCTATCTGCCGATGCCGGCGTTCGACGCGCAGACCGGATCGTTCAGCCGCTACGTCGCGACGTACCGCCCGCGGACCGGCCTATGGCACAACTGCGAGTCGTACCTCGTCAGCCTGTTGAAAGCGTGGTACGGCGACGGCGCGACGCGCGCCAACGACTTCGGCTTCGACTGGCTGCCGCGGATCTCCGGCGATCATTCGCATCAGGGCTACTGGCTCGACATGGCCGACGGCAAGATGGACGGTCTGTTCGTGATGGGCCAGAACCCGGCGGTGGGCGCCCCGAATGCGGCGCTCGAACGGCGCGCGCTGGCGAAACTCGACTGGCTCGTCGTCCGCGACATGGTCGAGGTCGAGACCGCGACGTTCTGGAAGGACTCGCCGGAAGTGCGCCGCGGCGACGTGAAGTCCGCCGACATCGGCACTGAGGTCTTCTTCTTTCCCGTCGCCGGACACGCGGAAAAAGACGGCACCTTCACCAACACGCAGCGGCTGCTGCAGTGGCACGAACGCGCGATCGATCCTCCGGATCAGTGCCGCAGCGATCTCTGGTTCATCTACGAGCTCGGCCGGCGGCTGAAAGCGCGCGCGCGCGAGGACGATCGACCGCACAACGCCGGCCTGCGCGCGTTGACCTGGGACTACCCGGTCGCGGGCACTCACCACGAGCCGGCGGCGGAATCGGTGCTGCGCGAGATCAACGGCTTTCACGTCGGGACCGGCGTGAACATGAAGTCGTTCAACGAAGTGCAGGCCGACGGATCGACGGCCTGCGGCTGCTGGCTCTACTCAGGCGTGATGCCCGAAACCGGCGTCAACAAAGCACGCGACCGGTGGGCCCATCGCCCCAGCTCATCTGACGCATCTGGCGCATCCGGCGCACCGTCGCACAGTTCCTACGGTCACGGCTGGGGCTTCGCGTGGCCGGCCGATCGCCGCGTCCTCTACAACCGCGCGTCGGCGCGGCCGGATGGATCGCCGTGGAGCGAGCGTAAAGCGCTGGTCTGGTGGGACGAAGCCTCCGGTCACTGGACCGGCCGCGACACGCCTGATTTTCCACTGACGCGGCCGCCGTCCTATCTGCCTCCACCCGATGCCGACGGCGTCGATGCCGTCCGCGGCGACGCCCCGTTCATGATGCACAACGACGGCCTCGGCTGGCTCTGGGTGCCGACCGGACTGAAAGACGGGCCGTTGCCCACCCACTACGAGCCGTTCGAATCGCCGGTCGCCAACGCCCTTCACACGCAGCAAGTGAATCCGTTGGCCGACCAGCGCGTGCGCCCCGACAACCCGTGGGCGGCGCCGCAAGATCCGCGTTTCCCTTACGTGCTGACGACGTACCGGCTGACGGAGCATCACACCGCCGGCGGCATGTCACGCACGCTGTCACACCTGGCGGAGTTGCAGCCGGCGTTGTTCTGTGAAATCTCCACGGAGCTGGCAGCCGAATCGGGAATCGACAACGGCCAGCCGATGCACATCGTCACCGCGCGCGGATCGATTCGCGCCCGCGCGCTGGTCACGCCGCGAATGCGGCCGCTCGTCGTCGACGGCCGCGTCGTCCATCAGATCGCGGTGCCGTGGCACTTCGGCAGCACCGGTCTCGTCACTGGCGATGTCGCCAACGATCTGATTGCGATGTCGGAAGAGCCGAACGTCCGGATCATGGAGTCGAAGGCGTTGCTTTGTCGGATTGAAAAGATTTAGACGGGTACTTCGGGTACTTCGGGTACGCGGGGTACGTCGGGGACCAGGAACGTGGCTTCGCTTTGCCTACTTTCTCAACAGGTACGGGACTGCAGCGAGATGAGCCGAAGAAACCGGCTGGCCGCGGGGCACAAAAAGTACCTGCTGAGAAAGTAGGCGCCGCGAAGCCGCGTTCCTCGTACCCGACGTACCCCGCGTACCCGAAGTACCCGAAGTACCAATCAATAGATTTCGATGTCTTCGCCAATTCTGTCGGTGACCCGATCCCGAACTTCCCCCGTCGCCCCAGGCCCCGTCCACCAGCCGTTGATCGTCAGCCGCTTGCTTTGCGCGTACGGCGAGACTGTGGTCACGAAGTGATGCGTGTCCGGTCCGACGTTGAAGAGGACGAGCGTGTTGAACCCGGGCGCGAGATAGACGCTCTTTGGACACCAGAACAGCGCGCCGCCCCACTCCGATCGCCAGTCGCGGCTCAGATGCCAGACGAACGCGACCTGCCGGTTGTGTTCGGCGGCGTGCGCGATCGCGTCGGTGTGCGGCAGCGAGTGATCGCCGGGCAGATACCAACTCGCTGAAAACGCGAGGTCGCCGGGACAGGCGCGGCCGGAGATCCGTTCGGCGAACTGCCGCGTCGACGGCGAGTCAAACACCTGACGGCACCACCGCAGATCCTCGGGGAAATCCGCGAGGTCGTAAAGATTGTGATGATGGTAGTGGAAGTGCTGGTCGAACTTCTCGTGGACCTTCCACGCCCTGCAGCCGTCGAGCGCGGCGTGCATCCGCTCGGCAAAGGCGACCTGGAACGCGTCGCGGATGACGACCAGCGCGCCGGCGCGCAGCGCTGAACCAACCTGCGCGAGCAGCGCCGGATCCCGCAGGCGCGGATTCAAATAGGTGTCGATCGACAGAAAGGCATCGGCAATCGATCCGAGCGCGAGCGGATCCTGCGGCGCCATCGCGCAAGACGTTATCATGCGGATACACGCATGCCGACGACCGGGTTCTTCACCGACGCGACCCTCTGCATCGGCTGCAAAGCCTGCGAGGTCGCGTGCAAGGAGTGGAACGACGTCCCGCACGACGGTTTCGTGTGGCGGCCGCGCGCCTCGTACGATCACACCGGCGAGCTCGGCCACTCGACCTGGCGCCACGTCAAGTTCGTCGAGCGCGATCGCGACGGGTTGCCGTCGTGGGACTTCTCCTCGGACGTCTGCAAGCACTGCGAACACGCCGGCTGCCTCGAAGCGTGTCCGACCGGATCGATCGTCCGCACCGAGTTCGGCGGCGTCTTCGTCCAGCCGGACATCTGCAACGGCTGCGGCTACTGCGTGGTGTCGTGTCCCTTTGGCGTCATCGATCGCCGGCCCGAAGACGGCCGCGCCTTCAAGTGCACGTTCTGCTACGACCGGCAGAAGGCCGGGCTGAAGCCGGCGTGCGCGACGGCCTGCCCGACCGATTCGATTCAATTCGGCGACCTTGACGAATTGCGCGCGCGCGCCGACGCGCGCGTCGTCCAACTGGCTGCGCGCGGCGTCACCGACGCCTCGATCTACGATCCGCGGGCATCGAGCGTCGGCGGCACGCACGCGATCTTCCTGGTCCGCGGCGACGTCCGCGACTACAACCTGCCGCCCAACCCCGAGATGCCGACGATCCGGCTCGGCGAGGCGTGGCGCTCGGCCATGGTGGCCGCCGTCGCGATTGCCGTCGTCGCCTTCGCGTCATTCGCGTGGATGCCATGACCGCCGCCGCGACGACCACGGGCTATCGCGATCGGCCGTTGCTGAAAGCGCCGGTGTGGACGTGGGAGATACCGCTCTACTTCTTCATCGGCGGTCTCGCCGGCCTCGGTGCGGTGATCGCCGCCGCCGCCCGCGCCGGCGGTGCCGACGCGACGCTGATTCGCGACGCCCGGCTGATCGCGTTTCTTGGCGCCGCGATCTCGCCGCTGCTGCTGATCTCTGATCTTGGCCGGCCGGGGCGCTTCCTCTACATGCTGCGCGTCTTCAAGCGGCAGAGCGCGATGTCGGTCGGGGTTTGGACGCTGGTCGCATTCTCCGGCGCGGCGACCGCGTCACTGGCGCTGCACTTCGCCGGCATCACCGGTCCGGTCTCCTGGGTCGCTGATGCGGTCGGCGCGGTGATGGGCGCGGTGCTCGCGACCTACACCGGCGTTTTGCTCGGCGTCACCGCGATTCCCGCCTGGGCGCATCATGTACGCGTGCTGCCGATTCACTTCGGCGCGTCTTCTCTCGGCGCGACAGCGTCGCTGCTCGAACTTGCGGGTCATCGCACACCGGCGCTCAACGCGATCGCGATCGCGGCCGCCCTCGCGGAAGCCATCGTCATGTGGCAGTTCGATTTTCGCGGCGACGCAGCGGCGCGGAAGATGTTCACCGGCAGCGGCGGCCGCCTCGCGCGGGCCGGCAACATCTGCACCGGCGTCGCGCCACTACTGCTTCGCGGCGTCGCCGGATGGGTCCCGGCCGCGCGCGCCGTCGCTGCCGTCCTGACTCTGGGCGGCTCGCTGGTGACGCGGTTTGGCTGGATCGCGATTGGACGGACCTCGGCACGATCATGAAGACCATCGCCGGGGCCTGGCTCGCCTTTGCCATCGTCTCGACGGCGATCCCGACGTCGCGATCGCAAAAAGCGACGGACCTGCCGGCGCTCGACGTGCTGGTCGCGCGCGCCGCCGACTACGTGGCCGCGTATCAGCGCGACTTTGCGTTCCTGGTCGCCGACGAAGAGTACGTGCAGGACGTCAACGCACCCAGGGAGAAATTCCAGCAATCGCGCACCACCAGGGGCGAGATGTTCCTCACCTTCATCGAGGCGGACGACGAGTGGGTGGCGGTTCACGACGTCGTCGAGGTCGATGGCGCGCCGGCGCAGGACAAGATCGACGTCCGGGCGCTGCTCGCGCTCGGTTCGGTCCGCTCGGTCGCCGCCAGGGTCTTGTCCAATAACGCCCGCTACAACATCGGCCGCGTCGGCCGGAACATCAATCAGCCGACGTTCGCGCTCCTCGCGCTCGGCGCACGACGCCGATCCAACTTCTCGTTTTCACGGGGCGACGTCGATCGCTCGCAGCCGGCCCGTACGCTGGTCACACTGCGATTCAAGGAGGGGCGGAGCGGCGCGATCGTTCACGGCAACGATAACAAGCCAATCCCCTCGCGCGGCGACATCACCATCGAAGCCGATACGGGCCGCGTGGTACGAACGCGGATCGAGTTCGAGGTCGGATCCGTCAGCGCTGAACAGGCCACTGTCTACAGCCCCGAGGAACGACTGTCATTGTTGGTGCCAACGCTGTTCACGGAGAAATACGTACTGCAGGCGGGCAGCCACAGCGAGACGACCACCTGCCGCGCGACGTACACCAACTTCAAGCGATTCGCAGGCAGCGGACGGATCAAGAAATGAAAGCGCTCGGTGCCAGTGTCGCGGCGATGGCGTTGACGGTGGCGCTTCACGCCGGCGGCGCGCAGGCGCCGAAGACCGACACCAAGTCCATCGTTCGAGCAGCGACGGCATACCTCGAGCGCTATCAGCGTGAATTTGCGTCCCTGGTGGCCGAGGAGGACTACGTTCAAACCGCATTCGTTGGGTCGATGCGCAAGCCGACGATCCGGCGGATTCGCGGCGAGCTGTTCCTGGCCTACCTGCCGGCCGACCGCACCTGGATCGCCGTTCACGACGTGGCGGAAGTCGATGGCGCGCCGGTGCCGGAAGCCGGGAAGGTCCGCGCTCTGCTGCTCGACGGCGCCTGGCGGCCGGTCGCCGCTCGCGTTGCCGAGTCGAACGCGCGCTACAACATCGGCGCGATCTCGCGAAACATCAACGAGCCGACGTTCGCCCTGAAGATTTTCGAACCACAGCGCATCAAAGGCTTCAAGTTCGATCGCGGCGACGTCGAGAAGCGGCCCGACCAGCCGCCGCTGGTGACGCTGCGGTTCGTCGAGCGGGCACGCCCGACGATCGTCAAGGGGCCGGGCGGCGACCCGATTTTTTCGAGCGGAGAGATCGTCGTCGAGGCCGGGTCCGGGCGGATCCTGAAAACGACGATGCGGTTCGACAAGAAACCGGTGGAAGCGCGGCAGGAGACCGAGTACGAGATTGACGAGCGGCTCGGGCTGCTGGTGCCGGTGCTCTACACGGAAAGCTACGCCAGCCGCACCGGAGTCACGTTAATCGAGACGACAACCTGCGAGGCGAGGTACACGAACTATCGCCGCTTCGCCGCAACCGGGCGGATCAAGAAGTAGGCTTTCATGAGAATTCTTGCCAAGAGCTGAGCTGTCTCACTCAGCCCCGAGCAGCTCAGCGACCCGATCGATTTCCTCTTCGAGGTTGTAGAAGTGCACGGCCAGACGGACGCGGCCGGCGCGGACCGAGGCGATCACGTTCGCGTCGCGAAGCCGGGCCAGCGTCTGGTCGGTGTCGCGAACCTCGACTGAGACGATCGTCGAGCGATGAGCGGCCGGGAACGGCTCAAACCCACCGACGTGTCCGGCAAGCGCCTCGTGCAGCCGGCGCGATAAGTGCGCGTTGCGTTCCAGAATCGCGTCGATCCCGAATCCGCGGAACATCGCGAACGTCGCCTGTTCGGCGAGCGCCGCGAACCAGACCAGCGACATGTCGAGCTTCGACGCGGTCGGCGACAGATCGATCGCCGGCCCGTAGAAGCTCTCGAGCGGCTTCCGTCCAGCCTTCCAGCCCGGGCCTATCGGGTGGATGCGATCGAGCAGCGCCCGCCGAACGTAGAGGTAGCCCATGCCGCGCGCGCTGAGCAGGAACTTGTGGCTCGCCGCGGCGAGGAAGTCGATGCCGTCGCGGGCGACGTCAAGAGGCACAGCGCCAGCCGCCTGACACGCATCGACGAAGAACCACGCGCCGGATTGCTTCGCGACCTGGCCGAGCCCGCGAAGATCGGCGCGATAGCCGGTCGGCGAATGCACCGCGCTCACCGCGATCAATCGCGTGCCGGCGTCGGTGAGCCCGGCAAAGGCGTCGACCTCGCCGAACCGCGCGGCCGCCACCGTCCTCACGTCGTAGCCGCGCTCGCGCAGCCGCGCCCACGGGAAGAAGTTCGAGCTGAACTCACTCTCGCCGACGACGACGTTCTCGCCGGATCGGGCGGCCGGCAAGTTGGCGGCGACCAGCCCGGCGGCGGCGCTGACGGTAGGAATGATTGCCACTTCGTCGGCATGGCCGCCGATCAGCTCCGCGAAAAACGACCGCGCATCCTCGCCGGCGCGTTCAGCTTCGAGCCAGTCGAACTTCCCGCGCGACCATTGATCCACGGCGCGCTCGTAGGCTGCGCGCGCCGGCGCGCAGCCGACGCCCATCGTCGCGGTGTTGAGGTAGATCGTGCCGTCGAGACCGGGGAAGAGCGCGCGGACGTTCACGACGGCGCGCTCCATGCGCCCTGCGCCGAGTGCGCCGGTGCGCCGGTGCGTGTGCAACGTGCGCCCCTCTTCGCCTCATCTCGGCGATGTCGACGTTCCAGCCGAGGTGAAGACCACCACCGCGCGCTGAGCGAGAGCCGCATGGAGCACACGCACTGGCGCACCGTCGCATTCGGCGCAGGGCGCACGGATTGCGTCACTTGACCCGCGTCCCCAGCCACGCATCGCGGAATGTTTTCTGCGCCGGCGTCAGCGTGCCGCCGACGGTTTCGGTCTGCACGAAGTTGAAGGCCGGATCCTGTTTGATCGCGAGCGTCTTGTTGACGGTGGCGCCATCGCGACGCTTGATTGTGATCGCCATCGTCTCGCCGGCCTTCCTGGTCCGGATCGTGTTCCAGGCGGCGACCGTGCCCGGCTGACCGTCGATCATCGTGACCACGTCGCCGACGTCGAGACCGGCGTCGTAGGCCGGCGTGTTGAACGGGACGAGGCTCATGATCTCGACGCCGCCGTTGCGATCCTGGACTTGAAACGCGCCGACCCAGCCGGTGTTCGGCCGCAGCGGCCGCATCACGTAGCCGGCGAGACCGAGGAGCCGCTCGTAATCGGCGGCCTCGCGGCCCTCGATGTACTTGTCGAAGAAGTCGGCGGCGAACTGCTGGTTGCCGACCAGTTCGCCAAGCAGCGTGCGCAGATCTTTCAGCGAGTACGGCTTGCCGACGTAGCCGGCCTTCGCTTCCGCGGACTTGCCGTGCGCGCGCCACAACAGGCGCATGTAATCGTCGAGCGACTGCCTGCTGCCGGTGCGCTCGCGGATCGACAGATCGAGGGCCAGCGCGATGCCGGCGCCGAAGGTGTAGTACGACAGGAACGTCCGGCTCGAGTCGTCGGCGTCAATCGACGTCGCCGCGTCGCTGAACGGCGCGTACTCGCTCATCTGCACCGCCGACCTGACGTTGCGGCCGGACGCATTGACGACGGCGTTGGCGGCGCTGGTCGGCGCGGTGGTGCTGAATCCCGACCTCGTCAGCAGCAACGGCCCGTAGTACTGCGTGAACCCTTCGGCGAGCCACAGGCAGCAGGTGACGTTGGCGTCGCGAAAGTCGAACGGCTCGAGTCCGACCGGCCGGATCCGCTCGACGTTCCAGCCGTGAAAGAACTCGTGCGAAATCGTGTTCATCGCGTTGCGTCGGCCCGTCGGCGTCTTCAGCGACAGTCCCGGCGACGAGATCGACGTGCTGTTGCGATGCTCCATGCCGTCGCCGTCGCCCCACGGCGCGTAGTCGAGCAGGAACGTGTAGTAACCGGGCTCGTACCTGGGAAATTCGCCGTAGACCGCCATGTGCTCCCGCGCCATCCGCTCGACCATCTTCGCGAGCTCGTCGACGTCGGCCTGCGACCCGTCGGAGTGGACGACGAGACGGAAGCTGGCGGTCGATCCGTCGGTGTTCGGAATGTCGAACTTACCGAGCACGAAGTTCGAGAGCTCGGTCGGGCTGTCCATGAAGTACTGCAGGTTCGGCGCGGTGAACGTGGTGGCGTCGGCGGTGGTGAACAGCTGCGTGCCGATCTTCCAGTTCGATCCGGCGGGCGGCGTGAACGTGATCCGGATCGGCCGCTCCTCGAGGCCGACCGCCCACATGAACGCCGCCGGAATGTTCAAGTGCGCGTGCGTCGTATCGACGCCGAAGTAGGTGCCGTCGGCGTGATCGCCGAAGAGCTTGTAGACCAGCTTCACCGTGCCGTCGTGTCCGGCCACCGTCCACTGCGACGGATCCGGCCGCGTCGCCTGCAGCTTCTGTCCCTTGCCGCCGAACGCCTCGACCGAGAAGACGTTCTTCGCGAACTCGTGCACGGCGTAGCGCCCCGGGGACGACCGGCTCATGCGCGCCTGCAGCGGCGTCGTGCCGAGATTCGGGAAGGTCACTTCGACCTGCATCCAGTGATGCTCGGGCTCCGGGAAGGTGACCGCGTAGGTGATCGCTGAGGCGGTCTGGGCACGGAGCGCCGAACAGGGCAACAGGACTACCGCAAACAACAACAGGAACCGGCGCATCGTCAGAACCTCGTGTCAAAAAGACAAATAGACAGGGAGAAGGCCGAGAAAACCACGAGGACAAGCATAGAACCCCTCATGCCCTTCTCATGCTTCTCCCTGTGAACAGCACTTGATCTTATCGTTTGACCGCCTGCACGCGCCGCACTCGTTCCCGCGCCATGTGCATCAGCGCCATCGGGAACTTGAGCAGCATCCGCCGCCGCAGGCGGTTATACGACAGCGATCCCCGAACGTAGTCGAGGATCGCGTCGCTCAGACCGGCGACGCTGGCCGCGCCGCGGATCGCGCCGGCGACGCGATCGTGGCTGGCGAACAGGTACTTCTGCATCAGCACCGAGTCGGCCAGTTCGGCGCCGATCTCGTCGCGCCAGAGCTTGTCGTAGGCCCTGCCGGCGACGCTGCTCTCGGCGGCGCTCGGTGTGGCGACGATGGCGCGGCCGGCGAGCTCGCCGGAGACCATCGCGTAGTAAATCCCTTCGGCGGTGATCGCGTTGACGAAACCGCCGGCGTCGCCGGCAAACAGCACCCGGCCGTGCCAGGCCTTCGGCAGCGGCCCGCCGACCGGAATCAGGTACGGCGTGAAGTGCCTGCGGTCCGAGGCCCCGGCCAGTTCGCCGCGCGCGATCAGGGTGCCGACGAACTTCTCCTGCAGGGCATACGGCGCTTCGCCAACCTCATTGTCGAAGTGCGAGAGCAGGCAGCCGATGCCGACATTGACGTGATCGGTCTTCGGAAAGATGTACGAGTAGCCATCCAGGCCGTTGTAGGCGTAGGCCACCCACAGGACGTCGGGACGCGTCGCGCGCAGCGTCGCGTTCGGCGTCTCCTCCATCATGTCGATGGCGATCGACGTCCGCGGCCAGCGCGGGTTGACGCCGAGCCGCTTGGCGATGACGCTGTGCACGCCGTCGGCGGCGACGATGGTGCGCGCGGTGAGCTTGCGGCCGTCGCGCGACTGCAGCGTCACGCCGTGATCGTCGGCGTCAGCCTGGGTGATTTCGAAGCCGGACAACGTCCGCGCGCCGGCCTGCTCGGCGGCCCGTACCAGCGCGTGATCGAACTCGACGCGGCGGATCAGCAGCACTGTCGGATCGCCGCTGTCGAGATCGAGCGTCGCGCCGTCCGGCCCTTCGAGATGCAGCTTGGCGACGCGATGGACGTCGACATCGGCGAGCGCGCCGGCGAGCCACGGGAAGCGCGTCAGCGCGCGCAGGCTGATCCCGCCGCCGCACGGCTTGTTGCGGGGAAACGCGGCGCGATCGACCAGCAGCGTGTCGAAGCCGGCGGCCGCCAGCGTCCGCGCCGCCACCGCGCCCGCCGGACCAGCGCCGGCGACGATCACATCAGGCATGAGACACCGTGCCTGGTGCGGCGTGCCTGGTGCGGCGTGCGGCCGCGACGCGCGGCGTCCGAGTGTCTGCGCACGAAGCACGACGCACGGGGCACAGGCACGGGGCACGTGTCACAGGGCACGGCTTCATCGGCGCACCCAGCGTAGCAGTTCCGGCAGATTCGGTGGCTTCCCCTGCATCAGGAGCCCGACA
>DASUGM010000053.1:0-2281 GCA_036274055.1 Vicinamibacterales bacterium | reverse complement strand
GCGCGCGCCCGGGTTCGCCGCGGTCGCGGTGCTGACGCTGGCGCTCGGTGTCGGCGCCAACACCGCCATTTTCAGCGTTGTCCATGGCGTGCTGCTGAAGTCGCTGCCGTACGCCGATGCGGAGCGGCTGTATCGCATCCGCACGCTGTATCCGGATGGCACCGCGTATTCGCTCTCGGCGCCGGATTTTGCCAGCATCCGCCAGGACGCCAAGGCGTTCGATCGGGTCGAGGCCTATGGCCAATCGCTGCTCACGCTGCTGGGTGCCGGCGAGCCCAGGGAGATCACCGGCGCTGGCGTCAGCGACGGGTTGTTCGCCCTGGCCGGCGCCAGACTCGCTGCCGGCCGCGCCTTTTCACAGGACGAGCATCACGCCGGCCGCGAGGGCGTCGTCGTGCTGCAGTACGGATTCTGGCAGCAGCAGTTTGGCGGCGATGCGGCGGTCGTCGGCCGGTCGCTGTCGCTGGGCGGACAGCCCTATACGGTCGTCGGCATTCTCGCGAAGGACGCGCGGCTGCCGATCGAGGCGGATGTCTACCGGCCGCTCGTCTACGACCAGACGTTCAATCCGGCGAACGCCTCCGACGCGCGGCGCGGCGAATTCCTCGGCGTCATCGGCCGGGCGATTCGCGGCGTCGACGCGGCCGCCGTGGACCGTGACATGGCGCGGGTCGGAGCCGCGCTGCAGAAGGCGTTTCCCAACACCAACGCCACGTTGACGTTCAACGCCCAGCTGTTGTCCGAGACCATCGTCGGCGACGTCCGTACGCCGCTGTTGATGTTGCTCGGCGCGGTCGGCTTCGTGCTGCTGGTTGCCTGCGCGAACGTCGCCAACCTGCTGCTGGCGCGGGCGACGGCGCGGCAGCAGGAGATGGCATTACGCGCGGCGCTCGGCGCCAGCCGGACGCGGCTGATCCGGCAGCTCGTCACCGAGTCGGTTGTGCTTGGCCTGGTCGGTGCGGTCGTCGGGCTCGGGCTCGCGTGGGCGGGGACGCGCGCCCTGGTTGCGGCACAGCCGGCGGACATTCCCCGGCTCGACGAGGTCGGCGTCGACACGACCGTGGTGCTGTTTGGACTCGGCATCTCGCTGGTCACGAGCCTGATCTTTGGATTGCTGCCGGCGCTTCAGGCGACTGGCCGATCGCTGGCGCAGGCGTGGCGTGCAGGCGATCGCGCCGGCGGCTCCGGCCGCGCCGGACATCGCATGCGGTCAGGCCTGGTCGTCGCCGAGATGGCGCTCGCGGTCATGCTGTTGATGGGAGCCGGCTTGCTGATTCGCAGCTTCGCGGCGATGACCCGCGTGCCCAACGGCTTTGAGGCCGATCACATGCTGACCTTCCGCATGGCGCTTCAGGGGCCGCGCTACCGGGCGGCCGATCAGCTCCGCCAGCGCGTGCCCGAGCTCGAGCAGCGGCTGCGCGAGATTCCGGGCGTGCAGAGCGTCGGCATCGCCACGGTGCTGCCGCTCAGCGGCCGCGGCAGCATGATCGATTTCGCGGTCGAGGGCGCGCCGCCGCCTCCGCCCGACGTCAACGCCGAGATCGCGACCGCTAGCGTCACACCCGACTACTTCAAAACCATCGGCGCGCGCGTGATCCGCGGGCGCGCGTTCACCGATCGCGACACGTCCGCAAATCCGCGCGTCGCCCTGCTCAACGAAGCGGCAGTGAGACGGTGGTTTCCGGATCGGGATCCGCTCGGCAAGTATGTGCTGCAGGGCGGCAATCGCATCGAAGTCGTCGGGATCGTCGCCGACGTCCAGCAGCGCGATCCGCGCACGCCGGCGGCGCCGCAATTGTTCGCGCCCTACGCGCAACGGACGACACGGTCGCTCCGCGTCGTCGTCAGGACGGCCGGCGATCCGCTGGCGCAGGCGCCGGCGATTCGCAGCGTCATCCGTGCGATCGATCCGGACGTCGCAATTTCCGGCCTGGCACCCGGCAGCGCGCTGCTCGACAACGCGGTCGCGCGGCCGCGGCTGTACACGACATTACTGGCGCTGTTTGCCGCGGTGGCGCTGGCGCTGGCCGCGACCGGCGTGTTTGGCGTGATGAACTACGCGGTCGCGCAGCGCTCGCGCGAGATCAGCATCCGCATGGCGCTCGGCGCCCGCGCCGGCGAAATCCTGCGGATGGTCATCGGCCGCGCGCTGCTGCTGGCCAGCCTCGGTGTCGCGATCGGCATCGCGGCCGCTGTCGCCCTCGCGCGGGTCATCCAGGGACAACTCTTCGGCGTGACGGTGCTGGATCCGGTCACGCTGGCGGGCGTCGTCATCGTGCTG
>DASUGM010000052.1:0-3515 GCA_036274055.1 Vicinamibacterales bacterium | reverse complement strand
CGCGATGAGCGCAAGACGCACGGCCGCCGGCAGGCGCAGCTGAATCACGACCGCAGTTCGGCCCGATCGCGAAAGTGCTCGAGCGCTTCAGGATTGGCCAGCGCCTCGCGATTGACGACCGGCCGTCCGTGCACGATGTTGCGGACCGCGAGCTCGACGATCTTGCCGCTCTTGGTGCGCGGGATGTCCGGTACGGCGACGATCCGCGCCGGCACGTGGCGCGGCGAGGCGTGACGGCGAATCTGCTGCGCAATCTTCGCGCGTAGCGTCTCGTCGAGCGTGATCCCGGGCGCCAGCCGCACGAACAGGACGATTCGCTCGTCGTTATCCCAGCTCTGACCGATCGCCAGGCTCTCGACAATCTCGGGCAGCTGCTCGACCTGGCGATAGATCTCGGCGGTGCCGATCCGCACGCCGCCGGGTTTCAACGTCGCATCCGAGCGCCCGTAGATCACGAAGCCGCCCCGGGGCGTCGCCCGAGTCCAGTCGCCGTGGCACCAGACGCCGGGGAACCGGGCGAAATACGCGGCGTGATAGGCGGCGCCGTCGGCGTCGTGCCAGAAGCCGATCGGCATCGAGGGGAACGGCGATTTGCACACCAGCTCGCCGGCCTCATCGATCACCGGATTGCCGTCCGCGTCGAAGACGTCGACATCCATGCCGAGGCCCGCCGCCTGGATCTCGCCGCGGTAGACCGGTGCGGTCGGATTGCCCAGCACGAAGCAGCTGACGATGTCCGTGCCGCCGGAGATCGACGCGAGATGAACGTCCGCCTTGATGTCCGCGTAGACGTAGTCGAAGCTCTCGGGCGCGAGCGGCGATCCCGTCGAGGTGATGGTCCGGACCGACGACAAATCGTGAGTGACCCGCGGTGTCACGCCGGCTTTCCGCGCCGCGTCGAGAAATTTCGCCGACGTGCCGAACAGCGACACCTGCGCGCGGTCGGCGACGTCGAACAGGCGCCGCGCGTCAGGATGAGACGGCGAGCCGTCGTAGAGCACGAGTGTCGCTTCTGATGCCAGCGCCGATACCAGCCAGTTCCACATCATCCAGCCGCAGGTTGTGAAATAGAACACG
This sequence comes from Vicinamibacterales bacterium, assembly GCA_036274055.1. Taxonomy (GTDB): domain Bacteria; phylum Acidobacteriota; class Vicinamibacteria; order Vicinamibacterales; family SCN-69-37; genus DASUGM01. The sequence continues at coordinate 2,438 of DASUGM010000052.1, read as the reverse complement.
CGATCGTCGCGCCGAATGTCGCAGTGCAGCTGGTGCTCCTTGAGATGCTGCAGCAGCGTGCCGCCGGCGCCGTGGACGATGCACTTGGGAACACCGGTCGTTCCCGACGAATAAAGGATGTAGAGCGGGTGCGAAAACGGAAAGCGTTCGAACGGCGTCGGGTCCGGTTCCTGCGCCCCCAGCCACTCCTCCCACCACACCGCCTCCGGCGCGGTCGCGACGTTCTCGCTGGTGTGACCCGACCGATCGTACGGAATGACCACGACCTGCTGCACGCTCGGCAACTCCGCGGCGACGTCGCGCAGCTTCTGCAGGCAATCGATGGTCTTGCCGCCGTACTGGTAGCGATCCATCGACAACAGCACCGACGGCGCGATCTGCCCGAAGCGGTCGAGAATGCCGGCGACGCCGAAATCGGGCGAGCAGGACGACCACACCGCGCCAATCGCCGCCGCGCCGAGCGCCGCGACGATCGTCTCGGGAACGTTGGCGACGATGCCGCAGACGCGGTCGCCACTCTGCACGCCGGCCGCGCGCAGCGCCGCCGCGGCGCGGCGGACGTCGCGGTGCAACTCGGCGAAGGTCAGGGTCAGGTCGCGCGAGGCCTCGGAGGTCGCGATGATCGCCGGCGCGCTGTCCTGCCGCCGCAGCAGGTTTTCCGCGAAGTTGAACCGGGCGTCGGGCAGAAAGCGGGCTCCCGGCATTCGGACCGCGTCGACGATGTCTCGAATCCCGGGGTCACCGACGACGCCGCAGAACGTCCAGATGTGGCGCCAGAATTCCGGCGCGCTCTCCACCGACCATCGATGCAGCGCGTCGTAGCTGACGAACGGCTCGCCGGAGGCGCGTTCGACATGGCGGGTAAAGTCCATCAGCCGCGCCCGGGCGACCCGGTCGCGGCTCGGCGTCCACAGGCGCTCGCTCGCCATCAGGCCGGGTCCTTTCGCGGCATCGACGAGATCGCCGCGGCGCGTTCGAAGGCGTCGCGGACCCAGGCGCCGTCGTTCAGTTTGGTGGCGCCGGCGGGCAGCTCCCGCATCAGGCCGGCGATCGCCTCGCTCACATAATCGGCATTGGTGGCGATGATGCCCTCCCAGAGGTCCGGCGCGCTGGCGGCAATCCGCGTCATCTCGAAGAACGCGCGCCCGCTGGTCGCGTGCATGTGGCTGCCGAGCGCGGCGGCCGCGGCGTTGTGCAATGCGACCGCGATCACCTGCGGCAGATGCGAGACGAACGCCATCGCGCGATCGTGGGCGTCGGCGTCGATCCAAACCGGCTCAGCGCCCAGTCCGACGACGAACGCTTCGAGACGGCGTTCGTCCTCAACGCCCGCGCTGCCGTGGACCAGGAACCAGCGGCGCGCCGAAAACAGATCGGCGTGCGCGTGCATCAGGCCGCTGCGCTCGCTGCCGGCCATCGGATGGCCGCCCGCACACCGGCTCAGGCCCGCCGCCCGCATGGCCGCCATGACGGCACGCTTGGTCGAGCCGGCGTCGGTCACGAGCGACGTCACGCCACCGAGTTGCGCCACCTGCTCGACGATGGCCGGCACCGGGGTCGCGAGGATCGTCAGGTCGGATGCCGCCGCGACATCGGCCAGACGATCTGGACTGGCGTGCTCATTGAGCAGATCGGCCGCGTCGGGCGAGTCGAGCACGGCCGCCCGGTCGACACCAGTGAGGGAGATCGCCGGCCACGTGCGGCGCGCCCGACGGGCGATCGATCCGCCAATCAGGCCGACGCCGGCGATGCAGACGCGGCGAAATGGCGGCTCCGCGGCGACCGCCGCGCTCATCGCGGGGCTAGCGGCCCCAGCCGCGACGCGCCGTGGTCTCGACGCAGATGCTGCGGCCGATCGCCGGAGCGATGATGCGCAGCTCGGCCATCAGGCGCTCGAACTGGGCGGGGAACATCGATTGCGCGCCGTCGGACTGGGCGTGATCCGGATCGCAATGCACTTCGATGATCAGGCCGTCGGCGCCGGCGGCGACCGCGGCGCGGGCCATCGGCGCGACCTTGTCGCGGCGGCCAGTGCCGTGACTCGGGTCGACGATGACCGGCAGGTGGCTGAGCTTCTGCACGACAGGAATCGCCGAGATGTCGAGCGTGTTGCGGGTGTAGCTCTCGAACGTGCGAATGCCGCGCTCGCACAGCATCACGTTCATGTTGCCGCCAGCGAGGATGTACTCCGCCGAGAGCAGCCACTCCTCGATCGTCGCGGAGATGCCGCGTTTGAGCAGGACCGGCACCCGCGACTTGCCGAGTTCGCGCAGCAGCGAGAAGTTCTGCATGTTGCGCGCGCCGACCTGAAGAATGTCGGCGTACTTTTCGATCAGCTCGATCTGGCCGATCTCCATGACCTCGGTAATCAGCTTGAGGTCATGACGATCGGCGGCCGACCGCAACATCTTCAGACCGGCTTCGCCGAGTCCCTGGAA
>DASUGM010000051.1:0-11586 GCA_036274055.1 Vicinamibacterales bacterium | reverse complement strand
ATCGCCATCACGCCGCTCCGCCAGGGCGCGGCAGCGGCGGACGAACGGGTGGGCCCGCGACGTCACTTTCACGGGAGAATCGTACACCGTGCGCGGTGCGCCGTGCGCAGGTGCGCTGGTGCGTGTGCGCCGTGCGTCTCTCTTCGCGGATCTCGCCCAGACAACCGCATCAGGCCGCCCCGGTGTCGTTCACGGCCACCACTCTCGAAGAGAGCCGCACGGCGCACACGCACCAGCGCACGGCGCCCGGCGCACAGCGCACACGCACCGGCGCACGGCGCACAGCGCACACGCACCGGCGCACCGGCGCACCACGCACGGGGCACGGATCTCTGGAGTACCATCGCCTTGTGAAAGTGACGTCGCGGGCCCACCCGTTCGTCCGCCGCTGCCGCGCCCTGGCGGAGCGGCGTGATGGCGATGCGGTGCTCCTCGACGGCGAGCACCTGGTGGCCGACGCCCTTACCGCCGGCGTGACACTCGAGGGTGTCCTCAGCGACGGGCGCGGGCGCAGCGTCGTCGCCCGGGCCCGGGCCGCGGGCGTGCCGATTCTCGAGGCCACCCGCGAGGTCGTCGATGCCGCCAGCCCGGTGCGCGAGCCCTCCGGCGTGGTGGCGATCGGGCGGTGGAAACCCGCCGCGCTCGACACCATGCTCGACGGGCATGCCGGCGACGCCGCGTTCCTGGTCATCGGCCTGGCCGGCGTCCAGGATCCTGGCAACGTCGGCACGGCGATTCGCAGCGCCGACGCGCTCGGCGCCGGCGGCGTGGTCGTGATGACGGGGTCGGCCGATCCCGGCGGCTGGAAAACGCTCCGTGCCGCGATGGGCAGCACCTTCCGCGTCCCGATTGCCAGGGCCGGCAACGACGCTGCGATGGCGGCGGCGCGCGCTTCCGGCCTTCGCGTGATCGCGGCGACGGCATCTGCGGACCGATCACTCTCCGACTTCGACTTCACGGCGCCGGCGTTCGTACTACTCGGTGCCGAGGGCGGCGGCCTGCCGCCCGCCCTGGTGCGCCAGGCTGATGCCGCCGTCCGCGTGCCGATGCGCGCCGACGTCGATTCGCTCAACGTCGGCATCACGGCGTCGATCATTGCCTACGAGGCGCGACGCCAGCGCGATCTACGCGTCCGGATGCTGTGATGGCGTCGCTCTTCGAAGATCCCGAGCCCGTCGATTCTTCCCGGCTGCCGGGCACGCCGCTGGCCGAGCGGATGCGGCCGCGGACGCTCGATGAGGTGGTCGGTCAGGCCGGCATCATCGGCCCGGGCCGTCCGCTCCGCAACGCGCTCGAACGCGGCGCGCTGCACTCGCTGATCCTCTGGGGACCGCCCGGCACCGGCAAGACGACGCTGGCGCGGCTGATGGCGTCGATTGCCGGCGCGGACTTCGTCGCGTTCAGCGCGGTCACGTCCGGCATCAAGGAAATCCGCGAAGTCATCGCCGCCGCCGAACGCACGCGCGCGCAACGCGGGCGGCGGACGATGCTGTTCGTCGACGAGATCCATCGCTTCAACAAGGCCCAGCAGGACGCGTTCCTGCCGCATGTCGAAGCCGGAACCATCGTCCTGATTGGCGCCACCACCGAAAACCCGTCGTTCGAAGTGAACTCGGCGCTGCTCTCGCGGGCCAAGGTCTACGTGCTCCAGCCGCTGTCGACCGACGACGTGGCGGCGGTGCTGGCACGGGCCGTCGCGGATCCCGATCGCGGTCTCGGCAAGGAGCAGGTGGTCGTTGATCCGGCGGCGCTGACGGCGATCGCGGTGTACGCCAACGGCGACGCTCGCGTCGCCCTGAACCTGCTCGATCAGGCGGTGGCGCTGCTGCCGGCCGGCGCCGACGGCGTCCGGCGGCTCGATCCGGCGGCGCTCGCGGGCCTGGTCGAGCGGCGCGCGCTGCTCTACGACAAGGGCGGCGAAGAGCACTACAACATCGTCTCGGCGCTGCATAAGTCGATTCGCAACAGCGACGCGGACGCCGGGCTGTATTGGCTCGCGCGCATGCTCGAAGCCGGCGAAGATCCGCTCTACGTCGCGCGTCGCCTGGTACGATTCGCCTCCGAAGACATCGGCAACGCCGACCCCCGCGCGCTCGAAGTGACGCTGGCCGCGAAAGACGCCGTGCACTTTCTCGGCATGCCCGAATGCAACACTGCGCTCGCCCAGGCGGTGACCTACCTCGCCGCGGCGCCCAAGAGCAACGCCGTCTATCTCGCCTACGGTCTGGCCTCGCGAGATGCGCTTGAAGATGTCGCCTCTCCGGTGCCGCTGCACCTCCGCAATGCGCCGACCAAGCTGATGAAGGACGTCGGCTACGGCAAGGGCTACAAGTACGCGCACGACGAGCCCGGCGCGGTCGCGAACATGTCATGTCTGCCGGAGCATCTCGAGGCACGGCGGTACTACGAGCCCACCGATCGGGGGGTCGAGGCGCGGTTCAAAGAGGCGCTCGAGCGGGCCAGGCGCGCGCGGGCGCGTCCGTAACCGGCGCGCGCGCCATTTGCGATTTGTAATTTGCAATTTGCAATTGCATTGGCGATTTGGCGATTGCCCATCGCTATTGCCGATTGCTCATTGCGGCTGAGCTCAGTGCCGCTCAATGGGCAATAAGGCGCGGGCGCGCCCTTAGGGGCGCTTGCGCGCCATTTGCGATTTGTAATTTGCAATTTGCAATTGCATTGGCGATTTGGCGATTGCCCATCGCTATTGCCGATTGCTTAGTTGCGGCTGAGCTCAGTGCCCCTCAATGGGCAATAAGGCGCGGGCGCGCCCGTGGGGCGCTTGGGCGCCATTTGCGATTTGCAATTTGCAATTTGCAATGGCAATGCGGCGATAGCCCATCGCTATTGCCGATTGCTTATTGCGGCTGAGCTCAGTTCCCTCAATAAGCAATAGCAAATAGCAATGGCCAATCGCCAAATTGCCAATGCAATTGCAAATTGCGAATTACAAATCGCAAATGGCGAAGCCCGGTTAGATGCGCTCGAAGCTCTTCTCGATCTCGCGACGGGTTAACCGCAGAACGACGGGCCGCCCGTGCGGACACACCGACGAGTGCGATGTCCGCCTCAGCTCATCGAGCAGGTACTGCATCTTCTCTTTCGTCAACGGATCGTTGGCCTTCACCGCCGCATGACACGCCATCGTCGCCGCCATCCGGCGCAGCGCATCGTGGATGCCGGCGCCGGGCGTGAGCCCGTCGAGATCGGCGGCGACGGCGCGGAGCGCTTCTTCACAGCGGTTCCAGTCGAGCACTGCCGGTACTGCGGCGACTCGCAGGCTGGTGCCGCCGAAGTCCTCGACCGCGAAGCCGAACTGCGTCAGCGCGTCGCGATGTTGCAGCAGCGTCTGGTGTTCCCCTGCCGCCAGGTCGAGCACGACCGGCGTCAGCAGCCCCTGCGATTCCAGCGTCCGCGTCGTCAGCCGCTCGGAGAACTGCTCGAACAGGATTCGCTCGTGCGCCACGTGCTGGTCGATGATCGCCATCCCGTCGTCGTCGATGGCGATGATGAACGTGTTGCGGAACTGGCCAAGCGGCACCAGCGGACGAATCAGGCCGGCCACGGCCTCGCGACCCGCGGACGTCGCCACCGAACGCGACGGACTGCCGTCCATCGACGGACGGTCCTCCATCGCAAATCCCGTGTTCATCGACGGACTGCTGAAATGCGACGGACCGCCGAGCGCCGATGGATGCGCAGCCTGGGTCCATCCCAACGGCAGCGCGCCGCTGGCGGGCGCGGCCGCCGGGACCGCGGGTTGTGTCAGCGTCAGCTCCGGCGCCCCGGTATGCCCGAGCGCGTCGATGACCGCGCGGCGCAGTACTTCGTGCACCAGCCCCTGATCGAGGAATCGCACCTCGGCCTTGGTCGGATGGACGTTGACGTCGACGCGATCCGGCGCGACCTCGATGAAGAGATGCACTTCCGGGCTGCGTTCCTTGATCGTCGCGACCATGTAGGCCGCCTGGATGGCGTGCGTGATCGTGCGGTCACGAACGATCCGGCGGTTGACGAAGACGTGCTGGGGGCCGCGCACCGGTCCCTGCTCGCCGAGCGCCGCGATGAAGCCACGGACGCGAATCCCGGCCGCGTCCTTGTTGACAGGAATCAGATCGGGCCGATCGCCGTAGATCTGAAAGAAGCGTTCTTCAATCGATCCCGCGGGCGGGGCTTCGAGCAGCACGCGTCCGCCGCTGCGCAGCACGAACCCGATCTCCGGATACCCAAGCGCGAGCTGCGTCGCCAGGCGGGAGATCTGCGCAGATTCCGCGGTGTCAGCTTTCAGAAACTTCCGCCGTGCCGGCAGGTTGAAGAAGAGATCGCCGACTTCGACGAGCGTGCCTTCGGGCGCCCCGACTTCACGCACCGTCGCTGCTGCGCCGCCCTCGACGCGGATCTCGGTTCCGGCCAGCGCGCCCCGCAACCGCGATCGGAGCCGGAACCGCGACACCGAGGCAATTGACGGCAGCGCCTCGCCACGAAACCCGAGCGACCGAATCGCGGCGAGGTCTCCGGCGGTGCGGATCTTGCTGGTCGCGTGCCGTTCGATCGCCAGCGCCGCGTCCTCCGGCGTCATCCCCTCGCCGTCGTCTTCGACCGAGATCAGCTTCTTGCCGCCGAATTCGATGGCGATCGCCAGCCGGGTCGCACCGGCGTCCACCGCGTTCTCGACCAGCTCCTTGACGACGGACGCCGGGCGCTCGACGACCTCACCGGCGGCGATTTGGTTCGCCAGAGCCGGGGGGAGTCGGTAGATCTTTGACATAGAGCCTGTGTCCGGCCCTTGGCATTGGGCCATAGGCCCTGGCAGGTTCGCCGAACCGAGAACCACCCAGGGCCAAGGGCCTAAGGCCTAGGGCCTAACTGAACGCCGTCGCCTTCAGCGCACTTTGCGCGGCGGCGAGGCGAGCCACTGGAACTCTGTACGGCGAGCAGCTGACGTAGTCGAGACCGGCCTTGTCGAAGAAGTGAATCGACGACGGGTCGCCGCCGTGCTCGCCGCAGATGCCGACCTTGAGATCGGCCTTCGTCGCCCGGCCCCGCTTGGTGCCCATCTCGACCAGCTGGCCGACACCGGTCGTGTCGAGCGAGGCGAACGGATCGCGCTCGAGAATCTTCCGGTCCTGATACGAGCCGAGGAACTTGCCGATGTCGTCGCGCGAGAACCCGTAGGTCAGCTGCGTCAGGTCGTTGGTGCCGAACGAGAAGAACTCGGCCTCGGCGGCGATCTCGTTGGCGGTGATGGCGCCGCGCGGCACTTCGATCATCGTGCCGACGAGGTATTTCACCTTGACGCCCTGCTCTTTCATGACCTCGGCGGCGACCCGGACGACGACGGCCTTCTGATCACGAAGCTCGCGGACATCGCCGACCAGCGGGATCATGATTTCGGGCACGCACTTGATGCCTTCCTTGGTGAGCTGGCATGCCGCCTCGATGATCGCGCGCGACTGCATCTCGGTGATCTCAGGATAGGTAATGCCGAGACGGACGCCGCGGTGCCCGAGCATCGGATTGAACTCGTGCAGCTGCTCGACGCGATGCAACAGCCGCTTCTTCTCGGCCAGCTCGGCCCCGGCCTTCCCCGCCGTCTCCAGCCTGGCGACGTCGACCATCAGGTCCTCGCGCTTCGGCAGGAACTCGTGCAGGGGCGGATCGATGGTCCGAATCGTCACCGGCGATCCGTGCATCGCCTTGAAGACGCCGTAGAAATCGCCGCGCTGCAGCGGCAGCAGCTTCGCAAGCGCCGCGCGTCGATCCTTCTCGTTGTCGGCGAGGATCATCTCCTGGACGATCGGAATCCGGCCCTCGCCAAAGAACATGTGCTCGGTCCGGCACAGCCCGATGCCGCGCGCGCCGAAACCGTAGGCGATCTCCGCCTGATCCGGCTGATCGGCATTGGCGCGGATGCCCAGCCGGCGGTGCTTGTCGGCCCACGAGAGGATCAGGTTGAAGCGGCGGAAGATGTCCGAGTCCTTCTCCTTCATCTCGCCGTTGACGACCTGCAGAATCTCGCTCGGCTTGGTCGCCACCTGGCCGACTTTCACTTCGCCGGTGAGTCCGTCGAACGACAGCCAGTCGCCTTCGTTCAGCGTCGTGTCGCCGACCTGGACGGTCTTCGCGTGTTCATCGATTTGCAGCGCGCCAGCGCCGACGACCGATGGTTTGCCCATTTGCCGGCCGACGACGGCGGCGTGCGAGGTCATGCCGCCGGTCGCGGTGAGGATGCCCTGCGCGACGTACATGCCGTGGATGTCGTCGGGCACCGTTTCCTTGCGGACCAGCATCACCTTCTTGCCGTCGCGCGCCCAGTCCACCGCATGATCCGCGGTGAAGACGACCTGACCTGAGGCCGCGCCCGGCGACGCCGGCAGGCCCCTGGTCGCGATCGGCATCTTCTTCCATTCCTTCGGATCGAAGATCGGCGCAAGCAACTGCGTCAGCGCCTCCGGCTCGACCATCAGCACCGCGTCCTTCGGGGTCACCACCTTCTCACTGACGAAATCGGTGGCGATGACGACGGCGGCGTAGCCGGTGCGCTTGCCGCTGCGCGTCTGCAGCATGAACAGCTCTTCGTCCTGAATCGTGAACTCGAAGTCCTGGATGTCCTTGTAGTGCTTCTCGAGCCGCGTCGTGATCGTGCGCAGCTGCTTGTACGCCTTGGGCATCACCTGCTCGAGCTCGACGATCGGGCGCGGGGTGCGGATGCCGGCGACGACGTCCTCGCCCTGGGCGTTGATCAGGAACTCGCCGTAGAACTCCCTGGCGCCGGTCGCCGGATTGCGCGTGAAGCCGACCCCCGTCCCCGATCGGTCACCGGTGTTGCCGAACACCATCGCCTGGACGTTGACCGCGGTGCCGATCGAGTCGGGAATCTCGTAGATGCGCCGGTACTCCTTGGCGCGCGGGTTCTGCCACGAGCGGAACACCGCGTCGCGCGACAGCCGCAGCTGGTCGATCGGATCCTGCGGGAAGTCGCGCCTGGTCTGCTGCTTGACGATGGCCTTGAATTTCTCGACCACCTCACGCAGCGCCAGCTCGTCCAGATCGGGATCGTCCTTGACGCCTTTGGCCTTCTTCACCGCGACAAACTCGTGCTCGAACGCGTCCTTCGCGATCTCGAGGACGACGCTGCCGAACATCTGTATGAAGCGGCGGTAGCTGTCGAAGGCGAACCGGCCGTTGCCGGTCTTCGCTTTGAGCGCTTCGACGGTGGTGTCGTTGAGGCCGAGGTTGAGGATCGTGTCCATCATCCCGGGCATCGAGAACTTGGCGCCGGACCGGACCGACACCAGCAGCGGATCGGTTTTCGAACCGAGCGTCTTCCTCGAGACCTTCTCGAGCGTCTTGAGATGCGCGAGCATCTCGGCGTCGACGTGCGGCGCGGTCTTCGCGCCCTTCTCGTAGTAGAGCCGGCAGGCGTCGGTCGAGATCGTGAACCCGGGCGGCACCGGCAGGCCGGCGTTGGTCATCTCGGCGAGGTTGGCGCCCTTGCCGCCGAGCGCGTCGCGCATCGTCCGATCGCCCTCAGCCTTGCCGCCGCCAAAGAAATACACGAACTTCTTCGCTGTCTTCTTCTTCGCTGCCGTCTTCTTAGCCATTCGATTAGGACTCCGTTGCGACGATCTCGGAAATATCACCGAGCTGTAAAATTGCGGACTCGAGCCGCTTCATCAACCCCAGGCGCGCGCGCCGCAGCGCCGCGTCATCGGTCATTACGAACACCTCGTCGAAGAACCGCGCCACCGACGGCTCGAAGCCGGCGGCGGCGGCGTAGGCGGCCTTGAAGTCGCCGCCCGGCCGGCCGGCGGCATCGATCGCGGCGAGGCGCTGATCCAGCTCGTCGAGCAGCGCGATCTCGGCGCCTTCCTTCAGGCTGGCGCGCAGCGCCGCGTGATCGGGAATCTCCGCCTCGGTGACGTCCTTGGCGATGTTCTTCACGCGTTTGAAGGCCTCGGCCAGCTTGCGGAACGGCTCGGATCTGGTGAATTCGCGCAGCCCGCCGAGATTGCGCTCGATGTCGGTGACCGCGGTCGATCGAATCCGCCCCTCGGTCTGGAGCACGGCGCGGATCGTCCGGCGGTCGTAGCCGCGCGACTCGAGCGCGAACTGCAGACGCTCTTCGAGAAACGCGCGCAGGTCGTCGAGCGCGGCGTCGTCGAGGCCCTCGAAGCCCTCGCGGGCCTTGAGCACGAGCTGCCAGAGTGGCGTGTTGACGCTGCGGCCAGTCAGAACCTCGGCGTCGAGGAGAATGCGGAGCACGCCGTGCGCCTGGCGGCGCAGGCCGAAGGGATCGCGGGACCCCGTCGGCTTCTCGCCGGCCAGGAACAAGCCGACGAGCGTGTCGAGTTTGTCGGCGAGCGACACGGCCGCCCAGGTCACGCGCGCGGCGCCGAGGTGGTCGGCCTTCGGCGGCGTGGCGGCTTCAACCGACAACGGTTGATAGTGGTGGTAGATCGCCTTCCATACCGCTTCCGGCTCGCCGGCGTCGCGGGCATAGACACCACCCATCACGCCCTGCAGTTCGGTGAACTCGCGGACCATGTCCGTGGCCAGGTCCGCTTTCGACAGCAGTCCGGCGCGCGCCGCGGCATCGGCCTGCGCCGGCTGCTGAAGCACCTCGGCGGCAATCCAGCGCGCCAGGGATTCGATGCGCGCCGCCTTCGCCCGATATGAACCGAGTTGCTTGTGAAACAGCACGGTATCGAGGCGGTCGAGCCGCGCTTCGAGGCCGATCTGCTTGTCGGCGTTCCAGAAGAAGCGGGCGTCGCGCAGCCGCGCCGTGACCACGCGCTCGGCGTTGGTGGCAATGCCGCGGTCGTTGGCGACCTGGGTGTTCGTCACCGCGAGGAACGCGGGCATGAGCGCGCCGTTGTTGCCGACGATCGGAAAGAAGTGCTGATGATGAATCAACGTCGTCGTCAGGACTTCTTCCGGCAGCGAAAGAAACTCGGCGCTGAATGCGCCGGCGACGACCGCGGGAAATTCGACGAGATCAGGCACTTCCTCGAGCAGCGCCTCGGCCTGCGCATGCTGCGCGACCATCGCGCGTCCGCCGAGCCGGCGGGCCTGGGTGTCGAGTTCGCGGACAATGCGATCCTTGCGCTCGATGCGCGACAGCAGCACGAAGTTCTCGGTCAGCTTCTTGCGGTACTCGTCGAAGCTGCGGACTTTGATGGCGCGGCCGGCGCGGCCGGTCGACGCGAGGAACCGATGGCCGTAGGTGACGGCGCCAGAGGTGACGTCCTGGACGCGCGGGCTCGACGCGTTGGCGCTGCGCGCGATCGTGAACGGCACGACCCGTCCGCCGTACAGAAACAGCAGCCAGCGAATCGGCCGGCCGAAGACGAAGCTGCCCTTGCCGTCCTCGAGCTGCGCGTCCCAGTGCATCTGCTTGGGAAAGGTCATGTCGCGGAGCAGCTTGGCGAGCACGTCCGGCAGGACGTCGACGGTGGCGCGGCCGCGGATCCGGCGCGGATACGAGAGGTACTTGCCGCGCGGCGTGTCGACCTGGACGAGCGCGTCGAAGTCGGCGCCGAGCTTGCGCGCAAACCCGAGCGCGGCGTTGGTCGGATGGCCGTCGGCATCGAACGACGCGCTGACCGGCGGTCCCATCACGGTCTCGTCGCGATCTTCCTGCCGATCGATCAGCTCCGGCAGCGCCGCCGTGAGCCGGCGCGGCGTCGCGTGCGCTTCGACGCCGACCTTCAGCGGAAAGCCTTCGTCGATCAGACGCGCGCGCAGACGCTCGGCCAGTTGTGCGGTCAGCGCCGGCAGCCACGACGCCGGCATTTCCTCGACGCCGAGCTCGAGCAGGAGTTCACGATCCATGACGCACTCCTTCTCCCTCGGTCGACGCGACCCAGGCGCTGGCAATCGCGATCGCCAGCTGCCGGACGCGCAGGATGTAGGCGGTCCGTTCGGTGACGCCGATGCTGCCGCTGGCGTCAAGGATGTTGAACAGATGCGAGCACTTGAGCGCGAATTCGAGCGCCGGCAGCACCAGCTTGGCGTCGATCAGCGTCTTGGCGAAGTCGTAGTTCTTGGTGAACATCTCGCGGTGAAACTCCGCGAACGCCGCGGCGTCGATCCCGTCGACCCGGCCGAAGGCGTACTTGGACTGCTCGACCTCGTCGCGAAAGCGGACGTCGCGATACTTCACGCCGGGCGCCCAGAGCATGTCGTAGACGTTGTCGACGCCCTGCAGCGTCATCGCGAATCGCTCGAGGCCGTAGGTCAGCTCGACCGAAATCGGCGAGAGGTCCTGGCCGCCGGCCTGCTGGAAGTAAGTGAATTGGGTGATCTCGAGGCCGTCGTACATCACCTGCCAGCCGATGCCCCACGCCCCCAGCGTCGGCGATTCCCAGTTGTCTTCCTCGAAACGCACGTCGTGCGCGCGCAAATCGATCCCGCAGGCCTCGAGGCTCTGCAGATACAGATCCTGCACGTCGTCGGGCGCGGGCTTGAGGATCACCTGGAACTGGTGATGCTTGAAGAGCCGGTTCGGGTTTTCCCCGAAGCGGCCGTCGGCCGGGCGGCGCGACGGCTGCACGTAGGCGACGTTCCATGGCTGCGAGCCGAGCACCCGCAGGAACGTCTCGGGATGCATCGTGCCGGCGCCCATTTCGATGTCGAGGGGCTGCTGCACGAGGCAGCCCTGCGCCGCCCAGTAATCAGAGAGCTTGAAGATCAGATCCTGAAGGGTCACGAGTCGGGTCCCAGCTCCTTGACGATGCGCGTCGAGCGCAGTTCTTTTTCGAGATGCGTGGCAATCAATCGATCGTGCGCGTGGGCCAGTTCCCGCCGCGGTCCGGCGGCGAGGCTCACATCTCCGACCTCGCCCGGCGTCCGTGTCGCCGCCGCGCGCAGAAACTGCATCGCGTCGGCGGAGAGCTTCGGCCCGCCGTGGGCGCACTCGCGGCACACGTAGGCGCGGTCCGCCAGGACCAGCACCGCCCCGGCACCGAGCACGCGCCGCCCACAGCGAGGACACGTGTCGATGGCCGGATACACGCCTTCGAGCCGCAACAGCCAGTACTCGAAGTAGCGCGCCAGCGCCGCCACCGAACTCACCCGGCCCAGCGCCGCGCCGACCGCCGCCCCCAGCCGGAACAGCCGTTCGTTGGCCATCCCGTCCGGCGACCACTCGTCGAGCAGCTCGGCAAAGTACGCCGCGTGCCCGAGCACTGAGGCGCCGTCGGCCGTCTGGGCCGAGTCGCGCCCGAGCAGCATGGCGGTCGGCTCGATCCGATCGAGCCGAACGAGCTCGCGATGCTCGCGTTCGACGTAGGCGACCCGCCCCCGCGTCAGCGGCTCGAGGGCGGCGCCAAAGCGCCGGCGCGATTTGGTGGCGTTCTTGGCGACACCGCGCTTCTTGCCACGGTCCTCGGTCAGGAACACCACGATGCGGTCCGCCTCGCCGTAGCGGTAGGTCCGCAGAATCAGGCCATCGGCGGAATAGACCCGCATCTGTTACGCGCCCAGCAGGCGGTCATCCGCCGCTGGCCTACATCTTGCTGATATTAACCGATCCGGATCAAGGAAGGGCGGGGTCAAACACGGGTCAGACCCCATCGGGGTCTG
>DASUGM010000050.1:0-7292 GCA_036274055.1 Vicinamibacterales bacterium | reverse complement strand
ACCTACCGCTACATTCCGGCGTCGATCCGCCGGTATCCGGGCGCCCGCGCCGTGGCTGAGATGATGCGGGCCAAGGGCTTCGTCGACGTCGCGTGGCTGCCGGTGCTCGGTGGGTTGATGGCGATACACGTGGCGCGAAAGAAATGACGTAAGCTTTTTCCGGCATGGACACGTCAGACCTCCGTAAACGGATTCTTCGGGCGCTCGACGACGCGCGGAAGGACGCAAGCACGCGACGCACCACCGTCGACGAAGCCGCGCGCGCCTACGCGACATTTCTCCATGACGTCGCCGTGCCGCTGATGCGCCAGGCGACGGCGGTCCTGAACGCCGAGGGCCACAAGTTCAGCGTCCACACGCCGGCCAACGGGGTCCGGCTGGCGTCCGACGGGGCGCCGGAAACGTTTCTCGAATTCGAACTCGACACCACGTCGGCGTCGCCGCAGGTCATCGGCCGCGTCAGCTTGCAGCGCGGCCGTCAGGGCCAGGTGGTCTCGGAACGTCCGATCGTGGAAGGCAAGGCGGTGGCCGCGCTCGACGAACAGGACGTCACGAAGTTTCTCGTCGAGGAAGTGTCAAAGCTGATCGTCAAGATCTAGAAGACAAGAGCGGACTCACAGGGAGAAGACCGAGAAGAGCGTGAGTGGTTCTCTTTTTTTGGCCAGCCTCATGCAGCGTGTCCCAGTTCGCTGAGGTTTCCCAAAAAGAATGAACCACTCCCGCTCTTCTCTGTCTTCTTCCTGTAAGTCCGCTCTTGTCCAGCGCTTCTCACTCAGTCGCGAGCAGTCACGCGTTCGACGTCCTCCGCGCTCCACCCGAGGTCGTCGATCAGCACCGCGCGCGTGTGTTCGCCGAGTCGCGGCGGCGGCAAGCGCACGCCGCCGGGCGTCGCCGATAGCTTGACCGGCAATCCCAGCAGTTTCAGCGGGCCGATCGCCGGGTGATCGATTTCTTCGATCATCACGCGGGCGATGATCTGCGGATCGTCGAGCGCCTCGGCGATTGAGCGCACCGCGCCGCAGGGCACGCCGGCGTCGCGTAGCAGTTCGACGGCTTGATTGAGGCGAAACGGCGCGAGCGTCTCGCTCACCAGTGGGCGCAGTGCGTCGAAGCGCTCGACGCGTTGCGCATTGGTGGCGAAGCGCGAATCGGCCGCGAGGTCGGGTCGCGCCAGCGTCGTGCAGAAGGTGCGCCATTGCGCGTCGGTGCCGACGGCGAGCACCAGCACGCCGTCGCGCATCTCGAAGGTGTCGTATGGCGCGATCGTCATGTGCCGGTTGCCGGTGCGCGCCGGCGCGACGCCGGTCGCGAAGTAACGCGCCGCCTGGTAGGTGAGCAGCGCCGCGACGCTGTCGAGCAGGCTGACGTCGACGTGCTGGCCGCGGCCGCGTTGCGCGCGGCTGATCAGCGCCAGCAGGATGCCCTGGAACGCGAACATGCCGGCGGCGATGTCGGCGATGGCGACGCCGAGTCGAACCGCCGGGCCGTCGGGCGCGCCGGTGATGCTCATCAGCCCGCCTTCCGCCTGCGCCACGGCATCGTAACCGGCTTCCGCCCGCCGCGGTCCGTTCAGGCCGAAACCGGAAATGGACGCGTAAATCAGCCGCGGATAGCGCACTTGCAGATCGTTGTAACCGAGACCGAGGCGGTCGAGCGTGCCGGGCCGGAAATTCTCGACCAGCACGTCGGCGCGCGCGATCAGTTCGTCGAGCGCCCGTCGGCCGAGCGGCGTCTTGAAATCGATCGCGACGCTTTCCTTGTTGCGATTGACGCTCAGGTAGTACGCGCTCTCGCCGGCGACAAACGGCGGCCCCCACGCGCGCGTATCGTCGCCGCGCTCCGGATGTTCGATCTTGATCACCCGGGCGCCCATGTCGGCGGCGAGCATCGTGCAATACGGGCCCGACAGCACGCGCGAGAGGTCGAGAATCGTGAGGCCGGCGAGCGGCGCCTCGTTCATGATTTCGCGACCGTCATCAGATCGGTGAGCAGCGCATATGCCGTCTTCTCGAGGCCGCCATCGCGCTGCGTGATGACGACGCGGCCCAGCGGCCAGGTGTCGATTTCGAGCGCGTTCGCCTGACCGTCGAGAATCGCCAGCGGATCGTCAGCGGCCAATTCCTGCAACTCGACGGCGGCATCGACCCGCTCATTCTTGCGCGCCGCGCGCGCCACCAGTTTCAAGCGGCGGCCGGCGCGCTTCGCCGCGCGTGCCCGATCGGCAATCGCCGGCGTCACCGCGTCACGCGCGATCGCGTGCGGGTTCGTCCGCGCGCCCAGCCAGACGTTGGCCAGCGCCGCGGTTTTCGCGGCGGCGTCCCAACCCTCGACGTCGAGCGACGGATCCGCTTCGGCGACGCCGGCCGCCTGCATGCGCGCCAGCGCGGCGGCGTATGGCTCGTCGCCCTCGATCGCGCTGAGCAGGACGTTGGTGGTGCTGTTGACGACGCCGCGAAAGCCGGTGATCGTCGCCAGCGGCATCGACTCGCGAACGAGGTTGAAAATCGGGATGCCGTCCATCACCGCACCTTCGAAGAGAAACCGGACCGCGCGCGCCGTCGCGGCGGCGGCGAGATCGTCATACGCAAACGCGACCGGACCTTTGTTCGCGGTGATGACATGCGCACCGGCAGCGATGGCCGCGCGCACATGCGACGTCGCCGGTTCGCCCGACCGGATATCCAGCGTGGTCGTCTCAATCAATACGCGGGTCTCGACGTCCTGGGAGCGAAGTTGCGCGATGCACTCCAGGGTCGAGGGCGAAGACGCCGGCCCAATGGTGTCGCCCTTGGCCAGGCCTCGTGCGATTCGAACTGCGTCGAGACCCGCCTTGTCGAAGACGCTGCCGTGCCGGCGTGTGGTGACGCCGACAATCACCGGCTCGACGCCGGCGGCCGTCAGGGCGTCGCGGCATTCCTCCAACAGCACGATGAACCGCCGCGCGACGTGACCGCCGCCGGCGAGCAACAGCGCGACCTTCCTTGGATTTCCAAACCTGTCCGGCACTCGGCGGTAGAGTGTAGCTGAGGAGTTCACCCCATGCTTCGATCGCTCGCGTTTGCCATCGTTGCCTTCTCAGTCTCGGCTGGCGCGGCTCCGGCGTTTGCTCAGCCGCAACCGCCGCCGCAGCCGCCGCCGACGATCGTTACGCAGGGCCAGGCGGTGCTGCGCCGCGCGCCCGATCGGGCCTGGCTCACCATCGCGACACAGGTGCGCGAAAGCAAAGCCAACGACGCGCGTCGGAAGAGCAACGAGACCATGACCGAGATCCACAACGCGCTGAAGGGCGTCGGCGTGCGCGACGAGGCGATTCGTACAACCGGCTATTCCCTGACGCCGGAAATGGATTCCCGGACGCGCAACGTCACTGGCTATTTCGTGCGCAATCAGATCGAGGTTCGCGTCGATGACCTGGAGCGGCTCGGCGACATCATGGATGCCGCGAATGGACCCAAGAGTTCAGGCCTGTCGATCATCGGTCCGCGCTTCGATCTCAAGAACGAGCAGGCCGCGCAGGCCGAAGCGCTGAAGCTGGCGGTTGAAAACGCGATCACGCGCGCGCAGGCGATCGCCGCCGGAGCCCGCCGCACGCTCGGGCCGGTGCTGCGCATCGACGATCAGGGCCTGAACACGATCGTTCCTAGACCGATGGCGCGGACCGCGATGGCCCCCGGCGCCGCCGGACGGGGCGGCGGCGAGCCGCTGATGCCCGAGACGCCAATCGAGCCGGGTGAAATTGAGATTCGCGCGCAGGTGACGCTGACGATCGCGATTCAATAAGGCCGTGCGACGCTGCGCCACATGCGATGGTGCGCCCGCTGCGATTGGCCATTGGCGCACCGGCGCACGGGCGCACCGGCGCACCGGCGCACCGGCGCACGGATCAGTCGGTCCCGGTGAGCCGGCTCTTGTTCACCGGCCTGATCGTCAGGTGCATCTGCTCCGGCAGGTCGAGTTCCTTGGACGCGCTGACGCCGAGCTCGCGGAAACGCCGCGCCGCAGGTACCACCTTCTGCTCCAGTGAGCCGATGAACCGATCGTAGCTGTCGGCGGCGCGCTTGAGGTTGTCGCCGACGCCCTCGAGATGCTCGACCATCGTCGCCAGGCGCTCGTAGAGATCGCGCCCGAGCATTTGAATCTCTTCGGCGTTGTGAGCGACCGCCTGCTGCTGCCAGCCGAACGCGACCGCTTTCAGGAGCGCCAGCAGCGTCATCGGCGTCGCCGGAATGACGCGCAATCCCGCCGCCATGTCGAGCAGGGTGCCGTCCTGTTCGAACGCGGCGCCAAGCAGCGGCTCGAGCGGCAGGAACATGACGACGAACTCCGGGGCCGGCTGGAACTGCTTCCAGTATTCCTTCGCGCCGAGCGTCCGGACGTGATCGCGTACTTGACGCGCGTGCGCGGCGAGATGCGTTTGGCGCTCGGCGTCCGTGGTCGCATTCGAAGCGGCCAGGAAGCCATCCATGGCGACCTTCGCGTCGATCACGACCGTCGCGTCGCCCGGCAGTCGGACGATCAGGTCGGGAGTCTGGCGCGCGCCGGCTTCCGTGGTCATCGACTCCTTTTCGAAGAAGTCGCAGTGTTCGATCATGCCGGCCAGCTCGACGATGCGGCGGAGCTGGACTTCGCCCCATTTGCCGCGGACGTTCGACGATCGCAGCGAGCGCGTCAGGCCTTCCGTGGCGGCATGGAGTTCGCGCTGTCCGCTGACGACCGAGCTCAGTTGCGTGGCAACGGCGCGGTAGCTGCCTTCGCGCGCTTTGTCGGCATCCGCCAGCTGTGCCTGCACGCGCCCGAGTGTTTCTTTCATCGGCGACAACAACGCGGTTGCGCGATGCATGAAGTCGTCGCGGTTATCGCGGAGCGCGTCCTGCGACAGCGCGGCGAACGTCTCACGCACCTGTGCTTGTGTCAGCGCCCTGGTCGCCCGCTCCCCGTCGAGGGCGCGCTCCGCGGCGCCGAGTTGAGCCCCCAGCCTCGCCGTCTCCGCAGTCAGCCGGCCCTGCCGCCAGAGAAACACCACGGCGACGCCGGCTGCGCCGAGAAAGGCGCCCAGAACGAAGAACAGCATGCGGTGATTGTACGGGCAGGTGCTGGGGACGGGGGTGTTTTCCACAGTTTTGACGGTTTTGGGGACAGGTCTCGACGGCGGCGAAGTGGGAGAATCAGATCAGCGAGCCGAGACCTGTCCCCAAAATGGCGAAAACTGTGGAAAACACCCCCGTCCCCAGAACCCCGGAACCCAGAACCCCGGAACCCGGAACCCCGGAACCCGGAACCCCGGAACCCGGAACCCGCTATGACCGCCAAATTCGGCTCGCTGGCTTTGGTGAGGCGGGGCAGCGGAAGCTGGCCGCGGCGCGGGTGCTTGTGGTCGGGGCCGGAGGGCTGGGATCGCCGGCGTCGATGTACCTGGCCGCGGCGGGCATTGGCACGATCGATCTCGTTGATTTCGACCGCGTCGACGAGAGCAACCTCCACCGTCAGCTCCTCTACGGCACGCCCGATATCGGCCGCCAGAAGATCGACGCGGCCGCGGGGCGGCTGCGCGCGATCAATCCGCACACCCGCGTCGTCGCGCACGACGCGCCATTCAGCGCCGACAACGCGCGCGCGCTCGTCGTGGACGCCGACGTCGTCATCGACGGCACCGACAATTTCTCGACCCGCTATCTGGTCAACGACGCGTGCGTGATGGCGAAAACGCCGAACGTCTACGGCAGCGTCGCGCAGTTCGACGGCCAGTTGGCGGTGTTCGCGGTCTCGGGCGGCCCGTGCTATCGCTGCCTGCATCCGGAGCCGCCGCCGGCCGGGCTGATCGACAACTGCGCCGAAGGCGGCGTGCTCGGCGTCCTGCCGGGCGTCATCGGCACGCTGCAGGCGACCGAGGCGATCAAGCTGATCACGGGGATCGGCGAGCCGCTCGTCGGCCGCCTGCTTCTCTACGACGCCCTCAAGATGCGGACGCGTCAGATCGTCCTGCCGCGCGATCCGGCCTGTCCGGTGTGCGGCGACGCACCGTCGATCCAAACGCTCGTCGAGTACGACCGCGTGTGCGCACCCACGCCGGCGACGGTCGGAGCCATTCGCGTCGATCTGAGTCCGTCAGACCTCGCGGCCTGGCGCGAGGATGGTGTGCCCCACATGCTGGTCGACGTTCGCGAGCCGTCCGAGCACGCCGCGGCATCGATTGAGGGCGCGGTCCTGATCCCGTCCGGCTTGCTCGATGAAAACCTGAGCCTGCTGCCGAAGGATCGTCCGGTGGTGGTGCACTGCCAGAGCGGCGGCCGGAGTTCGCGCGCCGTGGCCAAACTGCGGGCGATCGGCTACGACGCCCGCAACCTGGAGGGCGGGATCCGGGCTTGGAAACTGGCCGCGTCCGCGAAGTCGACTCTTAAATAAGACTCGTCTCATCAACGAGTTGCGGCGGAAAAAACGACTGACAGACTTGTCTGGTCCCGCCCAGTACCTTAAAATGGACTCGTTCGGTCGGATATCCACGCCGGCTGACGAATCATCATGCTCAGGCTCTCGAAAAAGGCCGACTACGCGCTCCTGGCCATGCGCCACCTGGCGGCTCATGCCGATCGCGGTGCGATGCCCGCGCGGGAGCTGGCCGAGTCGTACGACATCCCCGCCGAGTTGCTGGCCAAGGTGCTCCAGAAGCTGGTTCGAGCGAAGCTGCTGGATTCGCATCAGGGCATTCGCGGCGGCTACGGGTTGTCGCGCCCGGCGGCGTCGATTTCGGTGGCCGACGTTATTCAGGCAATTGACGGGCCGCTGACGGTCACGGCCTGCTCGGACCTCGATCACAGCTGCGACCAGTACGCGAAGTGCAACATCCGCGATCCGCTGTGGCGCATCAAAGATCGGATCGTCTCGGCACTGGCGGCGACGTCGGTGGCCGAACTGGCGACCGACATGGCAGCGATTCCACCGCCGACCGGCATCACGGTCCCGGTCTCGGTGGTCAGGAAATAGCTCAGGACCCAAGACCCAAGACTTTTTTATTTATGATCACCGTTACCGAAAACGCCGCCACGCAAATGCAGAAGCTGCTCGAGAAGCAGCACGCTGATGCCGGCGGCCTGCGTGTCGGCGTCAAAGCCGGCGGCTGCTCGGGCTTCGAGTACGTATTCGAATGGGAACCCGCGCCGCGCGACAACGATTTGGTTTTCGAAGGTCCGCAGGGCGTGCGGGTGTGGATCGATCCGCGCAGCCATCGTCTTCTCGACGGCACGACGCTCGACTACGACACGACACTGCTCAGCCGCGGTTTCGTTTTTCAGAAT
>DASUGM010000049.1:0-9537 GCA_036274055.1 Vicinamibacterales bacterium | reverse complement strand
TCGGTCGCCTACAACCACAACGGCATGATGCGGATGTACGAGACCCAGTCGGGCAATGACAACATTCCCGGCGCCAATGCCGCGCCGGCAGCCGGCCGCGGCGGCGCGGCCGGTGGTGGCGGCGGCGGTGGACGCGGCGCGGGCGCGGGCCGCGGCGGTGCCGCGGCTGGCGAAGGACGCGCCGGTGGTGAAGCCGGCCGCGCGGGAGCCGCTGGCGCCGGAGCCGGAGGCGAAGGCGCCGCGGCCAACGCCGGTCGTGGCGGCGCCCCGCAAGGACGTGGCGGCGCCCCGCAAGGGCGCGGCGGCGCGCCGGGACTGATTCCGTCGCCTGGCGGCGGACGCGGCGGCGCGATTCCAACCGGCCGCGGCGGCAACCAGCCGCGCGAGTGGTACCGCGGCATCCCGGTGCCCCCGGGTATGCCGGCGAATTTCACCCGCCGCAACAACACCAACTACATGCAGACGGCGGTGCTCTCGGCGCTGCAGCTGACCTCGATGTTCCCGAACCTCGTGCTCGAAAACTTCTACACGAAGACGCGGAACTCCATCGAATCAGGCAAGAACGAGGCGCCGTACGGGTTCGTGATCCCGATGCAGCGCGACATGACCAAAGCGGCCGAACTCGTCAACGTGCTGCGCGCGCAGGGCATCGAAGTCGGCGAGGCCACCGGAGAGATCAAGGCCGGCGACGCGACGTTCCCGGCCGGCTCGTACGTGATCAAGCGCGATCAGCCGTACGGCCGCCTCGCGAAGAACCTGCTCGAACGGCAGGCGTTCCCCGATCCGGCGCTGACCACCTATGACGACAGCGGCTGGACGATGGGCTACGCGTTCAACGTCGACGTCAAGGAAATCGCCGACCCATCGATCCTGAAGGCGTCGACGACGCCGGTGACCAAGGCCGTCGTCAAAGGCAAGATCACCGGCAGCGGCACCGCCGGTCTGGCAGTCGCCCATCTCGGCTCGAACAACATGATCGCGTTCCGCTACACGCTGCGGGCGATGCCGATGAAGGTCGCGGAGAAGAGCTTCAAGGTCGGCGACGTCGACTTCCCCGCCGGTTCGTTCATCATCACCGCGCCGGCGGATCTCGCGGCGGCACGCGCCGCGGTCGATCAGTTCGGCCTCACCGCCGCGGCGCTGTCGACCATCCCGACGGTGGCCACGCACGATGGCGACGTGCCGCGCGTCGCGATCTACTCGCAGTGGACCGGCACGCAGGAGCTTGGCTGGTACCGGTTCACCTTCGACAAGTTCGGCATTCCGTTCCAGTTGATCTACAAGGAGCGCGTGGCGCAGGGCGACTTGAAGAAGGACTTCGACGTCATCCTGATGGCGTACCAGAACATCAACCGGCAATCGGTGCTCGCCAACCCGAGTGCGACGCCGCAGCCGTACCTGAAGAGCGACAAGTACAAGTTCCTCGGGATGTACGGCGAGACGACCGACATGTCAGGCGGGTTCGGCCAGAAGGGCGTCGATGCGTTCGAGGCGTTCCTCGACGCCGGCGGTACGCTGATTGCCGCGCACAACGCGATTCGCTTCCCGATCGACTTCGGCTGGGCCCACACCGTCGACATGGACCAGATGCAGGGCGTGACCGCGCAGCGGCCGCTGGTCAGCGCGACGATCACGAAGACCGATCACCCGGTGTTCTACGGCTACGCCGGCACGACAGTGCCGATCAAGTACACCGGCGGCCCGGCGATTCGCGTCGGCATGTCGGACCAGGGCAACATCCTCGGCAAGTACGCCGGCGGCGAAGCGCTGAGCGGCCTGCTCATCGGCGGCGACAACCTGACCGATCGGCCGTTTGCCGTCGACATTCCCAACGCGCATAACGGCAAGGGACGCGTGCTGCTGTTCACCAACAATCCGATTTACCGGTGGCAGAACCACGGCGAGTTCAACATGATCTTCAACTCGATCATCAACTGGAACGATCAGGGAGCGAAGTGACGCGCCTGATCGTTCCAGAACTTAGAACTTGAAACTTAGAACTTAGAACTCAGGAGGGCCGGCGGAAGATCGCCGGCCTTCCTTTTTCTTGGGTTCGGTTCTAAACGCTTATCCGGGAGTAATGGCGCCCGACAGGACGACCGGCGTCGTCGGCGAGAGAGACCCGCCCTTCGGCTCGATCGTCACCGCAATCGCCAGCACAGACGGGGCGGCCGGCATCGGGACGTTGACGCTGACCGCGCCGTTCGGATCTGGAGTGAACGTCAGCGGGAACGGCACCGGCTTGGCACCTTCCCCCTGCGGAATGACCCACAGCTGATATTCCTGACCCGGAGGAAGCGCGTCCAGGTGCTCGCCGTGGAAGAACACGCCGCGCTCGGCGTTCATGAACGCGCGGCCCGTCGCTCGCGGCATGCGCGTCTTGTCACCAGTCAGGCTGGCCTTCAGCAACACCGGCGCCGCCAGCACACCGGCGGTGTGGGTGAAGCGCGCGGCATCGTTCCTGACCGCCGTCAGCTCTTTGCGCAGGCCCTCGGTCGCGATCGACATCTGCGTCACCTGCAAGCGCAGCGAATCGATCTCGCTGCGCAGCAGCCACGCGTAGGCACCCAGCCCGAGCGCGATCGCGACCGACGCGGCAATCGGCAACGGCGACCGCGATCGTCGCACCCGGACGCGGACGAGCTTGCCGGGCGTCGGCGTCATTGGCGCCGGCGGCGTCGGCACCGCGGCTGCCGGACGTCGCAGGAACCGCGCCGGCGTGCCGGCCTGCGGCGTCTGCGGCGCTTGTTTCTGCGTGGTCGCGTGCGCGATCACTTTGGCTTTGAGAGCTGGCGGCGGCGGCACACCCACGACCGCGCCGCCCAGCGCGGCGGCGACCCGGCGCAGTTCGGCAAGTTCGGCCTGGCACTGGGCACAGGTCGGCAAATGCGCTTCGAGTGCGACGCGCTCGGCGCCGTCGAGCGCCTCGAGCGCATAGCCGGCGAGCGCCGCCGCGAACTCTTCGTGGTTGCTCATCGTCGTCATGACGAGAGAACGCCCTTCAGCGTCGTCATCGCCGTCCGAATCCGCGTCTTCACCGTGCCGAGCGGCACGCCGGTGCGCTCGGCGATTTCGACGTGCGTCATGCCCTCGTAGTACGCGAGCTCGAGCAGCGACCGTTGCGCGTCGGGCAGCACGTTCAGCGCCCCGCGCACGCTTCTGACGTCCTCGGCGGTCAGCGTCACCTGTTCGGGATTGCGATCGCCGGCGACCAGCGGCGGCGCCGCATCCGGACTGACGCCCCCGAGATCCGGACGCGCCTTGCGCGATCGCAGCCGATCGATCGCACGCGCCCGCGTCAGCATCACGATCCAGCCGGCAACGGTCGCGCGGCCGGCCTCGTAGCGCGCGGCGTCACGCCACACTTGCGAAAACACGTCCTGCACGACTTCCTCGGCGTCCTCGACGCGCGACACGACCCGCCGCGCGAGCGCGAACGCGGTGCCCGCGTGCCGATCGTAGAGCCGGGCGAGGGCCTCGGACGACCCGCTGGCGACCGCCGCGAGAAGCTCACGATCGGCCTGCGTTCCGGCGTCTGTCAAGATCGCGTCCTGCGCTGCCAAGCCCGCTAACCTTACTACGGCCGCGCGAGGCCCAGGGATTGGGCCTCTGGGCCTTTCCTCGACGCTAGGGCACAAATAGCTCAAGCCCGCATGTGAACCGGCGTCAGCGGGCCTCGGTCACGGTGCAGCCACAGCGTCGCCAACAGGTACATCAACACTGTCATGAGCGCATACCCCGCCAACGATTGCGGCACCGACAATGCGTGGTGCAGCGGGTAGCTGAGCGCGCCATACGCGAGCTCCACGTGGATCCAATAAACGAACAGCGACGTCCGGCCGAGGAGCACGAGCGGACTGTCTTGCTGCGCCGGCCAGCGGCGCGTCCACAACCACGCCGCGACCATCATCGCCAGCATCAATCCGAGGCGGATCACGAACCACGAAATCGAATCGGCCCAGAACGTCGTCGCGAACGGCGTCGGCAGGAACATCGCCGTCGTTCCGCCGGTGATGCAGACGAGCCCGGCGATCGCGAGCGTGCGGAACGCCCGTTCGCCCTTCAACAATTCGAGTCCGACGAGCACACCGATCAGCACCAGCGCGATCCACGGGAACAGACTGAACACGCCGAAGTTACCGACCGGACGGATGTAGGCCTCGAGACGCGGATGCAGCAGCGTCGGCCACCACCAGCCGCGAGCCAGCGGCGTCACCAGCGTGACGATGACGACCGACGGCGCCGCCAGCCAGGCCACGACCCGCGCCGGCGTCGTCGCGCGCCGCCACGCAACCGCGCCGGCGACCACGCCCAGGCCAATGATGTTGAGGATGTCGGGCTTGAGGATCGCGTTCCAACGGCCGTTGAGGTTGAGCAGGAACCCCTGAAATCGGAACAGGTGGGCGAGCACGAAGATCTGCCAGCCGCGCTTCTGCAACCGGCGGCTGGCGGCGCCGCGATCGACGCCCTTGCGCAACTGCGCGTCGCCGGCCAGGGCGATCGAGACGCCGGTGAGCAGGAGAAACAGCGGCGCCGCCCAGCCGCCGATGAAGCCGAGGAGCGTGAACGTCAGCGGATCGCGCGCCGGCACCGTCCAGGCATCGACGACGTGCCAGAGGATCATGCACAGCACGGCGACGCCGCGCAGCCAATCGACGGAGGCGAGACGCATCTGAGTCTTGAGTCTTGGGCCTTGGGCCTTGGGCCTTGGGCCTATCCCGTCACGGCGAACGTCGTCGTCAGTTCGACGTCGGTGCGGATCGTATTCCAGACCGAGCAGTACTTCTCGCGCGAGAGATCGATGGCGCGCTCGACCACATGATCGGGGACAGTCCCGGTGATCTCGAAGTGCAGCCCCATGGTGACGAAACGGCGTGGATGCTCGACGGCGCGCTCGCCTTCGAAGCGGACGCGCATCGCGCGCAGATCGTGGCGGCCCTTCTGGATCGTGTGGACGACGTCCATGCCCATGCAGGCCATCACGCCGTACGCGAGCGCCTGCGGCGGCGACGTCACGCCTGGCGTCGAGCTGTTGAGTTCGATGGTTGGCGAATCGTCGGTGTTCACGAAACGCAGATCGCCAAGCCAGTCCAGAGACAGGGACACCATGCGGACATGCTACTGCGGCAGGCGTCGCAAACGGCTGTGCTACGCTCGAGGCACTCCCCGCAGACGGCGCGACAGAAATCGGCCGGGAGGCCTGTTCATGAACGAAGAGCGACGACAGCATCCGCGCGTAGCGCGGCCCTTCGAGGGCACGTGGACTAGCCGCTCGGGCGCGACCCGCTGCCGGATTGCCGACATCAGCATCGGCGGCTGCTTCGTGCAGACCCTGGCGCTGCCGGTCGCCGGCGAGACGACGGTGTTGACGGTGGCGATTGGCGAGAGCCACGCGATCACGTTCACCGGGAAGGTGGTCTATGTCGATCCGGGCATGGGCTTCGCGGTGCAGTTCACGCCGCTGGAGGCCGAGCATGCCGACGAACTGCGGCGGCTGCTGGCGGCACTGATGTCGGATCGGGCGAGCGCCTAGCTCAGAAAAAGCCGTCGGGTGGCTTTTTACGGTTTACGCAAAAAGCCACCCGACGGCTTTTTAGTCCCTGAGTGCCACATTCGGATCGATCTTCGCGGCGCGGCGGGCGGGTACATACGCAGCGACGACGGCGGCGGCGATCATGGCCAGAGGCACCGAAGTCAGGACCACCGGGTCGATGGCCGGCGCCAGCCGCGTGAACATCGGTCCGAGCGACATCCGCGCGATTCCGCCAATTGCGAGCCCCAGCACGAGGCCGCTGATGACCGGTTCGAGGCCGTCGCGAATCACCATGCGAAGGATTCGGGCGGTATCGGCGCCGAGCGCGATGCGAATGCCAATCTCGCGGGTGCGTCGTCCGATCACGTGTGAGAGCACGCCGTACAAGCCCGCCAGTGCGAGAATGAGCGCAAACAAACCGAGAATCGCGGCGATCGCCCCCATCACCCGGAAAAACAGGAACTCGGTGCCCACCAGCGATGGGCCCGTCGTCAATTGTCCGATCGCGAGCGCGGGATCGACGCCGGCGATGGTCTGGCGGATGGTGGTCAGCATCCGCGACGGATCGCCATTGGCGCGAACGGTAAACGTGAGCCTGCGTTCTGGGTGCTGATCGATCGGCAGATAGACAGCGTTTTCTGGGCCGCCGGCATCGGCAACGTCGCCGGCGATGCCGACGACCGTAGCCAGGAACGGCCTCGGCTCGGGCTCGCCGACCCACTGCCTCCGTTTGACTTCAACTTCCCGGCCGATGGCCGGAGCGTCGTCGAACAACACCTGCGCAGTGCGCTGGCTCAGGATGACGACGCGCGGCGCGCCGACGGTATCGCGGGCGTCGAACTTTCGGCCGACAATGAGCGGCAGGCCCAGCGCATCCAGGATTGTCGGCGACCCAGCGACAAAGGCCGCCGACGCACCGGTTCGTGTGCCGGGTTGCAGGACCGTACCGCCCGGATCAGAAATCAGCACCGGCCAACCCGAGGACATCGCAACCGCGTCGACGTCCGGCTGCTGCGACAGGCGGCTCACAATGGCGTTGGCGATTGAGCGCGTTCGCTCAGGATCGTACTGCTGGGTGCCAAAGTCGACTTCAGCGACTGCGATCGCAGCCAGGTCGAGACCGCGGTCCTGCCCAAGTCCTTCGCGGACGTGCGAGATGCAGAGCGCCGCCAGCGTGACGAGGACGAGCGAGACGGTCACCTGCGACGCGATCAGCAGACGCCGCCAGCGCCACCGCGGCACGCCAGACGTGCCGCCGGACGACGACATCGGCGACCGCAAATCGGCGCGCACGGACTGGAGCGCCGGAATGATGCCGGCGACGACGAGCGCCAACCCGGCGGCAATTGACGCCGCGATCAGCACGGCAACGTCAAGACGCGGGACCATGCGGATCGTCACGCCGTTTCCTACGGCAAGCTCGCGGCTCAGGATTACCATCGCGACGCGCGCCAGCGCGACGCCGGCCGTCGCGCCGGCCAGGACGACAACGGCGCTCTCGACAATCTGCTCGCGCACCAGCCGCCACCGTGATGCGCCAAGCGCCAGCCGGATGGCGAGTTCGTGCGTGCGATCGGTCGCGCGCGCGAGCGTCATGTTCGCAAGGTTGGTGCAGACCACCATCAGCACGAGCGACACCGCTAACAACAGCGTCGCGGTCAGCGGCCGCACGATCCTCTCCATGCCTTCGTTGATGACGATGTCGGCCGCACGGCGCACGTGCCAGCGCCTGGTGAAGTAGCTCGACGACAACCGCGGATCGTCGCCGGGTCGCGCCAACGGCGACTCGAGATCGAGCTGTCGGCCGATCAACTCGGCTTCAACGCTGACCTGCTCGACGGTACGGTCCGATCTCAGCAGGCCCTTGACCAGCACAATCCTGGCCCTTCGATCGTCCATCTGTCCGGCACGCGCAGTGCCGAGGCGCGGCAGGTTCGAGAACGGCACCCAGACCGCAGACGAGACAATGCCGCCATTGAACAGGCCACTGAATTCTTGTGGTGCGACGCCCACGATCTGCGCGGGCACGCCATTGAGCCGCAGCGTCCTCCCGATAACGTCAGGCGCTTCGTCGAACAATCGCTGCCACACGCGATGCGAAATGACGACCACCGCCGGAGCGTTCCGCTGATCGTCGGCTGGCTGAATGGTCCGTCCGAGCGCCACCGGCACGCCGAGCACATCGAAGTAGTCGCCGGTGACAAACTCCCCGAAGCCCGACTCAGCGCGACCGGCGGCTGCGAAGGCGAAACGTTCGTGGTGCCAGCCCATGACTTTCGCGAAGACGGTCTGGCGCGCGCGAAAGTCCGTGAAGTCCTGCCAGGAGAGCGACAGCATCGGCAAGCTGCCGCCACGCGAATGATAGACATTGACAATGCGCTCGACGTTGGTCACCGCCGGGGGCGGCGACTGCGCCGCATGGATTACTGAATAGATCGCGGTCGTCGCGCCGATGCCGAGGCCCAGCGTCAGGATCGAGAAGATCGCGAATGTCGGCGCCCTGCGCAAGCGGCGCAACGCATAGCGGAGGTCGTTCGCAAACTGGCTCATCGGGTGCTCCTGATCGAGTATCGAGACGGCCGAGGCAACGATGCGCGCGACTGCCGCGCACGTCTGCAGCCATCGCATGGACTTCGCGGCGAAACCGGACACGGCGTGTGCTTCATGCCATCCATCCGACAGCGACTCGTCGAGCGCGCGACGAGTCGTCTCGCCGATCGGCAACCAGCGCATGAGCGGAATGAGACGGCGCATGGGAATCAGTGCGACTCCTTGCGCAACGCGCGCAGCGGCAGATCGCCGGCAATCAGCTGCGAGGCGACGAGCGCGCGGAGGCCGAGCGCCGTCGGCTCGTACAGGCGCCGAGCCGGGCCCTCGCCCGGCCGTTCGTCGAGCCGCGATCGGACCAGGCCCTTCAGCTCCATCCGCCCGAGCGTGACGTAGACGCTGCCGCGCTTCAGCCGGCCGTGCGATTCGGCGACGAGATCGAGCCCGTAGGTCGGCGCGTGTGCCGATAACAGATCGAGGATGAGGGCTTCGAGGTCCGCGAGCATGAGGCAGTCTTACACTAGATAAGACTGGCGGCAAGGGCGGGGGTTAACAGCTCGTCTTGGGTCTTGGGGCTTGAGTCTTGGGGCGCTCTCAGTGCTCAGGACGTACCCCAAGACCGAAGACCCAAGACTCAAGACGAGGTAAGGATCAGTGAGAGCACTTATCGCAGCCCGGCCCGTCTTTCGCGGGCTTGCGCCTGGGCGCGGGCTTGGAGGGCAGAAACCGGCGGGCGATCACGAGCGCGGCGCCAATCGCAGCGCCCGTGGCGATGACAATCTGCACAGTCTCAGACATCAGAACCACCCAAGACTCAAGACCCAAGTCCCAAGACCCAAGGCTACCGCACCCCCGCCATCCGCAGCGCCTGATACGCGACGAACGCAAACGTATACGCCAGCGCCGACATGTAGCCGAACTGGAGCGCCGCCCATTTCACGTGGCCAGTTTCGCGACGGGTGACGGCGAGCGTCGGCAGGCACTGCATCGCCAGTACGAAAAAGACGAGCAGGCTGGTCGCGGTCGCCGGAGTAAACAGCGGCGAGCCGTCGTCGCGGGTCGCATTGCGAATCCGATTGATCACGCCCTGGTCGCTGACGTCGTCGCTGCCGTCGGCGACCAGCACCGACATCGTCGAGACGAAGACCTCGCGAGCGAGAAAACTCGTCATCACGCCGACGGTGAGCTGCCAGTCGAAGCCGAGCGGCGCGAACAGGGGCTGAACCGTCCGACCGAGCCGGCCGGCAAAGCTGCCGGCCTGTGAGGCGCGGTTCTCGATCGCGATCGCGTCGGCTTCGAGCGCGGCGGCGCGGTTCGCATCAGTTGACGCGATCGAAACGGCTTGCGAGCGCAGCGCGGTCGCCTCAGCCGGCGTCGCCGTGCGCGGAAACGTATTCAGCCACCACATGACGACGCAAATCGACATGATCACGGTGCCGGCAGTCTTGAGGAATGAA
>DASUGM010000048.1:0-50017 GCA_036274055.1 Vicinamibacterales bacterium | reverse complement strand
AAGGGCTTCCAGGGCGTCATGAAGCGTCACCATTTCGCTGGCGGCGCGGCCACGCACGGCTCGATGTTCCATCGTGCGCCCGGCTCGATTGGCGCCTCGTCGTTTCCGTCGCGCGTCGTCAAGGGCATGCGCGCCGCCGGTCACATGGGCGCCAAGCGGATCACCACCCGCAACCTCAAGGTCGTCAGCATCGACCTCGACAATCACCTGCTGGTGCTGCGCGGCGCCGTTCCCGGCGCGCCGAGCGGCGTCGTCATCATCCGCCGCGCGGTGGCGCGCAAGCCGGATCCGCAGCCGCAGGTCGAGAAGAAGAAGGGCAAGAAGTAGCCATGACTCTTGATGTCGTCAACGGCGAAAACAAGAAGGTCGGATCGGTCGATCTGAACGACGAGGTGTTTGCCGGCCCCGTCAAGCGCGACCTGATCTGGGAGTCGGTGGTGCGCCAGAACGCCTCGGAGCGTCGCGGCACCCACAAGGCCAAGAATCGCGCCCTGGTCAGCGGCGGCGGCAAGAAGCCGTACAAGCAGAAGGGCACCGGCCGCGCTCAGGCGGGATCGACGCGATCGCCGCTCTGGCGTCACGGCGGCACGGTGTTCGGGCCGCAGCCGCGCAGCTACGACTACACGCTGCCGAAGAAGGTCGAACGCGGCGCGCTGAAGGCGGCGCTGATCTCCAAGCTGCGCGACAACGTCGTCGTCATCGTCGATGAGCTCAAGGTGAGCGAGCGCAAGACCAAGCCGGTCGCCGAACTGGTCAAGCGCCTCGGCGCCGCCGGACGGACGCTGATCGTCGACGTCAAACTCGACGAAAACTTTCACTCGTCGGCGCGCAACATCGCCGGCATCACGCTCGTCCCGAGCGGCAAGCTGACGGCGCGCGACGTGATGAACACGACGCGCATCATCGCCACCCGCGCCGCGGTCGAGCGCCTGCAGGAGGTGCTGGGATGAAGCCGACACAAGTCATCCGCCGCCCGCTCGTCACCGAGAAGACGACCATCGCCCGCGAGAAATCGACGGTGATCGTGTTTCAGGTCGCGACCGGCGCGACCAAGATCGACGTCAAGCGCGCTGTCGAGAAGCTGTTCGGATCGAAGGTCCTGTCGGTGCGCACGCAGATCATGCACGGCAAGATCAAGCGGCAGGGCCGCTTCGCCGGGCAGCGTCCGGACTGGAAGAAAGCGTGGGTCCGGTTGAAGGAAGGGGAGAAGGTGCCTGAGTTCCTCGAAGGAGCTTAGACACCGTCGGAGCCAAGCCATGCCGATTCGCAATTACAAACCGACCTCCGCCGGCCGCCGTTTCCAGAGCGTCCAGACGTTCGACGAGATCACCTCGTCGACGTCGTACAAGCCGCTCACCGAGAAGCTCGAGCGTTCCGGCGGTCGCAACAACCGCGGCGAACTCACTTCGTGGTGGCGCGGCGGCGGCCACAAGCGCAACTACCGCGTCATCGACTTCAAGCGGGACAAGTTCGACATCCCGGGCAAGGTCGCGACGGTCGAGTACGACCCGAACCGCACCGCGCGGATCGCGCTCGTGACCTATGCCGACGGCGAGAAGCGCTACATCCTGCATCCGATTGGCGTCACCGTCGGGCAGACGATCGTCTCGGGACAAAACGTCGACATCCTCCCGGGCAACTGCCTGCCGCTCAAGAACATTCCGCTCGGCACGATGATTCACAACGTCGAGCTGAAGCCGGGCAAGGGCGGGCAGATCGCGCGCTCGGCCGGGTCGGCGGTGCAGCTGGTCGCCAAGGAAGGCTTCTACGCCTCCGTGAAGATGCCGTCCGGCGAAATCCGGCTGGTCAACATGGAATGCCTCGCCACCGTCGGCCAGGTGGGCAACCTCGACCACGAGAACGTCTCGATCGGCAAGGCGGGCCGCAGCCGCTGGATGGGCAAGCGGCCGCACGTGCGCGGCGTCGCGATGAACCCGGTCGACCATCCGCTCGGCGGCGGCGAAGGCAAGACCTCGGGCGGCCGGCATCCGACCACGCCGTGGGGCAAACCGACGAAGGGCTTCAAGACGCGGCGCAACAAGCGCAGCGATCGGTTCATCGTGCAGCGGAGAAAGAAGTAGGCCATGAGCAGATCACTGAAAAAGGGGCCGTTCGTCGATCTTCATCTTCTCGAGAAGGTGGAAGCGATGAATCAGGCGAACGAGAAGAAGGTCATCAAGACCTGGTCGCGCCGATCGACCGTCATCCCCGAGATGATCGGCCACACGATCGCGGTGCACAACGGGAAGAAGTTCATCCCGGTGTTCGTGACCGAGAACATGGTCGGGGCCAAGCTCGGCGAGTTTGCGCCGACGCGCTTCTTCAAGGGCCACACCACCAAGGCGGAGAAGGCGGCGCAGGTCGCCGCGTCCGGCGCGGCGGCGCCCGCCGGCGCGCCCGCGGGCGGCGGCAAGGGAGGCGCGTAAATGGCATCCAGTCACGCGACCTCGCATTACGTCCGCACCTCCGCGCAGAAGGCGGGCCTCGTGCTCGACCAGATTCGCGGCAAGGATGTCGGCCATGCGCTGGCGACGCTGCGCTACTCGCGCAAGATGATCGCCAAGGACATCGAAAAGGTGCTGCGCTCGGCAATCGCCAACGTGCAGCAGCAGGACAGCTTCGGCGGCGACGTCGATCGGTTGTTCGTCGCCAAGTGCTTCGCCAATCAGGGGCCGAGCATGAAGCGCATCCGCCCGGCCCCGATGGGCCGTGCGTTTCGCGTCGTCAAGCGGATGGCGCACCTGACGGTCGAAGTCGCGGAGCGGCCGGCCAAGGTCGCGGCCGCCGGCGGATCGGCGACCGGGGCGACGCGCGCCAAGCGCGCGGCGAAGGCGAAGCCGGCAGCGGCGAAGGGCTAGGAAAACCATGGGTCAAAAAGTTCATCCGTACGGATTCCGGCTCGGCTTCAACAAGACCTGGCGCTCGCGCTGGTTCGCCGACAAGGACTACGCCAAACTGCTGCACGAGGACCTCAAGCTGCGGGCCGAGCTGAAGAAGCGGTTCGCGCATGCCGGCGTCGCGCGCATCGACATCGAGCGCGCCGCCAACAAGCTCAAGGTCGACATCCACACCTCGCGGCCGGGCATCATCATCGGCCGCAAGGGCACCGAGGTCGACAAGCTGCGCCAGGAACTGCAGAAGGGCACCGGCCGCGAGGTGTTCATCAACATCCTCGAGATTCAGAAGCCCGAGCTCGACGCGCAGCTGATTTCCGAATCGGTGGCGATGCAGCTCGAGAAGCGCGTCGCCTTCCGCCGGGCGATGCGCAAGGCGGTCGAGTCGGCGCTGCGCTTCGGCGCGCGCGGCATCAAGGTGCGCGTCAGCGGCCGCTTGAACGGCGCCGAAATCGCGCGCTCGGAGTGGTACCTGCACGGCCAGCTGCCGCTGCAGACGCTGCGCGCCGACATCGACTACGGGTTCTCGGAAGCGTTCACGACCTACGGCGCGATTGGCGTCAAGGTGTGGCTCTACAAGGGCGAGCGGGTGACGCCGCGCACCGGACGCGAAGAGGAATACCGGCAGCCGCGCCGCGCCTCGGGTGGCGGCGATCGGGATCGCGGGGACCGCGGCGATCGGCCGCAGGGACCGCGGGGGGCCAGACCCTAGACCGGCCCTAGGCGTTCGGCCCTAGGCCCTGGTGGGTTCGGGCGGCGGG
This sequence comes from Vicinamibacterales bacterium, assembly GCA_036274055.1. GTDB lineage: Bacteria > Acidobacteriota > Vicinamibacteria > Vicinamibacterales > SCN-69-37 > DASUGM01. The sequence continues at coordinate 46,362 of DASUGM010000048.1, read as the reverse complement.
CGCGCTGACAGCAGCACGACGCACGACGCACGACGCACGACGCACGACGCACGAGGCACGAGGCACTGAGCACGGAGCACTGATTTATGTTGATGCCCAAGAAGGTCAAGTACAGAAAGCAGCAGCGCGGACGGATGCGCGGGCTGGCGTGGCGCGGGTCGACGGTGTCGTTCGGCGACTTCGGGCTGATGTCGCTCGAGCCGTGCTGGCTGACCGATCGGCAGATCGAGGCGGCGCGCGTCGCGCTGACGCGCGGCATCAAGCGCGGCGGCAAGGTCTGGATCCGCGTGTTTCCCGACAAGCCGGTGACCAAGAAGCCGCAGGAAACGCGCATGGGCAAGGGCAAGGGCGCGCCCGAAGGCTGGGTCGCGGTGATCAAGCCGGGCCGGATCCTCTTCGAGATGGAAGGCGTCTCGATCACGGAAGCCAAAGCGGCGATGCGCCTGGCATCGGCGAAGCTGCCGATGAAGGTGCGGTTCGCGACCCGCTTCGGCCAGGAGAAGGTGTCATGAAGACGATCGAGCTGCTCTCCGAGCTGCGCGGCCTGCCGGTGGACGATCTCCGCCAGCGCGCCCGCGAACTCGACGATCAGGTGTTTCGCCTCCGGCTGCAGCGGTCGATGGGGCAGGCCGAAGCCGGTAACAAGGTGCGTCCGCTGCGCAAGGAACTGGCGCGCGTGATGACCGTGCTCAAGGAAAAGGGCGTCAAGGACTGACCATGGCGAAGAGCGAAATCATCGGAATCGTCGTCAGCGACAAGATGGCGAAAAGCGTGGTCGTGACGACCGAGCGGCAGGTCCGCGACGGTCTCTACGGCAAGCAGCTGCGGCGGACGTCGCGGTTCATGGCGCACGACGAAAAAGACGAAGCCAAAGTCGGCGATCGCGTCGCCATGGTGCCGTCGCGGCCGCTCAGCAAGCGCAAGCGCTGGGTCGTCACGCGCGTTGTCGAACGCGCGCGCTAGTACAGATCGGAACGGAGAGCAGCCATGATTCAGATGCGATCCATTCTCGACGTCGCCGATAACTCCGGCGCGCGCAAGATCTCGGTGATCAATCCGATCGGCGGATCCACCGGGCGCTACGCGTCGATCGGAGACATCGTCACCGCGTCGGTGAAGGAAGCCACGCCGGACGGCACGGTCAAGAAGGGCCAGGTCGTCAAGGCGGTCGTCGTGCGCACCCGCAAGGAACTGCGGCGCAAGGACGGCACCTACATCCGCTTCGACCGCAACGCGGCGGTCCTGATCAATCCCGAGGGCGAGCCGATCGGCACCCGCGTGTTCGGTCCGGTGGCGCGCGAACTGCGCGAGCGCCGGTTCATGAAGATCATTTCGCTCGCCCCGGAGGTGCTGTGATGGCCGCAGCCGGGTCCGCGATCAAGAAGAACGACAACGTCGTCGTCGTCACCGGGCGCGACCGCGGCAAGAAGGGCCGCGTCCTCCGGGTGATTCCCGACAAGGGCCGCGTCATCGTCGAGGGCGTGAACTTCATCAAGCGTCACACCCGGCCCAATCCGCAGAAGGGCGTCAAGGGCGGGATCATCGAGCGCGAAGCGTCGCTGCATGCGTCGAACGTCCAGCTGGTCTGCCCGCAATGCGGGGCCCAGACGCGCGTCGGCCGCAAGCGGCTCGACGACGGCTCGAGCGTGCGCACCTGCGCCAAGTGCAAGGGAGTGGTGGACAAATGAACCGGCTGAGAGAGCGGTACACCAAGGACGTGATGCCGGCCCTGAAGAAGGAATTCGGCTACACCAACGTGATGGCGGTGCCCAGGATCACCAAGGTGGTCGTCAACATGGGCCTCGGCGAAGGCACGCAGAACGCCAAGATCGTCGACACCGGCGCCGACGAGCTCGGCAAGATCACCGGCCAGAAGGCGGCGATCACCCGGTCGACCAAGTCGATCGCGCAGTTCAAGCTGCGCAAGAACCTGCCGATCGGCGCGATGGTGACGTTGCGCGGCGAGCGGATGTACGAGTTCCTCGACCGTCTGATCTCGATCGCGCTGCCGCGCGTCCGCGACTTCCGCGGCATCTCGGCCAAGGGCTTCGACGGCCGCGGCAACTACACGCTCGGCCTGCGCGACCAGTTGATGTTCGCGGAAATCGACTACATGAAGGTCGACAAGTCGCGCGGCATGAACATCTCGGTGGTGACGACGGCGAAGACGGACGAAGAAGCGCGGCGGTTGCTGCAGCTCATCGGCATGCCGTTCCGGCAGAACTAGGACAGCGACATGGCAACGACAGCAAAGAGCGTCAAGGACATCAAGCACAAGCCGAAGTTCGGCGTACGCAAGCGCAACCGCTGCCAGAAGTGCGGCCGGCCGCGCGCCTACATGCGCAAGTTCGCGCTCTGCCGCCTCTGCTTCCGCGAGCTCGCGCTCCGGGGCGAGGTCGCCGGGGTCATCAAAAGCAGTTGGTAGGCACAGGGCCGTGCGCCATGCGCCGGTGCGACGGTGCGCCGGGCGAAGACGCGAGGTTGTGAGTTTCAAGTTTTGAGTTTTGAGTTGACAAGGATCAGAGAATGACGGACCCCATCGCAGACATGATCACGCGGATCCGCAATGCCGTGCACGCGCGGCATCAGCGCGTGGACATTCCGGCGTCGCGTTTCAAGGCGGAGATCGCCCGCATCCTCGAGCAGGAGGGCTACATCGCCGGGTTCAAGACCGTCGACGCCGAAGGCGCCGATGCCGTCGGGACGGCGATTCGCATCTCGCTCAAATACGGTCCGCGCGGCGAGGCCGTGATCTCCGGCCTGCAGCGCGTCAGCCGTCCCGGCCGCCGGGTCTACCTCGGCCGCGACGACGTCCCGAAGGTCATGGGCGGCCTCGGCACCAGCATCCTGACGACGTCGCGCGGGGTCATGACCGGCCGTGAAGCCGTCAAGGCCGGCGTCGGCGGCGAAGTGCTCTGCAACATCTGGTAAGGACACGACGATGTCACGCATTGGCAAAAAACCGATTCCCGTTCCGAAGGGCGTGAACGTCACCGTTCATGCCGACGCGGTCGAATTCAAGGGCCCGAAAGGCACGCTCAAGCAGCCGATGCCGCCGGGCGTGAAGTTCGAAGTCAAGGGCACCGAACTCATCGCGTCGACCGAACGCCCCGATCCGCTGCTCAGCAAGTTCCACGGGCTGGCGCGGAGTCTGATGGCGAACGCCGTCGAAGGCGTCACCAACGGTTTCAAGAAAGAGCTCGACATCGTCGGCGTCGGGTATCGCGCCGAGGTCAAGGGCAAGCAGGTGGTGTTCGCGCTCGGCTATTCGCATCCGATCGTCTTCGACGTCCCCGCGGGCATCGACGTCGCGATCGACAAGCAGACGCACGTCACCGTGACCGGCATCGATCGCCAGCTGGTCGGCCAGGTGGCGGCCAACATCCGCCGGATGCGCAAGCCCGATCCCTACAAGCAGAAGGGCGTGCGCTACTCCGGCGAAGTGCTGAAGAAGAAGGTCGGCAAGACAGGGGCTTAGTCATGAAGATTCGCACCAAGAGAGATCGACGCGATCGCATCCGGCTGCGCCAGCGCAAGCGGATTCACGGGACGGCGGAACGGCCGCGGCTGGCGGTGTTCCGATCGGTCACCCACATCTACGCGCAGGTGATCGACGATTTGTCCGGCAAGACCGTGGCGGCGGCGGCGAGCACCGAGAAGGCGCTCAAGGGCGTGTTCAGCGGCAAGGTGCGCGGCGGCAACCAGGCCGGCGCCGAGGCGATCGGCAAGCTGATCGCGGATCGGCTCAAGGAAAAAGGGATCACCCGCGTCGTGTTCGACCGCGGCGGCAATCTGTATCACGGGCGCATCAAGGCCGTGGCGGATTCCGCGCGGAAAGCAGGGCTGGAGTTCTAATCCATGAAGGCATCTCGCGAAAAGATCGACCCGTCCGACATCGAGCTGAAGGACACCGTCGTCAACATCAGCCGCGTCACCAAGGTCGTCAAGGGCGGCAAGAACCTCAGCTTCAGCGCGCTGGTCGTCGTCGGTGACGGCCACGGCGTGGTCGGCTTCGGCATCGGCAAGGCGAAGGAAGTGCCGTCGGCGATCAAGAAGGCGATCGAGGCCGGCAAGAAGTCGCTGGTGCGCGTGCCGATGGCGGGCTCGTCGATTCCGCATCCGGTGCTCGGACGGTTCGGCGCCGGATCGGTGCTGCTCAAGCCGGCGCCGGACGGCACCGGGATCATCGCCGGCGGCGCGGTCCGCGCCGTCGTCGAGTCGTGCGGCATTCACAACGTGCTGACCAAGTCGCTGGGATCGGCCAATCCGCACAATGTCGTGCGCGCGACGTTCACAGCGCTCGAGCTGTTGCGCGATCCGGCGGCGGTGGCGCGGCTGCGCGGCAAGGACCTCGACGATCTCGTCGGGACCACGCAGAGCCGCTGAGGCCGCGGAGACGCAGAGGACTGAGCGATGAAGCTACTCAAGATTACCCAGCTCAAGAGCGGGATCGGGTTCGACAAGAATCAGAAGACGGCTTTGCGGTCGTTGGGTCTGCGGCGGCTCCGCCACACGGTGGAGCGACCGGATACCCCTGGGACGCGCGGCCTGATTCTGAAAGTGCGCCACCTCGTCAGAGTGGACGAGTAAGCCGGGGTGGCGAAGTAGGCAGCGCGTAGCAGAGGGGAAGGTACAGACATGTCACTGAACAACCTGCGTCCGCCCAAGGGCGCACGCAAAGGCCGCAAGCGCGTCGGCCGCGGTCCCGGATCGGGCCACGGCAAGACCGCGTCGCGCGGCAGCAAGGGCGCCAAGTCGCGTTCGGGGTTCCGCTTCAAGCGCGGCTTCGAAGGCGGCCAGATGCCGCTGCATCGGCGGGTGCCGAAGCGCGGTTTTCACAACCCGTTCCGCGTCGAGTACGCGGTCGTCAATCTCGACACGCTGGCCGAGGTGTTCGAAGCCGGCTCGTCGGTGACGCCCGACCTGCTGCGCGAGCGCGGGCTGGTGCGCAAGGCCGGCGTCCCGGTGAAGGTGCTCGGGCGCGGCGACATCAGCAAGCAGCTGACCGTCAAGGCGCACAAGTTCAGCGGGACCGCGGCCGAGAAGATTGCCGCGGCCGGCGGCGTCGCGGAAGTGATCGGCGCCTGAGCGAATCATGGATTCACTCAAGAACATCTTTGCCATTCCGGAACTCCGCAAGCGGGTGTTGTTCACCTTCGCGATCCTTGCGGCCTACCGCGTTGGCAGTCACATCACAGTGCCCGGGATCAACGTCAAGGCGCTGTCGGAGTTGACCGCGCAGGCGGCGAACACGATGTTCGGCCTGTACGACATGTTCTCCGGCTACAACCTCTCGCAGATGACGGTTTTCGCGCTGGGCGTCATGCCCTACATCAGCGCGTCGATCATTCTGCAGCTCCTGACGGTCGTCTGGCCGTATCTCGAGCGGTTGTCGAAGGAAGGCGAACTCGGGCGCCGCAAGATCACCCAGTACACGCGCTACGGCACGATCGTGCTCAGTATTGTGCAGGCCCTCGGCATCGCTGTCTTCCTGGAAAACACGGCGCAGGCCGGCGGGTTCCAGATTGTCAACGATCCCGGCTGGGGCTTCCGTCTGATGACGGTGCTGACGCTGACGACCGGGTCGGTGTTCGTGATGTGGCTGGGCGAGCAGATCACCGAGCGCGGCATCGGCAACGGCATGTCGCTGCTGATCTACGCCGGCATCGTCGTCGGGCTGCCGCGCGGGTTCATGTCGACCGTCAACCAGCTGTCGCGCGGCGAGATCGGCCTGTTCCGGCTGGCGCTGCTGCTGGCGATGATGGTCGCCGTTGTCGCCGCGGTCGTCTTCGTGGAGCGCGGCTACCGGCGCGTCACCGTGCAGTATGCGCGGCGGATGGTCGGCCGCAAGATGTACGGCGGCGCCAGCACGCACATCCCGCTCAAGGTCAACACCGGCGGCGTCATGCCGGTGATCTTCGCGTCGTCGATCCTGGCGTTTCCGCAGACGCTCCGGCCGCTGTTCGATCCTGGCGGGATGTGGGCGAATTCGTTCCTGGCCGGCGCGATTACGCAGTTGTCGATCGGCTATCCGCTCTACAACCTGCTCTACGTCACGCTGATCATCTTCTTCGCGTATTTCTATACGGCGATCATCTTCAATCCCGATGACGTCGCCGAGAACATGCGCAAGTACGGCGGCTTCGTCCCCGGCATCCGGCCGGGCAAGCGGACCGCGGAGCACATCGACCAGATTCTCGCGCGGGTCACGCTGGCCGGCGCGGTCTACCTGGCGGCGATCGCGCTGCTGCCCGAGTTGATGCTCACCGGTTTCAAGGTCGCGCCGATTCCGTTCATCGGCGAGTCGCTCGACGCGATCACGCCGACCTGGATTACCAACGGCATGGGCGTCAGTTTCTACTTCGGCGGCACGTCGCTGCTGATTATCGTCGGCGTAGCCATGGACACCGTCCAGCAGGTGGAGTCGCAGCTGATCATGCGGCACTACGACGGGTTCATGAAGAAGACCCGCATCCGCGGGCGCCGAGGTTAGGACCGCACCGTCGTGGGCGTGCGGCTGGTGATGTTAGGCCCGCCTGGTGCGGGCAAGGGGACGCAGGCAGAGCGCTACGCTCGCAACCGCGGCATTCCGCGGGTGTCGACGGGCGACATCCTGCGCGACGCGGTGCAGTCGGGCAGCGAGATGGGCGTCGCGGCGAAGATCGTGATGGACGCCGGCCGTCTCGTCAGTGACGAGATCATGATCGGCATCGTCACCGAGCGGTTGTCGCGCCCAGACGCCGCCGACGGGTTCGTGCTCGACGGCTTTCCCCGCACGGTGGGGCAGGCCGAAGCGCTCGACGACTGGTTGACCGGCCCGGCGCCGCTGGTCGTCGTCGACATCGAGGTGCCCGAGGAGACGCTGGTGCGGCGGTTGGGGTTCCGCCGCATCTGCAGCAAGTGCGGCACGACCGCGTCGCCGGCCGAGATCGTCTGCGGCAAGTGCGGCGGCGCGCTGGTGCAGCGGCGCGACGACAACCTCGACGTGGTGCGGGAACGGCTGCGCGTCTATGCGCGCAACACCCAGCCGCTCGTCGAGTTTTACCAGCGCCGGCCGTCGTTCCGATCGGTGGACGGCGACCAGACGCAGGACCATGTCGCGGCGGACATCGCCGCGGCGGTGGCATCGGTGATTGGGGGCCGCGGGTGATCGTCTGTCGGTCGACGGCGGAAATCGAGCGGATGCGCAAGGCGAACGAGCTGGTCGCCGATGTGCTCGCCGCCCTCGAGGCCGCGGTCGCGCCGGGCGTCACGACGGAGGATCTCGATCGGCTGGCGGCGCGGTTGATTCGCGACGCCGGCGCCGAGGCGGCGTTCAAGGGCTACCGCGGATATCCCGCGACGCTCTGCGCGTCGGTGAACGAGGAAGTCGTGCACGGCATTCCGTCGGCGTCGCGACCGTTGCGTGCCGGCGACATCATCTCGCTCGACATCGGCGCGAAGCTGGGCGGGTTTTACGGCGACTCGGCGGTGACGGTGGCGGTCGGCGAGGTGCCCGAGCGGACGCAGACGCTGTTGCGGGTGACGAAGGAATCGCTCGAGCGCGCGATCGAGCAGGTCAAGGTCGGCGGGCGGTTGTCGGATATCGGCCACGCCGTGCAGCGGTGGGTCGAAGCGAACGGGTTTTCAATCGTTCGCGAGTTCGTCGGCCACGGGATCGGCGAGAAGCTCCACGAGGAGCCGCAGATTCCGAACTACGGGCAGCCGGGCCGCGGGCCGAAGCTGGCCGAGGGCATGGTGCTGGCGATCGAGCCGATGGTGGCAATGGGCCGGCCGGAGACGCGGGTGCTGGGCGACGGCTGGACCGCGGTGACGCGGGACGGCAGCCTGGCGGCGCACTTCGAGCACACGGTGGCGGTGACCGCCGCCGGGCCGCAAGTGCTGACGCGGCGGTCGCGGCCGGCGATGACCGCCGGCGGCGCGCGGCCGGGAGCGTAGGCGCTGGATGCCGGCGCGGCCGGGCCCGCCGCGAGCGGTGGTGACCGGCGAGGTCAGAGCGGTCCTGCCGCGCGCGCTCTATCGCGTGCTGGTGGACGGGAATCGGGAAGTCGTCGCGCACGTGATGGCGGGCACGCAGAAAAACTTCGTGCGGCTCGTCGTCGGCGATCGAGTGGAGGTGGAGATCAGCCCCCTCGATCATCAGCGCGGCCGGGTGGTCAGGAAAGTGTGACGCGAGGTCGGATATGAAGGTACGAGCGTCGGTGAAGCGGATTTGTGACAAGTGCAAGATCGTGCGGCGGCAGGGTGTCGTGCGCGTGATCTGCTCGAATCAGAAGCACAAGCAGAGGCAGGGATAGGGTATGGCGCGCATTGCTGGCGTCGATCTTCCGCGCACCAAGCGGGTGGAGATCGGCCTGACCTACATCTACGGGATCGGCCGCAAGCGGTCGAACGACATCCTCGGCGCGGCGGGCGTGAGCGGCGACATCCGCGTCAAGGACCTGTCGGAAGAGGACGTCCGGAAGATCAGCCGCGTGCTCGAAGAGCAGGGTGGCGTCGAAGGCGACCTCCGCAAGGAGATCTCGATGAGCATCAAGCGGCTCGTCGAAATCGGCAGCTATCGCGGGGCGCGGCATCGCCGCAACCTCCCAGTCCGCGGCCAGCGCACCCGCACCAACGCGCGGACGCGCAAGGGCCCGCGCAAGGGCGCGATCGCCAAGAAGAAGGTGGAGTAGTTCATGGCCAAGGAAAAGCCAGTCGACGCCGCCGCCACGCCTGAAGGCGGGAAGGCCGCGTCGACCAAGAAGAAGAAGACGTTCAAGAAGCGCGGCGAGAAGCGGGTGGTCCACCACGGCTTCGCGCACATTCAGGCGTCGTTCAACAACACGATCGTCACGATCACCGACAGCGAAGGCAACGTGATTGCGTGGTCGAGCGCCGGCGGCATCGGCTTCAAGGGCTCGCGCAAAGGCACGCCGTTCGCAGCGACGCAAGCGGCGATGGCCGCCGGCAACGCCGCCAAGACCCACGGGATGCGCTCGCTCGAGGTGCGCGTCAAGGGCCCGGGCGCCGGCCGCGAGTCGGCGATTCGCGCGCTGCAGACGGTCGGCCTCGACGTCAAGTCGATCCGCGACGTCACGCCGATTCCGCACAACGGGTGCAGACCGCCGAAACGTCGGAGAGTCTGAGGCAGAAACGCGTCAACTTGAAACTTCAAACTTGAAACTCTGGAACCCGTGTTCGCGAGTCATCAGTTTTGAATTGAAGAATGGTGGATGCGTCTCAGGTTCGTCGGTTTGAAGTTTGAAGTTTCGAGTTTGAAGTTGATCAGCGAAGAGGATTATTAGATGGCCAGGTATATCGGAGCAGTCTGTCGTCTCTGCCGGCGTGAAGGCATGAAGCTCTTCCTCAAGGGAGAGCGCTGCTACACGGAGAAGTGCGCGATCGAGAAGCGCAACGTGCCGCCGGGGCAGCACGGCCGCGCCCGCAAGGCGAAGATGGTCGGCTACGGCATCCAGCTGCGCGAGAAGCAGAAGGTCAAGCGCACCTACGGCGTGCTGGAAAACCAGTTCCGCCGCTACTTCGAGTCGGCCGATCGCCAGAAGGGCATCACCGGCTTCCTGCTGCTGCCGCAGCTCGAGCGCCGCCTCGACAACGTCATCTACCGCCTCGGCTTCGCGACCTCGCGGCCGCAGGCGCGCCAGTTGGTGCGCCACGGCCATTTCCTGGTCAACGGCAAGAAGGTCGACATCCCGTCGTACCAGGTGCGCCAGGGCGACAACATCGCGGTGCGCAACACCAGCGCCCAGAACCCGACCATCCAGCACGCGATGGAAGAGGTCAAGGGCCGCGGGATTCCCGAGTGGCTGAGCGTCGATGCCGGCGCGTTCGCCGGCCGGATCGCGTCGCTGCCGACGCGCGAGCAGATCAACCTGCCGGTGCAGGAACAGCTGATCGTCGAGCTCTACTCGAAATAAGAGAGCTCGACGAAACTTGAAACGCAAAACTCAAAACTTCGGTTCTCAGAACCCAAGTTTCTAGTTTGAAGTTTGAAGTTTGAAGTTTAGGTAAGGCCCCATCTGCCCGCAGCCCTTCAGACCTGCGGTGGGAGGCAGATGGTTTTCAGCAGGTCTGGCTTGTCCTCCGTAGCTCGCATCGCGAGCGAAGGAGGAACGAGCGCATGAAAGGACAAAGCGATGTTGTGGAAAGGTTTTCAGCGGCCCAAGCGGCTGGATTTCGAACGCGAGACGCTGACCGATCGGTTCGGGCGCTTCTACGCGCAGCCGTTCGAACGCGGCTTTGGCACCACGGTCGGCAACGCCATGCGGCGCGTGCTGCTGTCCTCGATCGAGGGCGCGGCGGTGACGGCGGTCAAGATCGAAGGCGTGCTGCACGAGTTCTCGCCGATTCAGGGCGTGGTTGAGGACGCGACCGACATCATCCTCAACCTCAAGCAGATCCCGATCAAGGTGCACACCGACGCGCCGAAGACGCTGACGCTGCGGGCGATGAAGCCGGGCGAAGTGCGCGGCCGCGACATCGAAGAAGATGCCGACGTCGAGATCCTCGAGCCGGACGCGCACATCGCGACGGTCAGCGAGGGCGGCAAGCTCGAGATGGAGCTCCGCATCAAGCGCGGCCGCGGCTACGTCTCGGCCGACAAGAACTTCGACGAAGATCTCGGCATCGGCTGGATCCCGATCGACTCGGTGCACTCGCCGGTCAAGAAGGTCAACTACGTCGTCGAGGCCGCGCGTATCGGTCAGACCACCGACTACGACAAGCTGACGCTGGAAGTGTGGACCAACGGCGCGGTGACGCCGCGCGACTCGGTGTCGCTCGCGGCCAAGCTGATCCGTGACCACTTCACGATCTTCGTCGGCCTGGACGAGGCGAGTGACGCGCCGCTCGACGCCAGCGGCGACATGCCGACCGCGACGTCCAACGAGCACCTCGACAAGAGCGTCGAAGAGCTCGAGCTGTCGGTGCGGTCGTACAATTGCCTGAAGAACGCGAACATCCGCACCCTGCGCGAGCTCGTGCAGAAGACCGAGGGCGAGATGCTGAAGACCAAGAACTTCGGCAGAAAGTCCCTCAACGAGATCAAGGAGATCCTGTCGACGATGGGTCTCGGTCTCGGCATGCGCGTCGACGGCGGCGCGCGCGAGTAGGAAGACGTCATGCGACACAGAGTGGCACATCGAAAACTCGGCCGGGTCACGGAGCATCGCATCGCGATGCTCCGTAACCAGTCCGTCGCGCTGCTGCGCTACGAGACCATCGAGACGACGGTCGCGAAAGCCAAGGAGCTGCGTCCGTTCGTCGAACGGATCATCTCGGTGGCGAAGCGGAGTCTGAACGCGCCGGAGGGCAGCACGCATCACGTGATCGCGCGCCGCACCGTCGCCCGCGACATCGCCGACCGCGACATCGTCGTCAAGCTGTTCGACACGATCGCGCCGCGCTATGCCGATCGCACCGGCGGCTACACCCGGTTGCTGCGCCTCGGCTTCCGCCGCGGCGACAGCGCCGAACTGGCCCAGGTCGAGCTGCTCGGCAGCGAGTTCAACCCCAACGCCGAGACCGACAAGGCCAAGGCCGACGCCGCGGCCAAGCCGAAGAAGAAGACGATGGGCACGCGGATGCGCGAGGCGTTCGGCGGCCGCAAGAAGGACGACAACGACGGGCCAGGCGCCAGGAACAAGCCGAGCAAACCGGCGCGCGGCGCCGGCAAGAAGGTCACGACGCCGCGGAAGGCTGGCGGCAGCTAGACTCACGCTTCGACTTACATCACACGGCGCTGCGGCCTCATCGGTTGCAGCGCCGTTTTCGCTTGTACGCGGTCTTGGGTCTTGCGTCTTGGGTCTTGGGTCGTGTCAGTCTTGGGGTACCCCAAGACTCAAGTCTCAAGACTCAAGACTAGAATGTCCCCGTGCCCACCCTGATGCCCGCGCGCCTCTTCGAAGAAGCGCGCGCTCGAATGACCCCGCACGTCAAACACACGCCGCTCGTGACCTCGCGCGTGCTCAGCGAGCAAACCGGCTTCGACGTCCGCTTCAAAGCCGAGCTCTTCCAGCGTACCGGGTCGTACAAGATCCGCGGCCCGCTCAACAAGTTCACGTTTCTTTCCGACGAGGAAAAGGCGCGCGGCGTGATCTGTTCGTCGGCCGGCAACCACGCGCAGGGCGTAGCGCTGGCCGCGAAGATCCACGGCATCAAGGCCGTGGTCTGCATGGCCGCCAATGCCACGCCGTCGAAGATCGCCGCGACCAGGGGCTACGGCGCGGAGGTCGTCCTGCACGGCCAGATCTGGGACGAGGCCAACGACAAGGCGAAGGAACTGGTCGCCGAGAAGGGCTACACCTACATTCATCCGTTCGACGACACGCAGTTGATTCAGGGCCAGGGCACGGTCGGGCTCGAGATCCACCAGGACTGGCCGGACGTCGACGTCGTCATCGTCCCGATCGGCGGCGGCGGATTGATCTCCGGCGTGTCGATGGCGCTCAAGAGTCTCAAGCCGAAGGTGCGCGTCATCGGCGTGGAGTCGTCGGGCGCGCCGGGGATGAAGAACAGCGTCGACGCCGGTCATCTGGTCACGCTCGATCGCGTCGACTGCATCATCGACGGCCTGCGCGTGAAGCGCGTCGGTGAGAAGACCTTCGACATCGTCCGCCAGTACGTCGACGAGATCGTCACGCTGCCGGACGAGAAGATGTTCGAAGCCGTGGTCTGGACGATGCACTACGCCAAGCTCGTTCCGGAAGGCGCCGCGGCGGCGCCGGTCGCGGCGCTGCTCAACGGGCTGGTCAAAGCGCGCGCCGGGACGAAAGTGTGCTGTGTCCTTTCAGGCGGCAACCTCAACCTGGATCAGTTGAAGGGCCTTCGCTGGAACTAGGCGAAGGCCCGGGCCTTCGCCATCGGCGATAGGCGATCGGGTGATCGAGCGATGGCAGAGCATGGGCGATCGCGCGATCGGGCGAAGGACCAGCTCCGAAGTGCGAGCTGGCCAGAGTACTGAGCTCAGTCTTTGCTCGATCGCGCGATCGCCAGATGCTCTGCCATCGCTCGATCGCCCGATCGGCGATCGCCCATGCGATCGCCGTGGCGCTACCGACGGCCGATTTGGTCCGCCAGCAAGCCGACGGCGATCGCATACGAATTCGAGCAGTTGTAGTCGAGAATCGCGCGGTAGTTCCGGTAGACGAGGAAGAACCGCGACTGGCCCTTGACCAGCGACGCGTGGACGTCGGCCCTGGGCAGCGCGCCGCCGCCGCTGGCGAGGGTGACGCCGAGCGAGCGCCACTCGGCCAGCGGCCGTTCCACTGTCATCTCGCGGAACGCGCCGCAGCCGGCGGTGCGCATCGGCACCTGGCGCTCGACCTTGGCCAGCGTCGCCCGTGACAGCCGCACTTCGCGGCCCCAGCGCTCGCCTTCGACCCAGCCGGCGTTCTTCAGGTAGTTGGCAATCGACGCGAACACGTCGGCTTCGCTCGTCCAGATGTTGGCGCGCCCGTCGCCGTCGAAGTCGACGGCGTGCCGAAGGTAGCTCGACGGCATGAACTGCGGCTGGCCCATCGCGCCGGCCCATGACCCCTTCATCTCGTCGAGCGTGGTGTTTCCTTTGTCCAGGATCGTCAGCGCCTCGAACAACTCGTTGCGGAACAGCCGGGCGCGCCGCGGGTCGAAGGCCAGCGTCGCCAGCGCCGAGACGGTCGGATAGCTGCCGGTGAAGCGGCCGAAGTTCGACTCCAGTCCCCACACCGACACCAGCACCGCGGGCGGCATCCCGTACTGCGCGCCGATCTTCCTGAGCAGCTCGTCGTGCTTCTCGAACATGTCGCGGGCGACGCCCACGGTGCGCGGCGTCATCCAGTTCTTCACGTAGGCGTCGAGGCTCTGGACGCGCTCCGGCTGCGCGCGGTCGCGCGCGACGACGACGGTATTGGGCTCGACGACGGTGGCGAGCGCGGCGGTGACGGTCGCCTCGCTGATGCCGCGGCTCAGGGCTTCAGCTCGCAGGGCCTCGAGCCAGTCGGCGAACGAGGGCGCCGCGGGCGCGGTGGGCAGCGTGACGGGGTCTTGAGCGCGCAGGCCCAAGGCCCCAAGCCCCAGGCCCAGGAAGAGCAGCGCCACGGTGGCGCAGAACCGGCAGAACCCACTAGGGCCCAGGGCCCAGGGCCCAGAGCCCGACAGGTTATTCATCCTCTTCTTTAGTCTCCCCCCGCTCCGCCTTGGACGCCGCGATGATCTTCCCGTGCAGGTGTCCCGGGACCTCGTCGTAGTGCGAGAACTCCATGTGATACGACCCGCGGCCGCCGGTCTGCGACGTCAGCGTCTGCTCGTAGGTCAGCATCTCGGCCATCGGCACGGTCGCGCGAATCACGGTGGCGGCGCCGCGCGTGTCCATCCCGGCGATCCGTCCGCGCCGGCTGTTGAGGTCGCCCATGAGGTCACCGGCGAAATCGGACGGCGCATAGACCTCGACGTTCATGATCGGCTCGAGGATGGTCGGCCGCGCACGCGCCATGCCGTCGCGGAAGGCGAGCCGGCCGGCGAGGCGGAACGCCATCTCGCTCGAGTCGACGTCGTGGTACGAGCCGTCGGTGACCGTGACGCGGAAGTCGACGACCGGATAGCCGGCGAGGAAGCCGCGCAGCCGCGTGTCCTGAATGCCTTTCTCAATCGCCGGGATGTACTGCCGCGGGATCGAGCCGCCGAAGGTGTCGTCGACGTACTCGAACTCGGCGCCGCGCTTGAGCGGCTCCATCGTGATCTTGCAATCGCCGAACTGGCCGTGGCCGCCGGTCTGTTTCTTGTGCCGGCCGTGCGCCTCGACTCTGGCCGTGATCGTTTCGCGATACGGAATCCGCGGCGGCTTGAGGTTCACTTCGACGCCGAAGCGCCGCCGCAGTTTCGCCACCGTGACTTCGATGTGCAGCTGGCCCTGGCCCGAGAGCAGCAGTTCGTGCGTCTGCGGGTCGCGGCCGTAGCCGATCGATGGATCTTCTTCGCGCAGCCGCTGCATCGCCGGCCCGATCTTGTCCTCGTCGCTGCGCGACTTCGGCTCCATCGCGTAGGCCAGCACCGGTTCGGGAAACGAGATCGGCACCGGCATGAAGTTGGCGGCCTTGTCGCCAAGCGCGTCGCCGGTGTGCGTGTCTTTCAGTTTGGCGACCGCGCCGAGATCGCCGGCGTGGATTTCGGGAACGTGGGTCTGGGTCTTGCCCTGCATCGCGAGCAGATGGCCGAAGCGCTCGGGCGAATCCCGCGTCACGTTGGGCACGGTGGCATCGGCTTTGAGCACGCCGGAGATGACCCGGAACATCGTGATTCGTCCGGCAAACTGATCGGCCACGGTCTTCCACACCCACAGCACCAGGGGCGCCGCGTCCGCGGCCGGCCTGGCCGTCGCTTCGCCTTTGCCGTTGACGCCGGGGAACGGCCGTTCCGCCGGCGACGGCACGTAGGTGACGATGGCATCGGCCAGCGGCTGGATGCCGACATTGCGAATCGCGGAGGTGCAGAACACCGGGAACAGCCGGCCGGCGCGGACGGCGCGGCTGAGGCCGGCGGTCAGCTCTTCCTGCGTGAGCGTGCCGGCCTCGAAGAACTTTTCCATCAACGCGTCATCGGCTTCGGCGACCATCTCGATGAGCGCGTCGCGGGCGGCCTGCGCGGCCTCTTTCAGCGGGTCGGGCACGTCGGTTTCGGTGATCTTGCCGGAGTCGTCGGGCGCGAACGTCAGCGCCTGCATCGCGACGAGATCGATGACGCCGCGAAAATCCTTTTCCTCGCCGATCGGCATCTGCACCGGGACGCAATTGCGGCCGAGCGACGTGCGCATCGACTCCAGCGCGCGCTCGAGGCTGGCGCGTTCGCGGTCGAGCCGGTTGCAGACGATCAGGCGGGGCAGGCCGAGTTCATCGGCGGTCGCCCAGGCCTTCTCGGTCGAGACGTTGACGCCGCCGACCGCGTCGACGACGACGATCGCGGCTTCGGCGACCCGCAGGGCGGCGCGCGCGTCGGCCAGGAAGTTGCCCATGCCGGGCGTGTCGATCAGGTTGATCTTGGTCTTGTTCCACTCGCACCAGGCCAGCGACGCGGCGAGCGTGTGCTTCCGCGCGATCGCTTCCTCGTCGTAATCGGTGACCGTCGTCCCGTCGTCGACCTTCCCGAAACGGTTGACGGCGTTGGTGTCGAACAGAATGGCGGAGGTGAGCTGCGTTTTGCCGGAACCACTGTGGCCGACCAAAGCCACGTTCCGGATGGAGGCAGCATCGAAGACCTTCATAGGCGGGGGCCCTCCCAGGGCCGCATCATAACCCCGGGGCTACGCCCATGGGCGATGGGCGATCGGGTGATCGGGCCCTGGCAGAGCATCGGGCGATCGCCCGATCGGCGAAGGGCGAGATGCGACAGCAGATTTGGTACGCAGAATTTCGCACATGGTCGCCTGCAGATTCTGCCAACCCCACCGCTTGAACCGCTGTTTTCAGGCCTGAATCTGTAAAAATTGACCTGGCGCGCAAGGTGCTGCTCGTCTGAGCATGCAACCACAAGATCTGCGCTTACGAACGACCCTGTTTGCGAAGTGCGTCGATCGGTCGACCCGGCCACTGCTGCGGAACGTCGAAACTCAGGACTACACCAGGCAGCTGCGCCGCGCCGCCAGCAGCGTCGCCGCCAACTACCGCGCCACCGGCCGGGCCCGGTCGCACACGGAGTTCACCTCAAAGATGGGGACCGTCCTTGAAGAGGCCGACGAGGCCGCGTTCTGGTTGGAGTTTCTCGAGGAGGACTTGCGCAGCGTCACATCCGACGGTCCCACGCTGATCAAGGAAGCAGGAGAGCTGGTTCGAATCTTCGCGAAGTGCGTCGATACGGCGCGACGCAACGAAGGCCAGAAGCCGCTGGCGCTCCGATCGCGGCTTCGCACCGACACCGCCTCGGTGCGTTAGGGCGCCAAGGCCGAACGCCAATCCGGCAATTTGGCAATTCGGCAATCCGGCAATCCGGCAATCCGGCAATCCGGCAATCCGGCAATCCGGCAATCCGGCAATCCGGCAATCAGTCGTAGTGCAGGCTGTCACGAGAGGTCGCGAGGGCGGCGTCCCGCATCTCGCCCTTTGCCCGATCGCGCGATCGCCCATGCACTGCCATGGCCCGATCGCCCGATCGGCGATCGCCCATGCCGGCGTGGGGCTTATTCGTAGCGGAGCGCCTCGATCGGATCGAGCCGGGATGCCCGAATCGCAGGCACCATCCCGAAGAACACGCCCACGCCGGCCGAGAATCCGATGCCGATGGCGAACGACCACCACGGTAGCGAGATTGGGAAGGCGGTCAACACGTGCACGAACCAGCCGACGCTGGCGCCGAGGATGATGCCGAGGACACCGCCGGCCGAGGTCAGAAACACGGCCTCGAGCAGGAACTGCCAGAGGATTTCGACGCGTCGCGCGCCCAACGCCTTTCGGACGCCGATCTCGCGGGTCCGCTCGGTGACGCTGATCGTCATGATGCTCATGACGCCAATCCCGCCGACCATCAGCGCGATCGACGACAGCACCACCAGGGCGAGGAAGGTCGCCGCCGTGATCGAATCCCAGATCTTGAGGAAGGCCTCGGAGGTCACGAGGTCGAAGTCGTTCGCCTCCTGGAGCTTGAGGCCGTGGCGAATGCGCATGATCTCTTCGATCTCGCGCATCGCGTGATCCATCGGCACGCCATCGCGCGGCACGGCCATCACCTGAATGCTGCGGACTTCGCCGCGGCCGGCGTCGCCGGTGCGGATGCCGTACTGCTTCGCGAACGTGGTCCACGGCATGATCGCGAAGTCGTCGGCGGGCACGAAGCCGGGGCTCGGGCGCTTTTTCATCACCCCGACGATGGTGTACTGCTCGAGGCCGACGCGCACCTGCTTGCCGACGGGATCGGCCTGCGGAAACAACGCCTGCGCCAGCGTCTGGCCGGCGACCAGCACACGGGTGCGGTGTTGGACTTCGGTGGCATTGAAGAACCGGCCCGACTCGACTTCCAGGCTCACCGCGTACGGCCACCGTTCGGACGTCCCGAACACCGCCAGCGGCTTGGTGCGCTGATTCTTGTAGTAAATCCGTTCCTGCCGCCCGCTGCCCGGGCCGCCGCCGCCGATCGTGACGTCGACGATCTCGATCGACGGCGCTTTCTCCTGGATGGCATCCGCGTCGGCCGGCGTGATGTTCGGGCGCTTCAACAGCTGCTGGAAATCGGCGCCACCGGAGACGCTCAGCATCGAGAACTTGGCCACGACGATCGTCTTCGGGCCCATGCCGCGGAACAGATCGCGGAACGACTCATCGAAGCCGCGAATCAGGGACGTCATCCCGACGATCGACGTGATCCCGATGACGATGCCGAGGACCGTCAGCGCCGAGCGCAGCTTGTTGCCGCGCACGGTGTCCCAGGACATCGCGATGATTTCGTTGAACAGGGTCCAGCGCATCGGCCTACTCCCGCCGCAGCGCTTCGATCGGGTCGAGCCTGGCGGCGCGCATCGCCGGATAGAGGCCGAAGAACAAGCCGACGAACGCGGTCATGCCGATGCCGAGGACGACCGACCACGGCTCGACGATCGACGGCAGCGGGGTCAGCTGGCTGATCACCCAGGCGACGAAGAACCCGAGCGCGGTGCCGCACAGCCCGCCGAACGTCGAGAGCGTGATCGACTCGGTGAGGATCTGCCAGAGGATGTCGCGCCGCCGCGCGCCCAGCGACTTGCGCAGCCCGATCTCGCGCGTCCGCTCGCTGACCACCATCAGCATGATGTTCATGATGACGATGCCGCCGACGACCAGCGAGAGACTGACGACGCCGATGAGAATCGTGAAGATCCCGGTGGTCAGCGACGCGTAGAGATTGAGGAACGTCTCCGACGAGAGGATGCCGAAATTGTCCTGCTCCTTCGGCCCGAGCCGGCGTTCGACCCGCATCGCCACTCGCGTGTCGTCCATCGCCACCTGCGTCAGCGACGGATCGGTGGGGCGCACGGTCAATTCGAGCGACTGCCGCGAACCGAAGATGCGCTGAAACGCTGCCAGCGGAATCACGGTCCATTCGTCCTGCGAGTTGCCGAAGATCGATCCCTTTTTCGGGGCCACACCGACGACGCGGAAGTGGATGCCGTTCAGCATGACCGTCTTGTCAATCGGATCGACCGGGCCGAAGAGGCTGTCGGCGACGCCCCAGCCGATGATGACGACCAGGCGGCCGCCGTCGAATTCACCCGGTGTGATCACCCGGCCGCGCTCGACCGTGGTCGAGGGCAGCGACAGGTATTCCTTGGTCAAGCCGCGGACCTGTACCGAGTCGAGCGCCTGGCCGCGATACTTCACCTGCGCGCTCGAGGTCGACTCCGCCATCACCATGCCGATGTTCCCGCTCCAGCGGCGAATCGCCTCGGCATCCTGCATCGTGACGCGCGGATTGCTCTGCGCGCGCAGCATTTCCTCGTCGGTGCTGACCATGCCGCGGCGCTGGACCGAGAACGAATCGGCGGCGAACTCCGATTCAATCACGTCCTTCACCGAGGCGTTCAGGCCCTGGACCAGCGACACCACCGCGATGATCGACGTCACCGCGACGACGTTGCCGATGATGGTCAGGAACGACCGGAGCTTGTTGGCCCAGATCGCCTGCAGCGCGATGGCCGCCGCTTCGAGGAACTGATGCACGTTACGAGCTGCCTCCCGCCGCCGGACTTGTCGTCGCGCCGGCCGGCGTGCTGCTGCTGACCTTTACCTCGTCGCCTTCCTTGAGGTTGCGCACCGACGCGAACGGCCCGGTGATGACTTCATCGCCTTCCTTCAGGCCCTTGACGACTTCGAAGTATTTCTCGCCGGCGATGCCGGTGGTCACCGGCGTGAACGTCGCGTGATTGTTGACGACCGCGAACACGCCCTCGATTTCCTTGCGCGTCTGTCCGGGTTTCAGTTCCTGCTGCACGACCGGCGCACCGGGACGAGCCGGGGGCGCCCCGGGCGCCGGCGCCGGCGGCGGCACGATTTCGCCTTTCTCGTCCACGACCAACTCGCGCACCGTCAGCGACTGAATCGGCACCGCGAGTGCCTGCTGCCGCGTCGCCGTCGTCACCACCGCCGTGCAGGTGAATCCGGGCCGGACGTTCGGGACCTGGCCCGTGATGGTGACGACCACCTTGAAGTTCGTCGCCCGCCCCGTCGTCGCGCCGGCGACGACGATCGGGCTGTTGCCGACTTCGGTGACCTTCCCCGGAAACGTCTTGTCGGGAATCGCGTCGATGGTCACCTTCGCCGCCTGGCCGACGGTGATGAACGGGATGTCGGTCTCGTCGACCTCGATTTCGGTCTCGATCACCGACATGTCCGCGATCGTCAGCAGGACGGTGCCGGCGTTGTTCATCGTGCCGACGATGGCGGTTTCACCCTCTTCGATGTTCCGGCGCGTCACCAGCCCGTCAATTGGCGAGACCATGCGGACCTTGTTGAGGTCGTACTGCGCGGTCTGCAGGTTCGCCTCTTCGATCTTGATGCGCTGTTCCTGGGTGCGCACCGACTGCTCGCTGACCTTGAGATCGGTCTTCCGCATCTCGACGTCGTTCTGCGCCCGTTCCCAGGTCTCGCGCGCCAACAGGCCGGCTTTCCAGAGATCCTCCTGCCGGCGCAGCGTGTCTTCGGCTTGCTTCAGCGCCACCTTGGTGTTTTCAATCTGCGCCTTGGTCTGCTCGAGCGTCGATTTTGCGGACGCCAGACTCGCTTCGCGATTCTGGACCGCCGTCTCCAGATTGCGCGGGTCGATCTCCAGGAGCAGTTGACCCTTCTTCACCATCTCGCCTTCGTTGACGGTCAGATTGACGACCTTGCCCATCGTCTCGGCGCTGATGTTGACCTGACGCTTCGGCTGGATCTTTCCGCTGGCCGAGACAATGGCTTCGAGGTCGCGGCGTTCAATTTTTTCTGCCGTTACCGACAGGCCGGACGCCTTGCGCATGCCCAGGTTGGCATACGCCAGGCCGCCGAGGACAACGATCACACCGAGGGCGATGAAAATTTTCTTCTTACGCGACATGAATAGAGGAATCCTCTCCTAGCGGGACGCGAACGACGAGAACACCGTGAACACGCACGCGGTGATGATCAAATAAAGTGCGATCAGCGCCAGGCCGATCGTCGAGCCCTTGCGGCGATAGAGCACGCCGAGGCCGATGCCGGTCACGAACATGCCCCAGACCTGAAACAGGCTGGTCGCGCCGAGCGTCTTGGCGATGATGTTCTCCGGCGCGAGAAATGGCACCAGGGCACCGAGGTTGAACGGGCCGGCGGTCGACAACACGCCCTGCGCGTACATGATTGGCGCAGAGATCAGCGCCCCGACGGCGCCGATGATCCCCGAGTGCGCGGTGATGCCAAGCACCTGCTTGAAGCTTGCGGTACCGCCCAGCAACGCGTTGAAGAGCACCCAATAGAGTGCCGAGAAGAACACGACGGCAATCGGCACGAAGATGAACATCGAAACGACGGTGATGTAGCCGTTGTAGGCCATCCGTTTTTCCATCGCCTCGTACATTTCGGGCTTCACTTCCATGCCGAAGCCCTGCATGCTCTTGACCTGCATGTCGAGCGCCGCCTGCCGGCCTTTTTCGGTGAATTGCGGCGCGCCCTGCGCCACGCCAAGCAGCAGACACACGAACAGCAGAAAGACCGCCGGGCGCGGGTAGGCGACGATGGTTTCAAAGGTCGCCTTCGGGGAGGTGATGACACCGATCGCCCGGGCGATTAGGCCCTTGTCCGGGACGGTCGCAGTGGGAGGGGGTAGGGTCATAGGGAGATTGTACCGTTCGCGAACAAATTACGACTTTTGCGATACGGCGGTTCGCCACCATTCACCGATATCCTTAGTCGTATGCGCATCCCGGTAGTCTTGGCCGCCCTGTGGCTCCTTACGACCCCTTTACGGGCAGGTGCCCAACCGGCCTTCGAAACCGTCGGGGAGCGGGCCCTGGGCATGGCTGGGGCCTTCGTGGCGGTCGCAGACGACTCCACCGCCGTGCACTGGAACCCCGCCGGGCTCGTCCACGGAGGCCCCGCCGGCATGACAATCGGGTGGGACCGCTTTCAGTTTGGTAATTCCGACGGCCCGATGACCCCCGGAGCGACGCGGCGCGGGACCGCGTTTACAAGCCTGGGGAGCTGGCCGGTCGGCGTCTCCTTCGGCCGATTCAACAATACCTCCATCGCGACCGATCTGGACGGCGTGCCGCAGACGGTTCGGCTCCGCGTCAATCAATATGGTTTGACGATGCTGCAGACGCTGATTGAGGGTGTTGTGGTTGGCGGCACGGTCAAATACCTGCGCGGAAACGTCGCTTCCGGGCCCTCCCATGGCTTCAGCAACGAGGACGCCTTCGAGTCGCTCGACGAGGTCGATGGCCACACGACGAACACTTTTGACGTCGACCTGGGCTTGATGATCGACATGGACAAAGTCCGCATCGGCGCCGTGTTTAAAAATTTGACGACGCCGGAGTTTACAGAAGTGCCAGTTCCTGCAACGACGCTGCAAAAACAGTTTCGAATGGGCGTGGCGGTGTTGCCGACCGATGGCCTGACCCTTGCTATGGACATCGACCTGGACACGGTCGACCTCTGGGGCGACCTTCGTCGGAATATTGCGTTCGGTGGCGAGAGCCACCTGGGTGGTCGCATGGCGGTTCGTGGGGGCGTGCGCTGGAGTCTCGAAGGGCTCAAGCGCACGGTCTGGGCGGGCGGTGCCAGCGTCGCCATACGTCCGGGGATGTGGATTGACACCCACTACTCGTACGGGACCAGAGGCGAAGATCGCGGGTTTGGCGCATCGATGCGCGCCGGCTTCTGAACGTCCCTGGAATAGAACGACGCTCCCTCCTGGGGAGGCCGTGTGCCTGCGAGACACATGGCCGTCAGACTCGGCGAACTACTGCTGCGCGAAAAGCGCGTCACTCCGGTACAGCTCCAGGAGGCGTTGAACCATCAACGCGCCAACGGGGGCCGGCTCGGGACGAGTCTGGTCAAACTCGGCATCCTCGTTGACGAGGACATCACCTCGGTCGTCAGCCGCCACTGCGGCGTGCCGGCCATCAATCTCCGCGAATTCGATCTCGACCCCGCCATCGTCAAACTCGTCTCCGTCGAAAGCGCGACGAAGTACATCGTCCTTCCGGTGAGCAAGGCGGGGACGACGCTGACGCTGGCGATGGCGGATCCGACCAACGTCTTCGCGATGGACGACATCAAGTTCATGACCGGCCTGCACGTCGAGCCGGTGGTCGCCTCGGAGACGGCGATTCGGGAGGCGATTCAGCGCTACTACGGCTCCGCGGCGGTCTCGTCCTCGTCGGCGCGGCGAGCGGCGGCCGAAGAGAAAGAAGGACCGAAAGCCTCGGAACTCGCCAATCGCGCCCTCGAGGAACTCGGCGCCTCGTCGGACGACCACATCGAAGTTGTCGGCGTCGCGGAAGAGATCGACGCGGCGGCGCTCGAGCGGCAGGGCGGCGAAGCGCCGATCATCAAGCTCGTCAACGCGCTGATGCTCTCGGCGATTCAGAAGGGCGCCAGCGACATCCATGTCGAGCCGTACGAAAAGGAAATGCGGGTGCGGTTCCGCATCGACGGCCAGCTGCAGTCGATGATGACGCCGGCGCTGCGCTACCGCGACGCGATCGTCTCGCGCATCAAGATCATGGCGCGGCTCGACATCGCCGAGAAGCGGCTGCCGCAGGACGGGCGCATCAAGGCGCGCTTTGTCGACCGCGGCAAGATCCGCGACATCGATTTCCGTGTCTCGATTCTGCCGACGCTGTTCGGGGAAAAGGTCGTGCTCCGCCTCCTGGATCCCGAGGGACTGCGCCTCGACATGACGCGGCTCGGCTTCGACACCGAGGCGCTGCGCAAGTTCGACGCGGCGATTCGCAAGCCCTGGGGCATGGTCCTGGTCACCGGGCCGACCGGCAGCGGCAAGACCAACACCCTCTATTCGTCGCTCGCGCAGGTCAACGACCCCGGCGTCAACATCATGACCGCCGAGGACCCGGTTGAGTTCAATCTGCCCGGCATCAACCAGGTGCCGGTCAGGGAGCAGATCGGCCTGAACTTCGCCGGCGTGCTGCGCTCGTTCCTGCGCCAGGACCCGAACATCATCCTCGTCGGCGAAATCCGCGACGCCGAGACCGCGGGCATCGCCGTCAAGGCGGCGCTCACCGGCCACCTCGTGCTGTCGACGCTGCACACCAACGACGCGCCGAGCAGCATCAACCGGCTCGTCAACATGGGCATCGAGGCGTTCCTGGTCGCCAACTCCCTGAACCTGATCTGCGCGCAGCGCCTGGTCCGGCGGGTGTGTGACCAGTGCAAGGAACCGCATGAGGTGTCGGTCGCGCGGCTGATCGAGGCCGGCTACGACAAGGACGTCGCGCCAACCGTCAAGCCCATGAAGGGCCGCGGCTGCGACCGCTGCGGCGGCAAGGGTTACAAGGGCCGCGTCGGCGTGTTCGAAGTGATGGAAGTGACTGAAGCCCTCCGCGAACTCGTCATCGGCAACGTGCCGGTGACCGAACTGCGCGCGCAGGCGATGCGGGACGGGATGTTGACGTTGCGCCAGAGCGGCCTGGTCAAAGTGGCCGAGGGCGCGACCACGTTGGAAGAAGTCTGCCGGGAGACGATGTAATGAATCTGCCTGATTTGTTGAAAGCGACGCAGGAGATGAAGGGGTCAGACCTTCACTTGTCGATCGGCACGCCGCCGCAAGTGCGTGTGGACGGCCATCTGCGGCGGCTCGAGTACCCGGACCTGACACCGGACGTACTCAAGTCGCTCGTCTACAGCGTGCTGACCGATGCGCAGAAGAAAAAGTTCGAAGAGACCTGGGAACTGGACCTGGCCTTCGGTCTGCGCGGTGTCGGCCGCTTCCGCTGCAACGTCTTCAACCAGAAGGGCGCGGTCGGCGCGGTTTACCGCCTGATTCCCGAAAAGATCCGCGCGCTCGACGAACTCGGCCTGCCGCCGGTGCTCGCCGAACTCGCCGACCGGCCGCGCGGGCTGGTGCTCGTCACCGGCCCGACCGGCTCCGGCAAGTCGACGACGCTCGCGGCGATGATCGACCGGATCAACCTGACCAAGGCCGGGCACATTCTGACGATCGAAGACCCGATCGAATACCTGCACAACCACAAGACCAGCCTGGTCAACCAGCGCGAGCTGCACGCCGACACACAGACGTTTACGATGGCGCTCCGCGCTGCCCTCCGCGAAGACCCGGACGTCGTGCTGATCGGCGAAATGCGCGACCTCGAGACGATGGAAGCCGCGCTGAAGCTCGCCGAGACCGGCCACTTGACGATGGCGACGCTGCACACGAACTCGGCGGCGCAGACGATTACGCGTATCGTCGACGCCTTCCCGGCGCACCAGCAGGCGCAGATTCGCACCCAGCTGTCGCTCGTGCTCGAAGGCATCGTCTGTCAGGCGCTGATTCCGAAGGCGAGCGGCCAGGGCCGCGTCGCCTCGCTCGAGATCCTCGTCGCCAACCCGGCGATCCGCAACCTGATTCGCGACGACAAGATCCATCAGATCTACGGAACGATGCAGACCGGCCAGGAAAAGTACGGCATGCAGACGATGAACCAGTCGCTGGCGCGGCTGGTCGAAAAGAAGCTGATTACGCGTGACGCGGCATTTGCAACCTCGTCGAATCGCGACGAGCTGATCACGATTCTGGAGCGCGGCACGCCGCAGATGGCGGCCGCCGGAGCGCCGGCGCAGCAACGCGCGAGGCCGCCGCTGGCAGGGGCAGTGCGATGACGACATATGCATGGGTAGGCCGGACACGCAACGGACAGACCGTCAAGGGTGAGCGGCAGGCCGACACGCCGGAGTCGCTGACCGAGCAGCTCCGCAAAGAGCAGATCCTCGTCACCAAGGTCGAAGCCGCGGCGAAGAAGGAGAAGAAATACAAGAAGGTCTCCGCCCGCAGCCTGGCGATCTTCACCCGGCAGTTCTCGGTCATGATCGACGCCGGCCTGCCACTGGTGCAGTGCCTGGAATTGCTCTCCAAGGAAGAGCCGGACAAGAAGCTGGCGGCCGCGATCGACGCGACCCGCGCCGACGTCGAGGCTGGCGCGTCGCTCGCCGACGCGATGGGCAAGCGGCCGTACGCCTTCAATCACCTGTTCACGCACATGGTGGCGGCGGGCGAGGCCGGCGGTATTCTCGACACGATTCTCAAACGCCTGTCCGCGTTCATCGAGAAGCAGGCCAAGCTGCAGTCGCAGGTGCGGTCGGCGATGATCTATCCGATCGCCGTCCTGTCGATCGCCGTGATCGTCGTCATGGTGATTCTGTGGAAGGTCGTGCCGGCGTTCACGTCGCTGTTCGAAGGCCTCGGCGCGACGCTGCCCTTGGCGACGCGCGTCGTCATCTGGGCGAGCAAGTCGCTGGTCGTCGGCATGCCGTTCATCGTGGTCGGCGTCATGGGCATCTCGTACGGAATCAAGCGCTACTACGGGACGGACAAAGGCCGCATGAACATCGACAACATGCTGCTGAAGATGCCGCTGCTCGGGAAGATTTTCCGCAAGGTCGCGGTGGCGCGATTCTGCCGGACCCTGTCGACGCTGATGAGCTCGGGCGTGCCAATTCTTGACGGCCTGGACATCACCGCGAAGACCTCGGGCAACGCCGTGATCGAGCTGGCGATCAAGACCGTGCGCGGCAAGATCGAACGCGGCGAGACGATCGCGCAGCCGCTGCGGCAGACCGGCGTATTCCCGCCGATGGTCTCCCAGATGATCGGCGCTGGTGAAAGCACCGGCGCCCTGGACACGATGCTGGCGAAGATCGCCGACTTCTACGAGGACGAAGTCGACATCGCGGTGGCCGGGCTGCTGACAATCCTGGAGCCGGTCATGATCTGCGTCCTGGGCGTCATCGTCGGCGGCATCGTGATTTCGATGTATTTGCCGCTGTTCGATTTGATCAACCAATTGTCCTAAACGGCTGTCAAAAGTGTGGGCCCCTTACGGGGCCGTCGGCCGTGACTGGCACAGACGGGCCCCTCGGGCCTCGAACGAGCGGCAAGAAATGGCTGTTAACTATTGTATCTAATGGACTTAGATGAAGTCAGGCGCCCGGGTAGACGATTGGTATCAGGGTTGCTTAATAGGGAAGCCGGCGGCGGTGCGAGTTTGGGAACTGCGGTGCGCAACCACCTGGCAGCCGTCCGCGATTGAGTGGTAAACGGAACGGAATTCAACTTAACCTAACCAGGAGCGAAGGACACCAATGAAGTCGAACAAGGAATCGGGCTTTACCCTCATCGAGCTGCTGATCGTCGTGGCGATCATCAGCATCATCGCGGCGATCGCGGTGCCGGGTCTGTTGCGCGCCAGAATGACGGGCAACGAGACTTCGGCGATTGCGTCGCTGAAGGTGACGACCTCGTCGCAGGTTGCTTACACGGCGTCGTGGGGCAACGGCGGCTACGCGGCCAGCTACGCGGTGCTCGGCACGCCTCCGACCGGCACGAACGAAGCGTTCATCTCGTCGGACCTCGGCCATGCGGCCCCGATCGTGAAGAGCGGCTACACGTTCGCGATGGGCGCGGGTGCGGGTTCGGTTGCGGGTCCGAACGACGGCGCGGGCACGGCCACGATCTCGGCCTACCTCGCCTCGGCGACGCCGCAGACGTTCGGCACGACCGGCACGCGTCACTTCGCGGTGAACGCGGGCAACACGATTTGGCAGAACACCGCCAACGCGGCGATCACCGAGCCGTTCACGGCCTCGGCGACGGTTACCCCGATCCAGTAGTCGCGATCGAGACACACACGACACGGGCTCCGTGCCGGGCATACCGGCGCGGGGCCCGTGTTGTTTCTCAGTGCTTAGTGCTGGGCTGCTCGGTGCTTGGTGCGGGCGTGCTCCGTGCTTTGTGCGGTGGACGTCGGGACAGATCCGAGACCGGGATATTTCGATGCTGGCCGCGTTGAGATCTGCACCGCACCGAGTACCAAGCTACCTGCACCAAGCACCGAGCATGAAGCAGAAGCATCAGCCGTGAGGTTCGCCGTCCGTCGTCCGCGCCACGCTGGACGTGCCAGCCTCGGGGGCGCTCGTCCTCGTCGCGCCGTCGGCCAGTGTTGACGTGGATCGTGCCGCCACCGCCGCGCCGGCGCTCGCGGCGTCGTTGCGCAGTCACACCACCTGGCCCGGCCGCCACTTCCTCGGCGTCGTCTCATCTGAGCGTGTGCAGGCGATCGACCTGCGGGATTCGGGATCGCCCGGCAATTACAGGCCTACGTGGCGCCCGGCCGTCGCGATTTGACGGTCACGCTCCGCAACCAGCGCGGCGAGGTCTATGTGGCGGCCATTCGGTGAGCCGTGGTACAAATTGGCGAGTTCTATGACTGCCAAATCCCGCGCCTGGATCCTCGGCCTGGCCCTTCTCGGTCTCGGCTTTGCGACCTACTCGTCGTGGGTGCACTACAAACTGCTCACCGACGCGAGTTACACGAGCCCGTGCGACCTGAGCGCCAAGCTCAGCTGTTCGACCGTCTACATGAGCCGCTTCGGATCGGTCGCCGGGGTACCGGTCGCGCTTGGCGGAGTGTTCTGGTTCGGCCTCGTCGCGCTGATTGCCGGTTTCGCCAAACCAGGCAGGGACAGCGCCTCGGCCGGCGGTTACATCTTCGGACTCGCCACGATTGGTTTGGCGGTCATTCTGTATCTGGGCTACGCCTCGTTCTTCATCCTGAAGACCGGGTGCGTGCTGTGCATGGGCACCTACGTCGCGGTCATCGGAATTTTCGTGATCGCCGGTGCGACTGGTTCCATCTCTATGACACGACTGCCGCTGCAACTGTTCTCTGACCTCCGCGCGATCCTCGCGCGCCCGACGACGTTGCTGGCGGCGGTGGTGTTCGTCGCCGGCACGGCGTCGCTGGTCGCGTTCTTCCCGAAGGAAGGCGTGCCGCCTCCGCCGCCGCAGGCGGCGAAGGGCGGAGAGGTGTCCGCCGACATCAAAGAGAAATTCACCGCCGCCTGGAACGCCCTGCCCAAAGTCGATCTCGGGATCCCGCCCGCCGGCGCCAAGGTCGTGGTCGTGAAGTTCAACGATTACGAGTGTCCGATGTGCCGCACCGTCCAGGAGTGGTACAAGCCGGTCTTCGAAAAGTTCGAACGGCTGCAGCCGGGATCGGTCAAGTTCGTCGTCAAGGACTGGCCCTGGGACACCAGCTGTAATTTCAATGCCGGCAGCACCATTCCCGGCCATGAAGCGTCATGTTTTGCTTCCGCGGCCGCGCGCATGGCCAGGGAGCGGAACAAGTATCCAGAGATGGAAGCGTGGCTCTACGGCAATCAGGGAACGACGCAGCAGAAGATCCGCGAAGCCGCCAAGGCGATTCTCAACATCAATGTCGCCGACTTCGACCGCGAGTACGCCAAGAAGCTCCCCGAGATCCGCCGCGATGTTTCTGACGGCGGCGCGTTGAAGATCGTCGGCACGCCGACGTTCTACATCAACGGCGTCAGGATTCCGAACGAGTCGGGCACGCTGCCGCCCGAGTACTTCGAACTCGCCATCCAGATCGAGATGAAAAAGGCGGGCGCCTAGCTGGCTGTGTCTGCCGTAGCGCGAGTCGATCGGCTGACCAAGGATTTTCGCGTCGGATTCTGGCGTCCCCGGCCGCACCGGGCGCTGGACGCGCTCTCATTTGAAATTCCGGCCGGTGGCGTGTTCGGCCTGCTCGGCCCGAACGGCGCCGGCAAGAGCACCACGCTCAAGCTGCTGCTCGATCTGCTGCGGCCGACGTCGGGGCGCGCGGAGTTGCTCGGCAAGCCGAGCGGCGACGTGCAGGCCCGGCAGCGCCTCGGTTTCCTGCCTGAGAATCCGACGTTCTACGACCAGCTCACCGCGGAGGAGCTGCTCACGTACTTCGCCGGTCTGTTCGGCTATCGAGGTGAGGATCGCGGGCGACGCGCCGCCGCGGCGCTCGACCAGGTTGGGCTCGACGACGCCGATCGCAGGCGGCCGTTACGTCAGTACTCCAAGGGCATGGTCCAGCGCGTCGGCATCGCCCAGGCCATCGTCAATGATCCGGAGCTGGTCATTCTCGACGAGCCGATGTCGGGTCTCGATCCGCTTGGACGCCGCGAGGTGCGGGAGCTCATCATCCGCCTGCGTGACCAGGGCCGGACGGTGTTGTTCAGCTCGCACATCCTGTCGGATGCCGAGACACTGTGCAGCGGTGTCGGCATCCTCGCGAAGGGCCAGCTGGTCGCGCAGGGCACGCTCGCGGAACTGACGCGCGGCGGCGCCGGGGGCGCGGAGGTCGTCGTCGCCGATCTGGCGCAGTCGGTCGTCGACAGGCTCACCGGCCGCGTCGCAAAGGTGACGCGGATCGCCGACGGCCGCTACAGCATCGAGATTGCCGGCGCGGCCCGCCCGGAGCCGCTGATTGCCGAGCTCGCCGGCGCCGGCGCGACGCTGGTTTCGGTCGCGCCGCTGCGGACAACGTTGGAAGACATATTCATGTCGGCGTTGTCGAAGGCGAAAGAGCGAGGCGAGGGCCCCGAGCGAAGTCGAGGGGCGTCGTGATCGGGCGCAGCGCCGGTCGCATCGGGCTCGTGGCCTGGCATGTGTTCAAGGAGAGCGTGCGCGATCGCGTGCTCTACGGGATTGCCGGGTTTGCCGTGCTGCTCGTCGCCGCGTCGATTCTCGTCGGCCAGCTGACCGCGGGCGAAGACATCAAGATCATCAAGGACCTCGGCCTGGCGACGATTGAGCTCGCCGGCGTGCTGATGACCGTGTTCATCGGCGTGGGCCTGGTCTCGCGCGAGATCGAGCGCCGCAGCATCTTCGCGCTCCTCGCCAAGCCGCTGCCGCGCTGGGAGTTCATCGTCGGCAAGTACGGCGGCCTGGTCCTGACCATTTTCGTCAACCTCGCGGCGATGACGGCGGCGCTCTACCTGATGCTCGCGTACATGAGCTGGGGGGCGATGGAAGTGGAGCGGCGTGCCTGGGCGGCGCCGGCGACCGATCCGCGGCTGCTGATTGCCGTCGCCCTGATCGCGGCCGAGCTGGCGCTGCTCACCGCCGTCGCGCTGTTTTTCTCGACGTTCAGCTCGAGCGCACTATTGTCGGTCGCGCTCACCGTCGGGTTGTTCATCGCCGGCCTGCTCAGCCACGACCTCCAGCACTTCGGGGACATCGTCGAAGTGCCGCGCTCCGTGGCGACGTTCGTTGCCGCGATCGGTTGGTCGCTCCCGGCCTTTTCAGCCTTCAGCGACGTCAAGAACCTGATCGTCCAGGGCCAGCCGGTCGCCGGCGGTTACGTCGCGATGACGCTCCTTTACGCGGCCATCTACTCGATGGCGGCGATCGCCGCGGCCGTTGGCATCTTCTCGCGCCGGGAATTCAAATGAGCGCGGGCAAGACCACATTGGCGACGCTGACCGTCACCGTGGTGCTCGTCGGCGCGGCCGCCGGCGTGCTGCGGGCGCGCGATCGCGGCTACTATCTCCCCGAGCCCACCGAGCGCCTGCTGTACCTGCGATCCGGCAGCACCGCCAATCGCGTCTTTCTCTCGTTCGACGCGCTGGCAGCCGACATCTACTGGATCCGCTCGATTCAGAACTACGGCCGCGATCGGACTTCCGATCGACCGGATCGATTCCAGCTCCTCTATCCGCTCCTCGATTTGACGACGACGCTGGATCCGTACTTCAACATCGCGTATCGGTTCGGCGCGATCCTGCTGGCCGTCGAAGAGCCGCAGGGACCGGGCCGCCCGGATCTGGCGATCAAGCTGCTGCTCAAGGGACTCGAGAAGAACCCGCGCTGGCAGTACCCATACGACATCGGCTTCGTTCACTACTGGTACACCAATGACTACCAGGAAGCCGCGCGCTGGTTCGAGCGCGCCGCGGCCATGCCGCGCGCGCCCGAATGGATCCGGCCGCTGGCGGCGATCACGATGGCCTCGGGCGGTGACCGGCAAAGTGCACGGCGGATGCTGAACGAGCTGCTGTCCTCCACCGAGCAGTACATCCGGCAGACCGCCCGGCGCGATCTGCTCAAGCTCGACGCCCTCGACACCATCGATCGGCTCAACGCCGTCGTCGAGGCGTTCAACCAGAAGAACGGCCGGTATCCGACCGATCTGGACGAGCTCGTCCGCGCCCGGGTGGTCACGAGTGTACCGGTCGATCCCACCGGCGAGCCGTTCGCATACGACCCGATCAGCCACGCGATCAGCCTCAGCCCCACCTCGAAGGTCGGGGCGTTGCCGAAGAAGATGAACGCGCGATGATGCTGCCCCTCGTGGCCGCCGCCGCCGTGTTCGGCTTGATGATCGGTAGTTTCCTGAATGTCTGCATCGCGCGGATCCCGGAAGGGGAGTCGATCGTCTCGCCGGGATCGCGGTGTCCACGCTGCCGGACGCCGATTCGCTGGTATGACAACCTGCCGGTGCTGAGCTATCTGCTTCTTGGCGGCCAATGTCGCTCCTGTCAGCAGCCGATCAGCGCCCGTTATCCCGCGGTCGAGCTGATCACCGCCATCGCTTTCGCACTGCAGGCGTTCTACGTCGGCGACGATTTCGTGCTGCTCGCGTCGCGGCTCGTCTTCACGGCGATCCTGATCGTGCTCTTCGGCACCGACTACGACGTGCAGCGTTTGCCGAACGTGCTCACGCTGCCCGGGCTGGTCATCGGCCTCGCGTTCAGCGCCGTACAGCCGCCAGGACTGCGCGATGCGGCGATCGGCGCGCTGCTCGGCGCCGGCATCCTGCAGGCGATCCGTCTCGCCTGGTACGCGCTGCGCGGCGTCGAGGGCATGGGCTTCGGCGACGTGAAGATGCTGGCGATGATCGGCGCCTTCCTCGGCTGGCGCAACGTCATCGTCGTCTTGTTTTTCTCGTCGCTGGCCGGCGCGATTGTCGGCGTCGCCTTGACGGCGACCGGCCGCCAGGCGATGAGCACGAAGCTGCCGTTCGGCACGTTCATGGCCGTCGCCGCATTCGCGGCGTCGCTCTACGGCGAACGGCTGGCGAGCTGGTATCTGGCGTACGCGTGGGGTTAAGCACGGGGTCTTACGGAATCAGGCCACCTCTGACAGGAATGCGATCCGACCCCCCTGACACCCCCCTCGAAGCCCTGAAATCCTGCGCAAATCAGTAAAAACCCGGGTGGAACGGCGCTTGCGGTCTTGAGGACCGCAGGAGACCCATGTACGTGTGCATCCGGCCGGACAGAGCTCGTTCAGGACATCGCCAGGCGGGCTTCACGCTCGTCGAGCTGATGCTCGTGATGGCATTAGCTACAACGATCGCCGCGCTGGCGCTGCCACGTTTCAACGAGTTCCTCCAATCACAACGCGCTAGAAACGCGGCGCGCCTGGTGGAGCGAGAGTTGCAAATAGCCCGGCTCAAGGCCGTCGCGACATCGCGATCGTTGCGGGTGCGATTCAACTGCCCGGCGGCCGGACAGATCCGGATTCTAGAAGTCACGGGTGTGGCGGCGACCGACAACAGCACGTCGCGCTGCGACCCGGCGACCTATCCCTCTCCGGGTCCGCAGGACTCGTTGAAGTCGACGCCGTCGCTCGACTCGCCGGTGGTGTATCTGCCGACGGGGACGACGGTGACGGGGCCGGCGACGAACTACGAATTCAATCCGGCGGGCAACGTCTACTCGGTGAGCGCGTCGAACGTCGTGACCATGCTCAACGGCGACGTGACGCTGACCGTGACACGTGGGAGCTACTCCAAAACGGTGACGATGAATGCGCTCGGACGAGTTCGTCTCAACTGACGCCGCGCTTCGGCGCGACGACGGGTTCACGATCGTCGAAGTCCTCGTCGCGATGCTGCTCATCGCGACGATGGCCCTGGGTGTCGCGACGCTGTTTGCGCTCTCGATCAAGGCCACGCATGCGGCGCGCAACCAGACATCCACCGCCACGCTGGCGGCGCAGAAGATGGAGCAGCTCCGGTCGCTGACCTGGGGCTTCGACGACAGCGGGCAGAATCTTCCGGTCAGCGACACGACCACCAACCTCGCCAAGACTCCGCCCGACGCGACCGGCGACGGGCTCAATCCGTCGCCGACCGATACCCTCGAGACCAACACCATCGGCTACGTCGATTACCTCGACCAGCGTGGCAACTGGGTGGGTACCGGCACGACGCCTCCGGCCGCCGCGGTCTACATCCGCCGCTGGAAAATCGAACCGCTGCCGACCAATCCGAACAACACGATCGTGATTCAGGTGCTGGTGACCACGGTGAGGCGTGAGCAGTCGCTCAACAGCCCTCCGGCTCCGCGCCGCCGCTACGCCGACGACGCGCTGGTGGCGTCCGTGCGGACGCGGAAATCGAGTTAGGACAGCCTGATGATCCCGCACCCTCCCACTCGCTCCGACGCCGGTTTTTCGCTCACCGAAACGCTGGTCTCGCTCGTGCTCATGTTGATTGTGACCGGGGCGGTGTTTGCCCTGGTCAACCCTGACGTGACCATCTCCCAGGCACAGCCGGAGCAGATGGACATGCAGCAGCGCGCCCGCGTCGGCAGCGACCTGCTGTTCCGCGACCTTTTCATGGCCGGCGCCGGGACCTACTCCGGCCCGAAGACCGGCGCGCTGACCAACTTCTTCGCGCCGATCATCCCGCGCAAGATGGGGCTCAACGGTGCCGACGCCTACACGGTCGTGCGCGACGACGCGGTCACGATTTCGTACATCCCCAACACCTATTCGCAGACGACGATCCGCGACCCGATGCCGCTGCCGTCGGCGGAGTTGAAGGTCGAAGACATGCCCAACTGTCCGAAGGGTCAGGAACTGTGCGGGTTTACGCCTGGCATGACCATTCTGATCTATGACAATCAGGGCCACTTCGACTTCTTCACCGTCACCGAGGTTCAGGATCCCGCCGGCCACGTGCAGCACCGGCAACAGGATTTGAGCTACGCCTATCAGCCGGGCGCGACCGTTACGCAGGCGGATTCGCACACCTACTACTTCGATTCGGTCAACAAGCAGCTGCGTCATTACGACGGCTATCTCACCGACGTCTCCGTCGTCGATAACGTGGTCGGCGTGCGATTCGAGTATTTTGGCGATCCCAATCCGCCGCTGAAACCGAAGCCTGAACTGGGCACGGCCAACTGCATGTATGACGCCGCCGGGAACAACATCTCCGGCCTCGGAACGCTGACGATGCAGGGCGGATCGCTGGCGCCGTTGCCGCTGTCGATCCTCAATGACGGCCCGTGGTGCGGCGACGGCAACAACCGGTTCGACGCCGATCTGTTTCGCGTCAAGAAAGTGCGCGTCACGCTGCGGGTCCAGGCGTCGTCGGCGACGTTTCGCGCCAGCGGCAGCGAGTTCTCGACCTCGGGCATCAACACGAGCGCGCTCAAGAACCTTCCCGATTACAGCGTGGTGTTCGAAATCTCGCCGCGCAACATGAACCTCGGACGGTAGCCCATATGGCCACGCACACGAGTGACAACGAGACGGGCTCGGCGCTGGTCATGGCGCTGATGGCGACCGTGCTGCTGACATCACTGGGCGTCGGCCTGGTGATGTTGAGCAACACCGAAGGCGCGATCGCGTCGAACTACCGCGCCGGCAGCGAAACGCTCTACGCCGCCGACGCCGCGGTCGAGCGCGTCGTCCAGGACCTGCTGCTCGTGCCGCGCTGGAACGACGTGCTCTCCGGCCTCACCAAGTCGTCGTTCGTCGACGTCACGATGACCCCGATCGCGGGCAACGGCGACCACCTCGACCTCGCCGCGATGACCACGGAAGTGCAGGCGCAGTCCGATTCGACCGCGCCGTGGGGCGTCAACAACCCGATCTGGCGCCTGTTCGCCTACGGATCGCTCGCCGACATGATGGGCACCGCCACCCTGCAGAGCAACTCGTACATCGCGGTGTGGATCGCCGATGACCCGAGCGAATCCGACAACGACCCGTCCGCCGATACCAACGGCGTCATCACGGTCTACGCGCAGGCGATTGGCCCGAACGGCACGAACCGCGCCGTCGAAGTCACCGTCGCCAAGACCGACAGCACCGAAATCGAACGCGGCCTGATCGCCCAGCGCGGTCAGGAAGAACTCAACCAGCGCGCCCGCAAGGCCGCGATTCAGCTGCCCGGCCAGGCTCTCACGGCGATGGACATGAACGTCACCACGGGCGGGATGGTCATCCGATGACTCCTAATGTTTCAGCACGCTCCCGGCACGCCGCGTTCTTCACGCTGGCGGCGCTCTTCGCCGTCGCGGCGCCGGCGCTCGCCCAGGTCGATCCGTTGATCGCCCTGAAACGCCTGCCGCCGAACGTCATCGTCGTTGTCGACACGTCGTTCCGGATGCTCGACGACGGCAACGGCAACGTCTACGACGTCAAGACCTATACCAAAACCGATGACAACACCGTGGCGAGTGCATTGGGTGTGTCGGCCGCGCAGTACCGCCGCATCTATCAGAACCTGCTGTTCGAGACTACGCAGACGGCGAGTTCGAAATACACGGCCACCGACATCATCGCCGTGCCGAGCACCGCCTCGAACTACTCGACGTTCTG
The DNA here is from genome assembly GCA_036274055.1 of Vicinamibacterales bacterium. Classification (GTDB taxonomy): domain Bacteria; phylum Acidobacteriota; class Vicinamibacteria; order Vicinamibacterales; family SCN-69-37; genus DASUGM01. The sequence goes on along the minus strand of DASUGM010000048.1, from coordinate 9,780 downwards.
GTCGCCGACCCGTTTTGAAACCGCGAAGACCGGCATCGCCCAGGCGGTCACCGAGAACCAGAGCTTCGTTCGCTGGGGCCTGATGAAGCTTCGTCAGGCTGGCGAGGTCTGGCGGAACACCTCGGCATCCAACGACTGCGATCGTCCAGTGCGAGTCCTGAGCAACGCGACGCTGTCTTCGTCGCTGGGGGACAGGTCGCCGTGCGACTCCGGCGGCCTCGGCGGCCTCGGCCTCGGTGGTGACTCGGCGTTCGTCATCTACGCGCCGAATACCGGCGGGCCCAACTACAGCGTCACGACCGCGGCGAGCGACGCGCTGGTCTACGGCGTCGGCACGTCGAGCGCGACCGCCAACATCCTGACCGCGCTCCAGCAGACGATGGGCACCGGTCCGCTGATTCCGGCGAGCAAGGACGGTCCGACCTATGTCGATCGCCCGATCGATCTCGCGCTCGCTGACGCGCTGACGCACGCCAAGTCGGTGATGGCGGCCGACACCAACTGCCGCGCCTGCCGCAACACGGTGATCGTGCTGGTCACCGCCGGCAAAGACGACGGCGACTCCGCCTACGCCGACACCCACGATCCGATCACGACCGCGGCAAGCTTCGCCGCCGTCACGCAGAGCGGCGCGACCCGCCGCATCCCGATTGTCGTCGTCGGCATCAAGCCGGCGGCAGCCGACGAGACCGAGTTGAACGCAATCGCGACCGCGAGCGGCGGCCGGTATTTCAAGGCACTGACGGCCAGCGATGTCACCTTCGCGGTCAACTACGCGGTGCAGCTCGGCTACGCCAAGGCCGTCGACGTCGACGCGATTCAGTCGAGCGACTTCACGTTCCTTAGTCCGATTGTCGGCACGGTCAATCTGGAGGGCGCGCCGAACGCGACGGGATCGACGCTGCCGGATTCGGCGATCGTCTCGACCAGCGGACCGACCAGCGGCCAGGCGATTCCGCAGCGCAGCAACTTCATGTTGACGGCTGGCTTCGGCTTGCCGGGCTTCGACGGCCGGCTGCGCGCGTTCCGGACCTTCAAACCAGTGGCCGATGCGACCAAGCCCACCGGCTGGAAGTTCGTCAAGGACGGCAGCCGCCTGTGGCCGGATCTCGACAGCCGCCCGGCACTCGCGGGCATGGCGCGGACGCCAGCCTCGCCCGACTCCCGCAATATCTACACGTATATTCCCAGCGGCAGCAGCGGCGGCACCATGGTCGCGTTCACCGTGGCCAACCAGTCGACGCTCGCACCCTACCTCAGCGGCGCCGACGCGACGACGTTGATCAATTACGTGCGATCGCTGCCGCTCGGCGCGATCATCGGATCGACGCCGGCGATCATGGATCCGCCGTCGCTGGATCCGCCGCCCGACAGCGACTACGGCTTCAAGGACAGCGTCGGTACGTTCGCCGGCAACCACAAAGACCGCCGGTCGATGATTTTCTTTGGCGCCAACGACGGCATGATCCACTGCGTCGACGCGCGCACGGGATACGAGGTGTGGGCGTTCATCCCGTTCAACCTGCTGCCGAAGCTGAAGACGCTGCTCGACGGCCAGTCGGTCGAGCGTTTCGACTACTTCGTCGACAGCTCGCCGAAACTCGCTGAAGTGAAGCTCGGCGGCACCTGGAAGACGATCATGGTGATCGGCCAGTCGTACGGCGGCACGTTCTACCAGGCCTTCGACATCACCGAGGCCGGCATGGGCGTCGCGCCCGACGCCGACGGCATCGGCGCCGTCAACAACCTGCTGGCGAAGTTCGACAATCCCGGCGAGAGCATCACCTTCAACTGGGCGTTCCCGCGCTACAACGTCTTCGACACGACGGTCAGTTACACCGCAACGCTGACCGACGGATTCCCGGGCGGGCAGGTCCGGATCTACGGCGACCTGATGTCTACGGCGAACGACGTCGAGAAGCGGGTCGGGTTTACGTTCTCCGATCCCGCGGTCGGACCGCTGATTACCGACCGTTCCGTCACCGCCGTCATCAGCGGCTCGGGATATTTCCCGGCGATTGAAGACGCGCTGCCGGGACGGGGCACCTCGGCGCCGCGGGCGGGGCGATCGCTCTTCGTCATCGATGCCAACACCGGCCTGCCCGTGGGGAACGCCGGCGGCGGCGCGTGTTCGGGTACCGGCTGCTATGACACTGGCGACGTGTCCAACGGCCGCAAGAACGCCGTCCAGGCCGACGTCACGGCCGCCGGCGACCTGGGCGGCAACGTCGTCACCAGGGCGTACGTCGGCGATATCGACGGGCGCTACTGGCGTTTCACGCTGACGTCCGCCGGAGCGATTACGGCGCTACAGCTGGTGGACACCGCACAGCCCATCTACTCGTCGTCGGCGCTGTTGCAGATCGGCACGACCGATCGGTATCTGTTCTTCGGCACCGGCAGCGACCTCCTGGCCGCGAGCACGCCCGGCGGCGGATCGACCGGCGCCGGCACGGCGTTCAAGTTCTACAGCGTGAAAGACAACGCCAGCTCCGGCTCGGTGTCCTTCACCAGGGATCTGTCGCCGAAGGTCATTTCGACGGCGTTGCTCACCAACGGCGAGCGGCCGACGAGTTCGCCGACGGTGGCCGGAGACATCGTGTTTTTCACGACCACGGTGGACGGCACCGCCGAGTCGTGCTCGGACGCGTTGACGCGTCTCTATGCGTTCACATATCTGGGCACGGCGGCCTACGACACCAGCGGCAACGGCCATATCGACACCGGCGAGTCGCCGATTGTCGCGACGACCGCGGGCCGCGGCAGCGCGCCGTTCATCGTCGATCAGCACTTGTTCATGGGGACGACATCGGCCACCGGCGCGGGCGTGACCGTCTTCGGCGACGCCGAGGACTTCAACAACGGCGTCGGGCAGGTTGGCGTGCGCATCCTGTCGTGGCGGGAAATTCGTTGAGTTCACTGTGGGGAGCGCCCGCCGCCGCCGCGATCCTGATCGGCTGGCTGCTGGCGCCACCTGAGACGATCGGGCAGGTCGCGTCGCGCGAGGAATTTCGTCGGCAGCTGGTCGGACGTTCGACGCGCCTTTACACGAACTACGATCTGCCGGTGCAGGCGATTGTCTCTGAGATCGACGCCCCCGCTCCGACGCCGGACCCGGTCTCGGTCCTGCCGCGCGACGAGGCGTGGTGGCGGACTCGCATCGCCACCGCCCGCGCGATGCTCGACCGGAATCAGATACTCGCCGACGGCCTCGCCATGCGCGTCAGCAGCCTGACCCGCGAGATCGTCAATCAGGTCGACACTGGGGAACAGGCACGCCTGCGAGCCCAGCTGAAGAAAACGATGGACGAGCTCGATCGCCAGCAGAAAATCGTGCTCGGCGATCGCCGGACGGTCGAGGCAATTCAAGAAGACGCCCGCCGCCTCGGCATTCCAATGGGCTGGCTCAGGTAAGTCCGATGCCCCGCAGCACAATCGCCAGCTCGCGCTCGGTGACATCGTCGACGATCTTCGTGGCGCCGAGCCCGTGCGCGAGGACGAAATGCAAGCGGCCGCGCACGACTTTCTTGTCGTGACGAATCGCATCGAGCGCGTCGGAGACCTTGAGGTCGGACGTCGCCGGCAGGCGTCCTAACCGATCGATCAGCCGCGTCAGACGCGCCCGAGCCTCGTCCGTCATCAAGCCGCGCATCATCGAGAGCTGCGCCGCGGCGCGCATGCCATAACCGACCGCCTCGCCGTGGCGGAATCGCCTGTAGCGGGTCAGGGTCTCGAGGGCGTGGCCCACCGTGTGGCCGAAGTTCAGCGCCCGCCTGGGGCCGCGCTCGTGCTCATCGGCCATGACCACGTCGGCTTTGATGCGGCAGCAGGCGCCAATCACCGCGGACAGCGTCGATTCATCCTGGGCAAACAACAGGTCCAGCTGGCGCTCCAGCCGCGCGAACAGCCGCGGCGACGCGATCACGCCGTACTTGACGACCTCGAACATCCCGGCGCGGAACTCGCGCGCGGGCAGGCTGGCAAGCACGCGCGGATCGCAGACCACCAGCGCCGGCGGGTGAAACGCGCCGACAAGATTCTTTCCCGCTCGAAGATTGACGCCGACTTTGCCGCCGATGGCGCTGTCGACCTGGGCGAGCAATGTGGTCGGCGCCTGGACGAGCGAGATGCCGCGCAGGAAGCTCGCCGCCGCAAACCCCGCGACGTCGCCGACCACCCCGCCGCCGAAGGCAATGACCGTCGAAGCGCGATCGAGATTCCGTTCGAGACAGGCGTCATAGAGGCGGGCGGCCACCGCGAGGGTCTTGCCGCGCTCGCCGTCCGGAATCAGCGCCGGCCGCGCGCCGCGCCCCGCCACCGGCCGCAACCGTCGTCCATGGCGACGCCAGACCGGCGGCGTGCTGACGACCAGGCGGCGTCCGTCGAGCCCGCGCGCGCGCAAGAGAGAGGGGAGTTTCGTTAACGCGCCCGGCTCGATCAGGACCTGGTAAGGCCCGCGGGCGCTCGTGACGTGGATCGTCATCCCGGGTCGAGTAGGATAACAGGCCACCGTGATCGCGCGCGTTTCCGCCGATTTCCTGATCATCGGCAGCGGCATTGCGGGCTTGCGCGCTGCCGTGGCGCTGGCGCCGCACGGCCGCGTGCTGATCCTCACCAAATCGAATCCCCAGGCGGGCAGTACAGGCTATGCGCAGGGCGGCATCGCCGCCGCGATGGGGCCGGACGACTCGGTGGCCCGGCATGCCGCCGATACCATCGCTGCCGGCGACGGCCTGTGCGACGAGGCGGCGGTGCACGTCCTCGTCGGCGACGGACCGCGGTTTGTCCGCGAACTCATCGAGTGGGGAGCGGCCTTCGATCGCGGCGCCGATGGTGCGCCGGACCTGGCCCGCGAGGGCGCTCACTCCGTCCGCCGGGTGCTGCACGCGCACGACGCGACCGGACGCGAACTCGGTCGCGTGCTGGCGGCGCGGGCCACGGCAGCGGCCAACGTGTCGGTAATCGATCACGCCACCGTCGTCCAGCTGGTGGTCGACGGCGGCGCGGTGGCTGGCGTGCGGTTTCTCGATCGCAGCGGCGATCTCGTCGAGGCGCGTGCGGCGTCGACGCTGCTGGCCACGGGCGGCGCCGGTCAGGTCTATCGCGACACGACGAATCCGGACGTCGCGACCGGCGACGGCATCGCGCTCGCGTATCTGGCCGGGGCGCGGGTCGCCGACCTCGAGTTCGTGCAGTTTCACCCGACCGCGCTGATCGTGCCCGGGCAGCCGCGCTACCTGCTCTCCGAAGCGCTGCGCGGCGAGGGCGCGCGGCTGATCAACGCTGCCGGCGAGCCGTTCATGCGCCGCTACGATCCGCAAGGCGATCTCGCGTCGCGCGATCGCGTCGCCAGGGCGATCGTCGCCGAGACCGCGCGCACCGGCGGCGTGTTCCTGACCCTGGCGCACCTGCCGGCCGCCGAGGTCCGGGCGCGGTTCCCGGTCATCGCCGGCCTCTGCCGCAGGGCCGGACTCGATCTGGCGACCGATCGGCTCCCGGTCGGTCCGGCGGCGCACTACTTCATGGGCGGTGTCGCCACGGACCTCGATGGCCGGACGTCGCTGCCCGGTCTCTATGCCGCCGGCGAGGCCGCCTGCACCGGCGTGCACGGTGCGAATCGCCTCGCGAGCAACTCACTGCTCGAGGGCCTGGTGTTCGGCGGCCGTGCCGGCGAGGCGATGCACGGCGCGTCGAGATCGTGGCCGGCGCCCGTGTCGCGGGCGCGCGTAATGCCGGCGCCGACCGGCGCGCCGCCACTGCCGGAGGGGACGTCTGATTCGGGCGATGAAAGCGGTATTCGCGACTTGATGTGGCAGCGCGCGGGGGTCTTTCGCGATCGCGCCGGTTTGACGGCCGCGGTCGATCAACTCACCGCCCTCTGCGCGCAAGTAGAGGCAGCCGTCGATGCCGGTCGCGCGTTCACGGTGTCGTCGTGGCGCGTCGCCAGCCTGGCCACTGTGGCCGGTCTGGTCGCGCGCGCCGCCGTGCGGCGCGAAGAGAGCCGCGGCGGCCACGCCCGCACGGATTTCCCCGACAGGGACGATCTACACTGGAAGCACCGCGTTCAGGACGGACGCTGATCCTCACATGAAACAATCGAAGCTTTTGGCACAAACCTATCGCGATGTCCCTCGCGATGCCGACGTCGTCAGTCAGCAGCTGATGATGCGGACCAGCATGATTCAGAAGGTTGCGTCGGGGATCTACGACTACCTGCCGCTGGCACTCCGCAGCATCCGTAAGTTCGAGACCATCGTTCGTCAGGAACTGGAGCGCGACGGCTGCCAGGAGCTGTTGATGCCGACGGTCCAGCCGAGCGACCTGTGGAAGGAAAGCGGCCGGTGGCAGTTCTACGGCAAGGAACTGCTGCGCTTCAAGGACCGCAAGGACGCCGATTACTGCCTTGGTCCGACCCACGAAGAAGTGGTGACCGACATCGTTCGCAAGATCATCCGCAGCTACAAGCAGCTGCCGATCAACGTCTTTCAGGTGCAGACCAAGTTCCGCGATGAAATCCGCCCCCGCTTCGGTTTGATGCGCGGCCGCGAATTCATCATGAAGGACGGCTACTCGTTTCACGTCGACGACGCCGACGCGGATCGCGAGTACTGGCGGATGTTCGAGGCCTACAAGCGGATCTTCCGGCGCATCGGCGTCAAGTTCCGCGCCGTCGAGGCCGACAGCGGCGCCATCGGCGGCAGTTTCACCCACGAATTCCACGTCCTGGCCGGCAGCGGCGAAGACGCGATTCTCAGCTGCTCCAATTGCGATTACGCCTCGAACACCGAGAAGACGGAGGCGCCGCGATTGCCGTATCCCTATGCGGCCGAACCGGTCGCCGATCTCGCCCCCGCGCATTTCGAGACGCCGGGTATTACCGCCATGGAAGAGCAGGCCAGGGCGTTCCGGGACGCCACCCATGACGGGCTGCCGCTCGATCACGCGTCGAAGTTCTATATCTTCCGGGCGACCAAGGGCGAGAATGTCTTCAACGTCGGTCTCGTCCTGCGCAGCGATCACCAGCCAAATCCGGTCAAGCTGAAAAACATGCTCGGCCTCGACTTCCTCGAGTTGACGCCGATCGATGAAGCGGAGCGCCTCGCCGGTGTGAAGTCCGGATTCATCGGCCCGGTCGAACTCGACATCCCGATCTACGTCGACGCCAGCCTGGAGGGCGCGCACAACCTGACGTGCGGCGCCAATCGCGAAGGCTTCCATCACTTCGGGTTCAAACCGGATCGCGACCTGAAGCAGTTCAAGGGCTTCTTCGACCTCCGAATGGCCAACGAGGGCGACACCTGCACGCGCTGCGGAGCCGGACGGTACCAGGCCTTCCGCGGGATCGAAGTCGGGCAGGTGTTCAAGCTCGGCACCAAGTACTCGAAGTCGATGTCGTGCCTGTATCTGGACGAACAAGGCGCCGAGCAGCCGATGGTCATGGGGTGTTACGGGATCGGGATTACGCGGACCGTCGCGGCCGTGATCGAGCAGAACCACGATGCCGACGGAATCGCATGGCCGTGGCCGATTGCGCCGTACCAGGTCCACATCGTCAGCCTCGGCGCCGCCGACGCCGAAGTCACCGCGGTCGCCGAGCAGATTGAGAAAGATCTGGAGGCGGCCGGATTCGACGTCCTCCACGACGATCGCGAAGGGCTCAGTCCCGGCGTCAAGTTCAAGGATGCGGATCTGCTCGGGATGCCGCTGCGGCTGACCGTCGGAGCGCGCGGCCTCAAGGAAGGCATTGTCGAGCTGCGCGATCGCGCCAGCAAGACGGTGACGAAAGTGAAGCCCGCGGAAGTGGTTGCGCTGGTGACGGCCGCGCGCGACCAGCTCACCGCGGCGGCGAGCGCAACCGGCGATTCATAGACGACCCCGGAGGCCAAGCCCAAGACTCAAGACTCAAGACCAAAAGAAAACGCCCCGGCAGAATGACCCGCCGGGGCGTTTTCTTTTGAACGCGGTTGCCTAGTAGCTCTGCAATCGAACGACGAGCGCCGCGCGGCGGTTCAGCCGGCGCGTCTCTTCGCGGCTGTTGTCGTACTTCGGCCGCTCTTCGCCGTAGCTCACCGTCTGCATCCGATCGGCGTTCACGCCTCGGCTGGTGAGGTAATCCCGCACCGCGGTGGCGCGGCGCTCACCGAGCGCGAGGTTGTACTCGGCGGTGCCGATGTTGTCGGTGTGGCCTTCGATCGTGATCCGCAGCGTCGGATTGGCCTGCATCGCACGAATGGCCTCATCGAGCACGCGCAGGGCGTCGGCCTTGAGCGTGTAGCGGTCGAACTCGAAGTGGACGTCTTCGAAGGTGAACTCCTGCACGGTCGGCCGGACGACGTTGATGGTCGTCGTCGCGTTGGCGGTGCCGCCCTTGCCGTCGTTGACGGTCACGGTGAACGTCACGGGTCCGACGGTCTGCGGCGCCGTCCATGGCGTCTGACGGTTGGTCGGGCTGGTCAGCGAGCCGGCCGGCACGGTCCACTGGTAGGTCAGCGCGTCGCCATCGGCGTCCTGCGCCGTCGCGGTGACGGTCGCGGTGCGGCCCACTTCAACGGTGCACGGGTCACAAGATGCGGTGACTGTCGGCGGCCGGTTGGCAGCTGCTGGCGGCGGTGCGACGACCGGAGGCGGGGGCGGAGGCGGCGGCGGAGCCTCGACGTACATCCGGTTGCGCGCTCCGGGGTGGAATCCGACGCGGACCTGAAAGCCCTGCGTGTCCTTGGGCTCATCGGAGAACCCGACGCAGACGCTCCCATCGCCGCAATCGACCGCGGCGTCAGCGCGGCCGTTCATGTTCATGTTCCAGCTGGCCGAACCGCCGATGAAGAAGCCGTTCTCGTGTTGCCAGGTGGCGCCCAGGTTCAGGATGACGGGGTTCTTCAGCGTCGTCTGGACCGGTACGAAGGAACCGTCGGCGCCGAACAAGCCAGCCGGTGCGGTGATGATCTTGTCGGTGTAGTTTTCGCCGAACAGCTCAGCCGTGAACAGCAAGCCGTACGGGCGCGACGTCGGGAAGCCGGCGCCAAAGCCCCAACGGACACCGTTGGTCAGCGAGTAGCCGTCGGGACTGCCGCGCGTGATGAAGCCGAGGTAGCCCGACACTTCAGCCGCCTTGGTGTGCGACGACACGATCCCGTCGATGATGAAATCGGTTTTTCCCGTGGAAGCGCCTTCATCTTCGTCGCCGACGGGCAATTTGATCATGACGCGAGCGCCCGCGCCCAGCGCCTTCTTCGACTTGGCGAGGAAGTTTATTTTGCCGCCAACCGTGAAGTCGCCGAGCTTATTGCCGGTCCACTCTTTTCTGACCAGCGGGTAATCCGGCAGGATGCCGCCGCCAGTGCCATTGGCGATTGACGCCGGCGTACTCTCGAAGAACAGCGGGCGCGTATCGCGGTCGATACGGGTAATCAGCGCCCAACTCCCGAAGACCTCGCCGTAGCCACCGAGGCCATACGCAAAGGTCACCGGGAACGTCGAGATGTCGGAAAATCCTTGTCCGTCATCGACGTTGGTCCGGTAGAGCGAGGCCGACCATTTCTTGGCCTGAAGCACTTCGGCCGTGGGTACGAACCACAGGCCGGTCGTGCCCGAGACCGTTGTCATGGCTGGCTTGACTTCTTCAGAGGAGGCACCGGTAGACGGGGGAGGCGTCTGCTGAGGTGTCTGGGAAAGCGCCGGCGTTGCAATCGCCAGCGTCGTCATTAGAGCTGAAATCGTGAAAAGTCGTCTCATTGGCTCATCCCGTCTCGAACATCCCAAAGGCATGTTCGGGTTAGAGCA